>NZ_LBCB01000010.1:76258-143876 GCF_000980515.1 Akkermansia sp. UNK.MGS-1 | reverse complement strand
CTTCGTGCGGCTGGATCAGCCGGAGCTGAACCCGTACTACACCGCCGTAAAAATCAGCGGCGTGAACGTGCAGGAAAGCCCGGAATGGCTGAAGGAACGCCTGGTAGCCGTCGGTCTGCGCCCCATCAACAACATTGTGGATATTACCAACTTCGTCCTGCATGAACTGGGAACGCCCCTCCATGCCTTTGACGCGGCGAAAGTGCAGGGCGGCATCGTTACCCGCACCGCTTATGAAGGGGAAACTTTCAAGGCTCTGGACGGCCAGGAATACACGCTTAACTGCACGGACCTGGTTGTCGCGGACCAATCCGGCAAGGCGCTCGCCATCGGCGGCGTGATGGGTGGGGAGGAAAGCGGCGTGACGGACGCCACCACGGATATCATTCTGGAGTCCGCCTGGTTCAAGCCCTCCTCCGTGCGCGCCACGTCCCGCAGGCTGGCCCTGTCCTCCGACTCCTCCTACCGCTTTGAACGCGGCACTTCCGCCTGGAATGTCCTGCGCGGTTCCGTGCGCGCCGTGGAACTGATTCTCCAGCTGGCGGGCGGAACGGCTTCCCCGACGTATGTGGCCGGTTCTCCCGTTCCTAATCCGGCGCATGCTTCCATGCCTTCCTGCGGAGGGGCGGACAGCCCCGTTTCCGTGCCCGCTTCCCTGAAGCAGGGGAAGGGCTCCACGGTGACTAATGAACTGGGCTTTGTAAAACTTCCCTGGAAGTCGCTGGATCAGATTTCCGGCGGTTCCATTTCCCATGAGGAAGGGGCACGCATCCTGACGGCGCTGGGCCTGAAGCAGGTTCCGGAGTCTCCCGAATGCTGGCTGATCCCCCCCCACCGCCTGGACCTCACGCGTCCGTGCGACCTGCTGGAGGAAATCGTGCGCGTTTTCGGTCTGGACGGCATACCGTCCCGCTTCTCCGGCCCCTTCGTGGCGGAATCCCCGGTGGATGCGGCCTATAATTTCCAGATGGAGCTGCGCCGCAAGCTGGCGGCCCTGGGATTTTATGAAACCCAGACCATCAAGCTCATCGCCTCTGAATCCGCGGACGGCGCCATCGCCCAGGTGAAGGATGCCTTGCCCCTGCGCCCCCTTCAGGACGGTGACCTCATCCGCGTGTCCCTGCCGCTCAGCGAGGATCACTCCGTGCTGCGCCCCGCCCATACGCCCGGTCTGATTGCCGCCGCCGTGCGCAACAGCAACCAGGGCGTTTCCGGCCTGCGCTTCTTTGAACTTGGCCGCGTCTTCCGCAATACGGGCGGCGGCAAGGGCAGGGACATTGAAACGGATACCCTGGGCATCCTGGTTTCCGGGGACCGCACGGCGCGCTCTTGGGCGGACCCCAGGCCGGAGCAGGCCTCCTTTGAGGACCTTCTGGCCGTGATGGCTGTTCTGGCTCCGGGCCACCGTTTTACGCTCACGCCTGCCAGACCGCGCGAACAGGCCGCCCTGGGAGCGGATGTGCAGCTGGACGGAAAGGCCTGCGGCTATTTCGCCCGCCTGTCCCTGGCGCGCTGCCGGGAGCTGGGCCTGGGCCAGCCCGTGTACGTGGCGGAACTGGATCTCCGCAAAATGCAGGAAATCCTCACCGCGCCCGTGAAGGCTGCGGAATTGCCCCAATTCCCCGGTTCTTCCCGCGATGCGGCCATGGAACTGCCCCTCTCCACGCCCAATGCGGACATTGTCAAGGCCGTGGAATCCGCACGGGAAAAACTGCTTGTCAGTTATTCCTGCTTTGACGTGTTCACGGACCCCTCCGGTGAAAAACTCCCGGCGGACCGCAAATCCATTGCCTACACCTTCCTGTACAGGGATCCGGCCAAGACCCTCACGGCCGCGGAAGTGGACGCAGCGCACCAGCGCGTGCTGAAAGCCCTGACGGACAAAGTGAAAGGCCTTTCTTTCAGGTAACTTCCGTTAACGGGCCGCGCGTTTCATGAGCTGGAACGCGCGGCCTGCTTTTTATTTTTCATGCATTTGACTTTCCTGCGCCACGCGGGCCTGGCCGCCGCCCGCATTCTGATGATGGCGGCGTGGTTCGGCCTCTCCGTATGGGCGGCGGGCGTGGTTTTTTACAACGTATGGGGAGGTCCCGTGCTGGTGTGGTTGTACGTGGCGGCCATGGCGTGCGCTTTCGCCCTCCGCAGAAAACGGCCCGTATTATGGCGCGCTTCCTGGGGAGTGCCGGCCCTGTTGCTGGCGTACTACCTGTGCATACCGGCGACGAACGATAAGGAATGGCAGCCGTCCTGGAGTCGCCTGCCCTCCGTGGAAATCAACGGAAATGAAATCGTGGTGAAGGACGTGCGCAGTTTTATCTACCGGACGGAGCGGGACTTCGACGCGCGCTATGTGACGCGCCGCTTTGACCTGGACAAGCTGGCTACGCTGGATTTTGCCGTGAGCCACTGGGATGGGATGGAATTCGTGGCCCATACCATGTTGTCCTTCGGTTTTGAGGATGGGAAGCATCTGGCCCTGTCCGTGGAAACGCGGCTGCCTGAAGGGGTGGAGCAGGGAAGTGTCCCTGGCCTTTACAAGCAATTCAACGTGATTTACATCCTGGCGGACGAAGAAGACCTGTTCGCCCTGCGCACTAATTACCGGAAAGAGGACATGTACCTGTACCGTATCAACATTGACAGGGAAAACCTGAAAAAGGCCTTTCTGGGGTTTGCGGAAAAAATCAACAGTCTCCATGAACGCCCGCGCTATTATCATACCGTCACCGCCAACTGCACGACGGAACTGGTGGATACGTTCAAGAACTATCTGGGCGTGCGCCGCTGGCAGTGGACTCCCGTTTTTAACGGCATGTGCGATCAGAATGCCTATGACCGCGGGGAACTCCTCCACCTTCCCGGAGAAAGCTTCCGGGAGCTGAAAAAGCGCTCTTTTATGGGGCATGGAGGGAACGGTGAGGACTGGCCAGCCCTCCGCCGCCGCTGGGAGGAGGGCTGGAGGACGTTCGCGTCCGCTCCGGTCAAAGAGTAGCGAACTGGAAGTGCATCCAGTCGTAGTCGCGGGAGCGTCCCAGGGATACGGCCCCTTCCGCTTCCACGAATTGCCAGAAAGCGGTGTACTCCGGTCCGGACAGAACCGCTTTCGGCGCGGAGACATTTAGTCCGTTTCTGTCCGGATCCATGTCCACGGCGATGCCCCAGGCATGCATGGATGTGGCTTTTCCGCCGATAATGGAGCGGTTGTTGAAGCAGCCGCCATACAGGTCCAGCCCCAGTTCCCTGATTTTCTCCATGCCGTAATGGTCCAGAGCAGCCTGGAAGATGCGGACGAGCGGTTCCGCCACCAGCTTGTGGCAGCGCATGGTGGAAACGGTCGTGTTTGTTTCCCACGCCAGCCGCATGACATAAGGCAGCTTGATGCTGGTCATGTTGCTTTCATCTCCCGCACGGCCGAAGACGGATTTTCCGGAACGCACGTCCTCCTGGCTGGGCCAGGAATGTTCCGGTTGGCGGATGTCCAGCTTTTCCAGCAGGGCCAGAGCCGTCTTGGGGCCGGGGATGCCGTCAGCATCCACGCCCAGGTGCTGTTGAATCAATTTCCAGTATTTTTTCATAGGAAGCCACGCTAGAAACTCCCTCCGGAAAGTTCCACATTTTTCCTTTCAGCGTCATTCCTGCCTTTCCGGCGGGGGGGCAAAAAGAAGCCATCTGTCCTTTTATGTTGCGGAAAAGATTCATTCTGCTACACTTTTATTTACCTTTTATTTTATGAATTCAGAACCATCAAACGTTGTCAAATTTTACAATGGGGAACAAATTCCCCTGGAACTGCACAAAGTCCGCGTGGTGCAGAAGCTGCATCTTGTTCCCGTGGAACGCCGTCTGGAAGCCGCACGGGAAGCCGGGTTTAATACCTTTCAGCTCAGCACGAACGACGTCTATCTGGACATGCTGACGGATTCCGGCGTCAACGCCATGAGCGACAACCAGATCGCCGCCATGTTCCGTGCGGACGACGCCTATGCCGGTTCCCAGAGCTTTGACCGCCTGAAGCAGGCCGTATGGGATGTCTTCGGCAAGAAATACCTGCTTCCCGCCCACCAGGGCCGAGCCTGTGAAAACATTATTGCCCGCACCTTTGTGAAACCCGGAGACGTGGTTCCGATGAACTACCATTTCACTACCACGCACGCCCACATTGACCTGAACGGCGGAAAGATTGAGGAACTGGTGGCTGATGAAGCCGTCAACCCGGTCAGCACCAATCCCTTCAAGGGCAATCTGGATCCCGCCAAGCTGCGGGACTGCATCGCCCGGCACGGGGCGGACAAAATTCCCTTCGTGCGTATGGAAGCTTCCACCAACCTGATTGGCGGCCAGCCCTTTTCTATTGCCAACATGCGGGAAATCCGAGGTATTTGCGATGAATTCGGCATCATGCTGGTGTTGGACGCCTCCCTGATCGGGGAAAACGCCTATTTCATCAAGATGCGTGAAGACGAGTTTAAGGACTCATCCTGCGCGGACATCCTGAAAACCATGTGTGGTTTGGCGGATCTGGTGTACTTTTCCGCCCGCAAGGTTTCTTCTTCCCGCGGCGGCGGCATTTGCACGAATGACCGCGCCATTGCCAAAAAAATGGAGCATCTGGTTCCCCTGTTTGAAGGCTTCCTGACCTACGGCGGCATTTCCGTGCGGGAAATTGAGGCCATGGCCGTGGGCCTGTATGAAACCACGGATCTGACCGTGATTTCTCAGAGCCCCTCCTTCATTGAATATTTCATCGGCCAGATGGTGGACATGGGCATTCCATGCGTGACCCCCGCTGGCGGCCTGGGCGCTCATATTGACGCCGGGCGTTTCCTGCCCCATATTCCGCAGGAGGACTATCCCGCCGGGGCTTTGGCGGCGGCTTTCTTCATCGCCTCCGGCGTGCGCGGCATGGAACGCGGCACGCTTTCCAGCGTCCGCGACGAAAACGGCAAGGACATTCTGGCGGATGTGGAACTGCTCCGCCTGGCCTTCCCGCGCCGTGTCTTCACATTATCCCAGGTGAAATACGTGGCGGACCGCATGAAGTGGCTCTATGACAACCGCGATTTGATTGGCGGCCTGGAATTTGTGGAGGAACCGCCCGTCCTGCGCTTCTTCATGGGCAAGCTCCGCGCCAAGAGCGACTGGCCTGAAAAACTGGCGGCCAAATACCGTCAGGACTTCGGGGAAAGCCTGTAAGCGCGACTTCCCGTCCGCATCCTTATCCAACAAGGGCTGAACCGGATGGTTCAGCCCTTGTTGCGTTGAAGCGGCGCGGCCTTGAAGGAAAACTGTAATGGGGGATCAATCCCTTCCGGAATAAACGGATGGCGACAGCCTCATGTATAAAACGGGGTAAGGCTTGCCCTGTTCATCGGTCTCCGCTCTTCTGTAGACATGAAATCCCATATGTTCGTAAAACGCTTTCGCCTGAGGATTTTGTTCGTTAACTCCCAATTCATTAACGGAATATTCCCTGATGCCGGTTTCAATTAATTTTTTCCCCAGTCCGCGGCCGCGCGCTTCCGGAGAAACGAACAGCATTTCAAGTTTATGTTCATTGATTCCCATGAATGCGCATGGAAATCCATGATCATCTTCTATAATCATCAGATGGGGCACTTCCCTTAACGCCTGGGGAACATATTCCTGAATGTGATTTATTTCCTCATCTGACAAAAAAGTGTGGGTTTCTTTCACGGAACCTTTCCAGACCTTCACAAGCTGTTCCACCAATATTGGGTTTCTGTCTTCAATGCTGATTGCTTTCATGATTTTTTCTCCCGAAATCTTAATATTCAGGCAGACTTCTGACTAAATGCCGGAAAAATTTTATCTTTGGTTTATTGTTCCTTTTTCCGGCCGCAAGCCGCCCCTCTGCCATAGCCGTTAAAGAGGAATCAGAAATGGAATAATCCCTGCTCCCAGCATATCCAAACGGCCGCCGCCGCAATGAGCAGGATAATGATGAAAGCCGTGCCTGCGGAAGATTTTTTTCTGGCCTGGGGAAGGGCCTTCCTCGATACTCCGCCGGCCTGCAGGGTGCCTGCTGCCGCCATGGCGTTGATATAGTCGTTCCATGCCTTGGCGGAATGGAATCGGTTGCGTTCATCCGGAGACAGGGCTTTGTCAATGCCGGAAAGGAAGTTCATGGGATAGGTTTTCCGCAGGGCCGCGTAACTGGTCACTTTCGGGTTGCGGTCCACTACGGAACGCTGGTCCGCCGGATGGGGAACCTGGCCCGTGAGCAATTCGTAGAACGTGGCGCCCAGTTCGTACATATCGCACCAGGGGCCTATTTCGCTCCGGCGCCCGGGGTAGAATTCCGGCGGGGTATAGCCGGGGGTGATCTGGACGAGCCCCTGATGCTGGAGGGTCTTGGTGCGCACGGCGCCGAAGTCGATGAGCTTGGGCGTTCCGTCCGGCTGGATGAAGATGTTGCTCGGCTTGATGTCGCAATGGTACACACCCATGGAGTGAAGGTAGTGCAGGATGTCCAGCAGGCGGAACAGAAGATCCGTGGCCTGGGCCGGTTCCATGGTTTGCCCGGTGGCGTGCATGGTGGTCATCAGGTCGAACAGGGTCTGTCCCTGGATATTCTCCATGACGTAATAGCAGGTGCCGTTGGCGTCAAACATGTCAAACACCTGGACAATGCCGGGATGGTTGAGCTGGGACAGGACGGAAGCCTCCTGCCGGGAATTGGAAACGCTCTGGGAAAAATTGACGGCGGTCTGTTCGTTCCGGGGATGGACAACGCCGGTTTCCATATCCCGGCAGGCGTAGGCGTCCGGCATGCATTCCTTGATGACGACATACCGGGAACCGGGGTTGTCCAGAGCCAGGTACGTGATGCCGAAGCCGCCGGCGTTCAGCACGCTCAATATCGTATATTTGTCTTGCAGAACAGTATTGTCCGCAAGCGGGTAAACCAGTGTTTCTTGTTCCATGTCAGGGGGAAGGGCGGGTTGGAGCCGGGAAAATCTTTAATTTAATACGCAAGTTCTGTCAAGAATCTCTCCGCCGCATTCAGTAACAGGAGACGCGGAATTCATATTCTTCCACGCTGCCGCGTTCCAGGCAGGCGGCCAGCCAGTCGAACAGGGCTCCGAATTCCCCGCCCAGGGTTTCCCCCGTATCTGCCTCCAGCGTCTTCAGTCTTCCGGCGGCCAGCCGTACGGGCGTGAGCTCCGCCAGCAGGGCGGCGCATTCTTCATCTCCGGCTTTGAAAATTTCCTCCGCGCCGGGGAGCTCTCCTAGGCGTTCGTCCGCAATTTCCAGGCAAAGCACCCCTACGCCGAACTCGGCGGCCAGCCCGCGGAGGGCGGCGCATTCGGAATCATCCGGCAGTTCCCCCACAATGACCAGTTCTCCGCACTGTGCCCAGCGGGACGTGGCCAGAGTCCTGAAAAATTCCCTTCTGCCGTCTTCTCCTCCGGGCATGCGGGCTACGCAGACGCTGCGGATGCCCATCATGGGTGCCCCGATCATGCGGCGGCGCTGAAGTGCGCTTTTGTCAAAAACAAGCGCGTTTCCCTCCCATTCCCCCTCCGGCCATTCCACAACGGCCAGATCCGGCTTTACCCAGGAAGTTCCGGTTTCACTGGTACTGAACACGAAAACGCCGCGGCCCGTGGTATCGTACTGGCGCACGGCCAAGGCCAGCGCCTTGGCGCGGCAGTTCAGGGTGTCCGGTTCGTTTTCCCCGAGGAACAGGGGCAAAAGCCCTCTGGGAACGCGCTGCCCGTCCCGTTCCCTCATGCGCCTGTAATAGCCCTGGCCGCGTTCCACCTTGGCGATTTCCGAATCCGGCTCGGAAGCCATGAAAGAAAAATGGTAGCGCAGGGATGCGTCCGAATATTCCTCCCCCAGCCTCAGGCGCACCAGGCGGATGAGTTCTGTTCCCTTAATGGCCTGGGCCGGATCGGAAGGCAAAAGTTCCGGGAGCAGTTCTTCCAGCTGGGATCGTAAACTCATACGCGCTCCATGAGAACACGGGAGAAGCGCTTCTTCAAGGCGGAAGGAGTTCAGCACATGAAATAAAAAGCTCTTTTATTTGCTCCGGAATACGGCAAGATGATCCGCATGGCATGGATTACCTCCGGTTATATACCTTCGCCCGGGCGCATGGCCGTAATCGCCGGTACCACCTTTACGCAGCTGGTGCGCATGAAGGTGTTTCTCTTTCTTGGGCTCTTCGCCGTGGCGCTGCTGGCTCTGAGTTCCTTCCGCCTGAGCGCGGTGCTGGGGCCTGAAACCGGGGGGATCAATGAACTCGTGCTGCTGAAAAACTCCGCCTACGGCGCCATGCGGGTGTTCGGCCTCTTTTTCTGCGTGGCGGCCACGGCCCTGATTATTCCCAGGGATGCGGAGGACCGTATTCTATACACTATCCTTTGCAAACCGGTGCCGCGCATCGACTATCTGATGGGGAAGGTGCTGGGGGTGCTGGCCCTGACCCTGGTTGCCGTTCTGCTGATGGATGCCGTAATGACGCTGGTGCTGTGGATGCGGACGGATACGGTGGTGGCGGAGCAGATAGCCTCGCTGAAAGGCCGTTATACGTTGGAGGAAATGCAGCCGTACCTGGACAGGATCCGCCTCCAGGGAGCTACCTGGAACGTGCAGACGGGGCTGGGCGTGATGATGTGCGAGTTTGTCGTGCTTTCCTCCCTCACGCTGTTGATGTCCTGCGTGACGAACGGCACCATTATCAGCGCGTTGCTGACGTTCATGATCTATCTGGCGGGACTGTTCCAGACGCAGGCTCTTTCCCTGTGGGTGGGATCCGGCACGGATGGCCTTTCCTGGTGGGAAGTGGCGGGCAGCAGGCTCTTTTCCCTGATTTTTCCGAATTTCCAGATTTATTCCGTGACGGATTCCGCCCTGAACGGTCAGTTTATTCCCCTTTCCCTGTTCGGAACCCTGGCCCTGATTACGCTGGGGTACTTCGTCTTTCACATGACGCTGGCGGCGTGGCTGTTCAGGAAAAAGGAATTTTAACGGGGACAGGTATGGAAGACATCATCAATGCGCGTTGCGGCTGGGCCGGAACGGACGAACTGTATATAAAGTACCATGACGAAGAATGGGGCAGGCCCGTTTCCGATGACAAAACCCTGTTTGAATTTCTGGTGCTGGAGAGTGCCCAGGCGGGATTATCCTGGCTCACTATCCTCCGGAAGCGCGAAGGATACCGGAGAGCCTTCCATGGCTTTGATGTGGAGAAAGTGGCGCGGATGACGGCAAAAGATGTGGAACGGTTGATGCGATTTGATGGAATTGTCAAAAACCGTTTGAAAATCAACAGCGCTGTCAATAATGCGAAACTGTTTATGGCCGTTCAGGAAGAATTCGGCAGTTTTTACCGGTACGTCTTGTCGTTTTTCCCCAATCATCAGCCCATTGTTAACCATTTCAGGGCTCTGGCTCAAATTCCCGCTGTTTCTCCGGAGTCGGAAGCCATGAGCAGGGACATGAAAAGGCGGGGATTCAGGTTTTTCGGTCCGACGATCTGTTATGCGTTTTTCCAGGCAACCGGGTTTGTCAACGACCATATTGAGGGCTGTTTCTGCAAAGCGGCCCAGTACGCAAAATCCCAACCGCATGTCCAGCCAGAGACGCTGATAACAGGGCCGGAGGGAACAAACGCGGAAATAAGGCATTCTCGTCCATAGCCATGGGCCTTCATTGGCATTTCCATTTTCTATAAATCGCTTATATGTTGACTGTAAAAAATCATCAACCATGAAAACAGGTATCATCGGACTTGGAAAAATGGGAGGCGCCCTGTTGCGGGGCATGCTGAAAGCCGGAGCAGCGGTTCCGGAGGAAGTTTGGGTGTACGATCATCACCATGAGAACATGCAGGCTCTGAGGGAGGAATACCCCGGAGTTCATGAAGCGGCCTCGGAGGCGGAGGCGGCGGACGCCGTGGAAGTCCTGATTCTGGCCGTGAAGCCGCATGGCATCCTTCCGCTCATTTCCTCTCTTTCTGAACGGGGGGCGGAGCTTCCCCTTCTGATTTCTATCGCTGCCGCCGTTTCCCTGGATGATATGGAAGCCTGCGCCAGCGACGGAACGCGCATTATACGCGCCATGCCCAACACCCCGTGCATGGTTTTGGCCGGCGTCATCGCCTACAGTACGGGAAACGGCGTAAAAGATGAAGATGAAGAGGCGGCCCGGATGCTGCTTTCCGGCTGCGGCTCCGTTTACAAGGTGGCGGAATCCGGGATGAATGCCGTTTCCGCCATTTCCGGTTGCGGCCCCGCCTACATGTTTACGGCTCTGGATGCGCTTGCAGACGCAGGGGTAGCCATGGGATTGTCCAGGAAAACCGCTTTGGGACTGGCTGCGGAAACCATGCGGGGGGCTTCCCTGATGCTGGAACGGACCGGGAAGCATCCCATGGCGCTCCGGGATGAGGTCACTTCCCCCGGAGGAACCACGATTGCCGCCCTGAATGCGCTGGATGAATGCGGCTTCCGCAATGCCTGGATTCAGGCGGTGAAAAGCGCCGTACGGCGCGCGGAGGAAATGGAGGAGCGGTAACGGATGCTTCTTCTGGCTTTCCCGGAGCCGGCTTTCTCCGGAAAGGACGGCCTGGTGGAGAGCCTTTATTTGTACCGGAACGGCGTTTCCCTCTGCTTCCTCAGCTCCGGGTTTTGCAGGTTGAACTGGACCTTTCTGACGGATTGGAGCGGAATCCGGACCTTGCCGACTGCGGAGGAGCGCCCTTCCATGAACCCGTTCCGGATAGTTTCCAGGACCAGGGAAAGGACGCTCTGGTCCGTCAGGAAAACGCGGGTGTCTGAGCTGTCTTCCGGAAGGTCTTTCTCTTCATGGCCTTTTTGGTTCAGTGCGCGTACCCTGACGGTGGGAACGGTGACGTCATAATGGTCGGACTTGATGCGGATGGAGCCTTCCTCCTGAAGGGAAATGGCTCCTCTGAGCACGTCTCCGTTTACCAGCAGAGCCTTGTCTCTGGGGGCGGCCGGGTCGTAACGGGAAATGATGTCCAGCTCCTCCTCCAGATGGGGAATGGCTCCATTCCAGTCAAATACATTCAAATGGAACACGGCCATGTTCAAGCTGTCATAACCTCCCAGGGCAAGAGTGTTTCCCGGTTTGAATTCGTGTTTCCCGGCGCTTTCTCCATCTTCCCCTTCATCGTCTCCGCTCTCGTTTTCAAAGATAGTGTCCATCTCTTTGACTTCCTCCCACCAGGCTACCTGTTCACCGTTGACGTACAGGTAATAATTGCCCTTTTCCGGATCGGCGTAAAAATGAACGTCGGAACGCTTGACGCTCTTGTCGGCATACCAGTTCCGCTCCGTGTTCCTTTTCACCCTGCCAAGCGTTCGGTACTGGCCGGAACTGTTCTTGGAAAGTTCCGCTTTTTCCAGGGAGAGATCCAGGTTGATGCTGTTTCCGGATTCGGAATCCTGCCAGAGGGCAAGATTAATCCGGAACGTATTGGTATGGTAAAGGGAGAACTGCACATGGAGGCGGGGTGGCATGGGGAAGGAAGTTTGCAGCTCCGTATTATTGGAGCCGCGCATGAGCCAGTATCCGTTGCGGCATTCGGGCAGCGTGCTTTTGGCGGAAGACTCCCAGCCCTGGAGGGATTCCGTAGCGTTGCGCAGGTAGGCTTTCTGTGAGTCGAACCCGATGTGGCGCACATATTTGCGGTCCACCTGAAGCAGGCCGCCCCAAGCGGTTTGGAGTTGAAGATTTTCCGCATCCAGCGCCTTCAGGGTGCCGTAAACCTCGTCCCCATTGGCCAGCCTGATGATGGAAAACTGTTCCGGTATTTCCAGCGGACGGGAAGAGGCCAGCTCGTCAAGCTCTCCCATATGGACATCCACGGGTTTGGAAAGAATGCTGGAACGGACCTTTAGGTAAGGGCGGTTCATCGTATCCATGCTGCCCGGCAGTTTTTCCCCGGATTTAAGCGTAATGACCCCTTCCGAACGAGCATGAGGCAGAAGGAGGGCGGTCGGCAGGGCGCAGGCGCACAGGAAAAGCGTAATTGCCTGTTTCATGGCGGGATCAATCAGGGAGTGGAACGGGATGGCTGGGCGGGATTCAGGAATTCCACGCGGGTGATGTTTTTCAGCGGCAGGGAAATCTGTCCGAGCTGCGGATGCCGCAGGATGATATTCAGGGAATCCATGCTCAGAATATCTCCGTGCAGGCGGGAACCGTCCTTCATCTGGAGGCTGTGGCGGGCTGGGGGGCGGGAGTCGTCTTTCCTGTTCTGTTCCGCAAAAAAGACGGTATCCAGGTACTTGGACGGGATGGAAAAATCACGGGGAATGCCCGGATAATCCTTGTCCGTGGAAAGCGTCAGCGTTCCGGTTTTGCTGTCGTAACCGCTGACGGAACCCGGAATGGCGTCTTCTTCCTTTGTCAGGACAAGGTCTGTCTCTGCATTCCCGTTTTTGGCCACGGATTTGGCGCTCAGGGTGATGGAGGAAAGGGTCAGTTTGCTGATGGTCAGGGACACGTGCCCTTCCATCTGGAGGCCGAAGGCGTCTCCCTGTAATGGCTGTTCCGGCGGGCTGGGGTCTGTTATCAGTCTGGGCGGCAGATCTCCTATCAACAGCTCGTAAACCTGCTTGTTTCCACCCTGGCGGGAGGCTGTCAATTGAATATCCACGCCCTCCGTCAGAATGGGGGCCGGAATGGCCGTTTCCCCCAGCACGAGGATGCCGGACTTCTGTTCCCGGAGCAGGGTGCATTTTCCGGGCGAGATGCTGAGCATGAGCCTGTTCAGGTTGCTGCCGGAATTGGACCGGAAAGGAATATTTTCATTCCCCCCGAAACAGAAGACAATGCCGGAGCGGTCATTATTGCCGTTCATGGTGATGGTGGTGCGAAAGGTAAAGGAGGAAGGATCCAGGCCGATATTCTTGTACAGGGGTATCCAGGTGGGGTAATCATTGTTGCCCAGCCGGTACTGGTACTTGTCTCCCTGGATTTTCGGCTTCAGGGCATTCATCAGTTTTCTCCCCGCCTGGGTGCGGTAGTCTTCCTCCCGGTTGCCGGAATAAACCCAGCTGTTGTCAAAAATCAGCGGTTCCTGCCAGAAGCCCTTTTCCTGCAGCGTATTCAGCCGGAACCCGGCCACCTGGCTGCGGGGAACGGAACGTTCATGGCCCAGTATGTCCCGGTACTGCACTTTGTCCTGTGTGATGGAAATGATATTGCACGGGATGATGTCCCTGTGCCCCGCAGCCATGAAAATTTTGTCCCGGGCGCGAAGATCCGGAGAGGCGGTTCCCGTAAAGTAGAGAGCGCGGATTCCCGACGGGAGAATGACGGCGTTCTGGCGCATGGCCGGGTGCTTGATGACGATGCCCTGTTTTCCGTAAGAAATGATTTCCCCGCGGAGGCGGTAATTGTTATCCGTAACCACGTCGATGACGGAATTGGCCCAGGCGGTCAGCAGGCAGGCCGGGGCCAGCATCAGGGAAAGGCGGATTCTATTGTTCATAGATGGGTAGAAATCTGTAATTAAGCGCGAGGGAGAGCAGGGCGGCGGAAGTGGAATATGCCGCGGAATGATCGGAAAGCCAGGACCCGTTGGGCGCCTGGGAGGCTCCCAGATAGCGCATATTTTTGTAATTCCATTCCTTCCACACTTCCTGGTCCGCATGGAACAGGGCCTGTGACATGTAATATTCAAAATAAAACGGATAAGTGGAATCCCGGTAGTTCAGGTGCTTTTTCAGGTAGGCCAGGGAATCCTTGAAGGTCGGGTCCGTTTTAAGGCGCGCCAGGGACAGCGTCAGGGAACCGATGGCCGTGAGGGTGACGCGGGGACCCGCCGGCCCGGTGTAGCCGTAGGCGCCTTTCTTGTCGCGGCAGGAAGCCATATACTTGAGGCCGCGTTCAAAGGCCTCATCCGGCACGGGAATGCCCGCATTGCGCGCCGCGAACAGGGAGACGATCTGGCAGCCGGTCACCGTGCTGTCCGCGTCCGTGGATTCCGGGGAATAGCGCCAGCCTCCCGTTTTGTTTTTTTTCTGGGCGGTCAGTGTCAGGGCCACGGCCTTGCGGAGAGCGGGGCCTATGCGATCGTCCCGCACCATGCCGTAGGCTTCCGCCAGGGCGAGAGTGGCGAAGCCGTGGTTGTACATGGAATCCCCAATGTAGCCGGATACCTTGTTCTGCCTGGACAGGATGTAATCTACGCAGCGGCGCACCATGGTGGCGTACGGCCCCGCGTTCGGATCGTCTCCGTGAGCCAGCACGGACATAAGGCAAAAACCGATGATGCCAGGCTCCCTCCCGTAAGTTCCATCATAGGTTCCATCCGTTTTCTGGGCATTCTGAAGATAGCGTAGCCCCTTCACATACATCAGTTCCACCTGGGGCGGCACGGAAGAAGACGTTCTCATGGGGGATTGGGCCGCTGCGTTTTGCGGTGCGGCCGTCATGCAGCAGGTCAAGAAAGCGGTAAGCAGGAGGCGGGGATTTTTCATGGAAACGGGAAGTTGCTGTTCATGCGTGAAAAGGCTGTCCGGAGAGATGCGTCTCACTTCTGCAAAGTCTTGTTGTAGGCGTCCAGCGCCTTGCGGAATTCGGAAGGCATGTCGTCTGCGGACATGCCGGTGGATTTGGGAACGGAACGCGTTTCCGCAGCCGTGTCCGGATTGGAAACGCCTTTATCCTGGGAGGAGGCCATATTGGATTTTCCATTCGCTCCGCGTCCGGGATTGTTGCCGCTGCCTCTCTGGGAACCTTCCTGCCCTTTCCCATTCCCTTCCTGCTGTTCCGCGGACTGGGAGTCGCTATCCATGCCGAGCAGCTGGCGCAGCATGTCCATAAGAGCTCTTCCTCCCGGCTTGGGCCGGCCGTCGGCCCCGGTCATCTTGGCCTTGGCTGCCTGGTAAATCAATTCAATCACATCCGACTGCGCGGCCAGCGTCTGGCCTCCGGTATTGTAAACTTCCAGCAGGTCCACGGCGTCATTCATGGCATGGCGGCATTTTTTCAGCAGGTCCACTACCTCCTCATTGGTTTCTCCCAGGATAAGGTCGGAAGTGTCCGCCTGGAGCTCGTCCTGTTGTACTGCCAGTTTGGATGCCGTTTCCCTGTGCTTGGCGGAATATTCCGGAGCGGGAGCCGGAGCGGCGGCGCAGGGCAGGGAAAGCGCCAGAATCATGGCTGGAAAATTGGCGGTATTCATGGGGCAGGGGGGGGAAGTTTTTTTCGGTGTTCCTGTTCGGCGGCGCGGGTGCGCATGCGGATATCCTGTTCCTGTTGGATCATGCGGATGAGTTTCAGCATGAATTCAAACTCGGCGTCGGAAATGGAGGACTGGCTGCCTCCCCCGCCGCCTCCTCCTCCCCCGCCGCCGCGGCGGCTCTTCTTATAGTCGTCTATCAATTTGGCCCAATGGCGCAGAGTGGAGGCATACAGGCGGGACTCGTCAATGGAGCGGGCTGTGATTGCGTTCAGGATATTGCCGTGCACCAGGTCCAGCTTCTCCCGGAGGGAGAAAGCGTTCATCTGGTTGTACAGGTCGCTGTAAATGCGCTCCCCGGTGCGTGACTTGTAATAGCTGAGGTCTTCCAGAATCCAGCCTATGTCCTGCGTGGAGGCATTTTGAAGGGTGGCGATGGTTTCCATTTCACGCCTGGTGGAAGGGTCAAGCTCCTCCATGGTCATGCCCGCAATGGTGTTGATCTGACCGGCCAGCGCATGGGCGATGGAATCCTCCTTGGATGCGGCCTGTCTGAGCCGTGCCACGAATGTGCTGGCCTCCATGTCCTGCGCGGACTTGGAGAGCTGGTTCATGGTGTCTTTCAGCGCCTGTGTGGCTTCGGAATGGGAATTCTCCCCGTCGTCCAGGTCCTTCCTGCTTTCCTGCTCGGAGCGGCTCTCGGAGGCGGAATCCCGGAAGAGCTTCTGGGCCATCTTCATGGACCCGTCGGGAATGGGTTTGAGCATGGAAATTCCTTTCATGAATTCCTTCATGCCGGCCGGGTCTATCTGGGAATTGCGGGAGGCTTCCTTAAACAGGCTTTCCGAGCGGTTGAGCAAGTCTCCCAACTCGCGCCTGTTGGCCTGCTCTTCATCGGCCAGGGCGTGCAGGCGTTCCTGGGACTCCGCATCTTTCAATTTGCCGTTTTCCATTCCTTTCAGCCGTTTTGCTTCGTCCGCCATGGCGTCCATGCGGCGGATCATGCCTTCCAGATCGCTGGTGATGCGTTCCAGTTCATTGCGAATCATCTGGGCGTGCTCGGACTTGGAAAGGACGAAAATAATCATGGGTTCCGAATAAACGCGTTTGCCTCCCGGTTTGTAATCCTGCGTAAACCCGCGGATGACGACGCGCTGGGGAGATAGCTTCAGCGCCCTGGCCTGGAACAGGAATGTTCCTTTCAGCCCGGTCTGCGTGGGCTGTCCGTCCGCCAGCACTTTCTCCCCGCGGAGGCCGGGCGCCGGTTTGTCCGCACCGGCCGGTTTTGGAGCTGAGGCTCCGTTTTCATCCTCATTGCCGTCGTAAAAGGATTTTTCACCCTGCCATTCCACCCCCATTTCCCGGAGGCCGAAATCGTCCGCCGCTTCTACCTCCAGCTCAATGCTGGTATCCTCCAGTACGTAGCGGTCGTTTTCGCCGCCTCTCAGGTAAATGGAAGGCTGTTTGTCTTCAATGGGTTCCAGTTGTATCTTCACGGGCCGGGAAGCAGCCAGCCCGTCGCTGTCCATCCAGTCAAGCTCTATTTCCCTGGGCTCTTTTTCCAAAAGGATGTTCGGAATGATGACGTTGCTTCCTTCCACCCGGAGCGGATGGCCCTGCGCGTCCTCCGCAGACTGCAGATGCTGGGAGGCGGACACCTTCAACGTCAGCGTAGAGCCTTCCGGGGCGGAAATAATTCCTGCTCTCATGGCTTCCCTGCCGTTGGCGCGCGCCATATAGGCAGGATAGGCTACGCCGGCTTCGGCTCCCAGCAGGGAAGGGCGCCCCTTCGGGATGATGTTCAGCCGTCGCACGGCATCCCCTGCAAAGAACTCCAGGCTGTCCGCCTGTTGCATGGGGGGGATGTGGATCTTGTATGCGCCGTCCGCAAGAGGCGCTTGCTGGCTCACCCTGTTGCGGAAAAAATACTCTGCCGTCTGCGGGCGGGTTTTGGTTCCCTCCGCCAGCCGGATTTCATACAGGCAGCTCTCTCCCATGGGAATGACCAGGGAATCCGGGGTGGGGGCCAGCTGGGTGAATGTATAGCGTTCCGGAGGATTGAACGGGCGGACCCAGCGTTTCAGGGCATTCCCTGCCGCTTCCGGGCTTACCGCACATACGGCCGCCGTGCATGCGGCGAGAACCGCCAGCAGGACGAACAGCTTCCTGTGGCTGGGCCGGGGGATGTTCACTGTCAGATCCCGGGCGGACACTTCGCGGGCCACCTGCTCCATGGCCGCCTCTTTCAGCTTTTCGGAACCGTATTGGCGGCCGTGCTTTTCTGAATCCAGTTCGATGACGCCCAGAAGACGATCCCCCAGGGCCGTGTCCGTCCGGGAAATCAGCCGCGCCAGCTGGGCTTCCGTGCGCCTCTGCCACACCCACCGGAAACTCCACCAGGGAATAAACACCGCCAGGCCGGACACGGCGATGAAAAACAGGAGCCAGCCGACGGCGGGAGGCGTCTCCCACAATCTGTCGGAAAGGTACAGGAGCGCGTAGGAAAGAATGACGGCAATGCCTGCAAGGCATACGGCTTCCAGCATCTTCACCGTTCTGAGGCGGCGCCGGAAAGTTCGGAGCTGCCTGACCAGCTGGGGAGGGAGTTTGACGGTAGTGGAAGGGGGCATGCTTATTCCCGTATTTACGCCATGGACATCGTTTTTGCAAGTTTGCCTCGCGTGATGAAGCAAATTCGCATTTGCAGGCGGACGGAAGGATTTTTCTCGCTGGACTTTACACTTTGATTTCCTAAAATAATGTTGCGCTTTAAACTTGGCCTGGTTTGCGCATAGTTAAAAACCAACATATTAGGCCTTACCCATTGACTTCGCCATGCAACAGGGAAATAAAACAACGGCTCCGGAAATTGATTTCGGAGAATTCGCACCAGCCACATACGCCGAATGGCGCGAGGCAGCAGTCGCTGCCCTGAAAGGGGCTGATTTTGACAAGAAGCTTTTTACCAAGCTTGTGGAGGGAATTACCCTGCATCCCATCTATAACAAATGGGATGAACATTCCCCGGTAATGCCTGCCGGGCAATTTCCGTACCGCCGCGGAACGCGCGCCTTGGGCTATATGGAAAAGCCCTGCGAAATCGCCCAGAGCATTCCCGCTTCCTCTCCTGAGGATTTCAACGCCAAGCTTCTGCATGACCTGGAACGCGGCCTGACCGCCGTAAACATCCAGCTCAACTGCAAATGCGGCCTGAAACTGCGCAAGCAGGCTGACTGGGATACGGCTCTCAAGGGCGTCCGGCTGGACGGGCTTCCCGTATATGTCACTCCCGGTTCCTGCGGCCTGGGAACCCTCTCCATGTTCCTGAACACCTGCAAGGCCGCCGGCGTCAAGACGGCGGATCTCAGGGGCGGCGTTCTGTATGACCCGGTGGGGAAAGCTGTGATGAAGGGTTCCCTTTGCGGGGGAAAAGGCATCTGCGCCTACTATGACCAGATGGCCGTAATGACCAAATGGGCCGTCGCCAACGCTCCCGGCTTCCAGACCATCGGCGTCAGCGGGCTGCCTTACGCGGATTCCGGCGCTTCCGCTTTTGAAGAAGTGGGCGCCATGCTGTCCACTGCCGTGGCCTATCTGCGCGCCATGGAGGAACGCGGCCTCTCCGTGGATGAAACTGCGGCGCACATGCGCTTTACGGTCTCCATCGGCGCCAACCTGTTCCTGGAAATCGCCAAAATCCGCGCCTTGCGCGAACTCTGGGCCATCATCGTCAAAGAATGCGGAGGAAGCGAGGAAGCTGCCAAAATCAGGCTCCATGCCCGCACCTCCTTCTGGACCCTCTCCAAGGTGGATCCCTGGGTCAACCTGCTGCGCGGCTCCGCCCAGGCATTCTCCGCCATCATGGGCGGCGTGGACAGTATTGACGTTCTGCCCTTTGACGCTGCCGTGCGCATGCCGGACGAATTCTCCCGCCGCATTGCCCGCAACTGCCCGCTGATTCTGCTGGGCGAATGCAATCTGGACAAGGTCGTTGACCCCGCCGGCGGTTCCTGGTACCTGGAAAACCTGACGGATGAAGCCTCCCGGAAGATATGGGAATTCTTCCAGGGCATCGAAAAGGAAGGCGGCATCGTCAAGGCTCTCAAAGCCGGCAGCATCCAGAAGAAGGTGAACGCCACCGCCGCCAAACGTTACGAACTGGCGGACCAGCGCCGGCAGTCCATCGTGGGCGTCAACCAGTATGTCAACCTGGCAGAGAAGAAACTGGAGGCGACGGAAGGCTCCTGCTGCTCCGCCCACAAGGGGCACGGCTGCTGCAAGAATGCGGATATCCAGCTCCCGGAAGTGGAAATGAGCGTGGACTCCGCCTGCAAGGCCGCCGGAGAAGGCTTTTCCACCTGTCTCATCAACAAGGCCCTGGTGGCCGGGGTTGACTGCAAGTGCGGCGAACCTCTGGAAATGGAAGCCCTGCCGAAGCGCCGCCTGGCGGAACGTTTTGAATCCCTGCTCGCCAAGGCTGACGCCTGGGTGGAGGAAAAGGGTTCCCGGCCGATGGTCTTCTTCGCCAACATGGGGCCGCTTCGCCAGCACAAGGCCCGCGCGGACTTCTCCCGCGACTTCCTGCGCGCCGGCGGTCTGGATGTGGTTTATCCGTCCGGCTTCCAAACTCCGGAAGACGCGGCCAGGGCGGCTGCGGAAAGCGGCTGCGCCGTATGCGTCATCTGCTCCACGGATGACACTTATCCGGAAATCGTCCCCGCCTTCTGCAAGGCTCTCAGGGAGACCAGACCGGACATGATGGTGGCCCTTGCCGGTTATCCGGCCGACTATGTGGAAGCATTCAAGGAAGCCGGCGTGGACATCTTCATCCACGTCAAGGCCAACTGCTACAACACCGTTGAAGCTATTCAAAACAAAATCGGCCTCTAACAACCACCAACCTATTCCACCCAATGAGCAATATTCCTGATTTTGCATCCGCCTCCTATCCTGAAATCAAGGCTGGTGCCCCGTCCCCGGCTTCCGAAACGGAAACCTGGATGACCAATGAACAAATTCCCGTGCCGCCCACCTACTCGGAAAGCGTGTACGACGACTGCCTGCACCTGGACTTTACAGCCGGTGTGGCTCCCAACCTCCGCGGACCGTATGCCACCATGTATGTGGCGCGCCCCTGGACGGTGCGCCAGTACGCCGGCTTTTCCACGGCTGAGGAATCCAATGCCTTCTACCGCCGCAACCTGGCGGCGGGCCAGAAGGGCCTTTCCATTGCCTTTGACCTGGCGACGCACCGCGGCTATGACTCCGACCACCCCCGCGTGGTGGGTGACGTGGGCAAGGCCGGCGTGGCCGTGGACTCCATCCTGGACATGGAAATCCTCTTCAAGGGCATTCCCTTGGACAAAATGTCCGTTTCCATGACCATGAACGGCGCCGTGCTGCCCGTGCTGGCCTTCTACATCGTCGCCGCCCAGGAACAGGGCTGCACGCTGGACCAGCTCTCCGGCACGATCCAGAATGACATTCTCAAGGAATACATGGTGCGCAACACCTACATTTACCCGCCTGATCCCTCCATGAGGATTATTGCGGACATCTTTGAGTTCACCTCCAAGTACATGCCCAAGTTTAACTCCATTTCCATCTCCGGCTACCACATGCAGGAGGCCGGCGCTACGGCGGACCTGGAAATGGCCTACACCCTTGCGGACGGCTTGGAATATGTCCGCACCGGGATCAAGGCGGGCATTGACATTGACGCCTTCGCGCCGCGTCTTTCCTTCTTCTGGGCCCAGGGCAAGAATTACTTCATGGAAGTGGCCAAAATGCGCGCCGCCCGCGTGCTGTGGGCCAAACTCATCAAGCAGTTCAACCCCAAGAACCCGAAGTCCCTGGCCTTGCGCACGCACTCCCAGACTTCCGGCTGGTCCCTCACGGAACAGGACCCGTTCAACAACGTCACCCGCACCTGCATTGAGGCCCTGGCCGCCGCCTGCGGCCATACGCAGTCCCTGCACACGAACTCTCTGGACGAAGCGATTGCCCTGCCGACGGACTTCTCCGCCCGCATCGCCCGCAACACCCAGCTTCATCTTCAGGATGAAACCACCATCTGCAAGGTAATCGACCCGTGGGGCGGTTCCTACTATGTGGAATACCTGACCAATGAGCTCATCCGCAAGGGCTGGGCCCACCTTCAGGAAGTGGAAAAACTCGGAGGCATGGCCAAGGCCATTGAAACCGGGCTGCCCAAGATGCGCATTGAAGAAGCCGCAGCGCGCCGCCAGGCCGCCATTGACTCCGGAAAGGAACCCATCATCGGCGTTAACAAATACCGCTTGGAACAGGAAGCCCAAATCGATATTCTGGAAGTGGACAACACCACCGTCCGGGAAGCCCAGATCGCCCGCCTGCAGAAACTGCGCGCGGAACGGGACTCCGCCGCGTGCGAAGCCGCGCTGGAAGCCCTGTCCGAATGCGCCCGCACGGGGGAAGGCAATCTCCTTGACCTTGCCATCAAGGCGGCCAAGGCCCGCGCCTCCCTGGGTGAAATCTCCTCCGCCCTGGAAAAACACTTCGGGCGTCATAAAGCACCAATCAAACTCATTACCGGCGTGTACGCCCAATCCTATGGTCAAGATCCGCTGGTGGAGGAAGTCCGCAAGATGACGGATGACTTCGCCGAACGCACGGGGCGTCGTCCCCGCATCCTCGTCGCCAAAATGGGCCAGGACGGCCATGACCGCGGCGCCAAGGTGGTCTCCTCCGCCTATGCCGACCTCGGTTTTGACGTGGACGTGGGCCCGCTCTTCCAGACGCCGGAGGAAACTGCCAAAATGGCGATTGAAAACGACGTGCACATGATCGGCATGAGCTCTCTGGCCGCCGGCCACAAGGTTCTCCTTCCTGCCCTGGTGGAGGAACTTGCCAGGCAGGGCCGTCCGGATATCCTGGTCTTCTGCGGCGGCGTTATTCCCGCCCAGGACTATGACTTCCTGAAGGAACACGGAGCTGTGGCCATCTTCGGCCCGGGCACCAACATTCCGGAAGCTTCCAGGGAAATCATGGAAGCTCTTAACGAACAGTACGCTGACTAAACGGAATTTCCTGTTTATCAGGTAAATACCTGTTGCGAGAGGCCGGATGAAAAATCCGGCCTCTTTTTTGCGGGCGGATTGACTATCCGCTGAAGCAGTTCAGCACTGCTGTAAAAATTCAGAAACAATAATGAGATAATTAAGTTGTTAAATGTCAATAACTTTCAAACAACATAAAATTCCTTTCTTCTCAATGAAATCACAAACATTTCTTGAATTCATGAATGAGTTGCGGAGCAAGATGCTTGCGGACATTTTTTGTTCTTCTGTATTTTTTATCAGGCTTTCCCTCCCTATTATCTGCATAAATTCTTTTAGAAAAAGTTGACAGCGGATAGTCAATCCGGCTATAAGCTGTCCGTGATGAAGAAATTATTTGTATCGTCTATTATGACGGCGGTTTTGCTGCCCGGGTGGGTCAACGCAGAAAGTCCTGATCTTGTTACGCTTCTGAGCCTTACTAAGCCTCAGAACGGTGTTCTTTCCTCTGGCAATTCGTCATTGACGTGGAGTGAAGGAACAACAGGAACGTCCTTGGACAATTTCGCCATTTCTTTTCAGCTTACGGAAACAAGAAATACTTCCTCTCCCCAAAATATTTTCTCGACCTCACGTACCAACGGGGGGGCGTCTGGTAATGCACTACAGCTGACTTCCTCCTCCGCAGACGGCGGGTATACCTGTTTATTCTCCTATGCAGGTCAGAGTTTTGATATGACGGCGACAACTGAAAGAGGCAGTCTTCTTCTCACGCTGATTATGCGGAAAAGCGAGGATGGAAGCTCTGCCTCAGCTACCCTGTACAGCGGAACTCAAACCTTGGGAACAGTTTCTTTTAATTTCACCTCCGGTACAAGCTCTCTGAAATGGGATCAATCCAGTATCTGGACGAACGCGGCGAAGGAGACATTCACTGACATTAAGCTGGCGACGTTTAATACCGAAGCCACGGATACAGACATTCTCAACGCTTTTGGCTTGCAGGTTCCGGAACCGGCTACGGCATCCCTGAGTCTGCTGGGGCTGGCGGCCCTGATGGTTCGCCGCCGCCGGAAAGCCTGAAAACCTTGTCCTGCCAGCAGTTAAAGGCGTTTTTGCCTGCAAGGTCCAGCCTTGCAGGCGATTTTTTTAATGTCTCTGTTGATGAAGGAGGGCCGTCCAGATGACCGTTTTTCCTGGCGGAACTCTTGCTCCGAAGGAAATGAGGCTCCTGCTTCTTTGACATTGCGGGAACGTTCTTCATCCGTTACTCTTTGCTCCGCCGTGGAGAGAAATTATCATTATTGCGTGGAACGCAACAGGGAATTGATTCCGCCGGATACGGATATGTTCCGGGTCATGGACGGGGCGGGGGATGGAATTCCCGGTGTCTTTGTGGATCAGATGGCGGATCGTATTCTCGTCTCCACGCGCGGATGTTCCATTCCTGCGGACCTGGAAAGCGAACTCCGGGATACGGGCCTGCCCGTATTCCACAAAAAACTGGAACAAAACCAGAAAGAAGCGCCCGTCCAGATCGCCGGGCCGCTCCTTCCCCTGCAATTTACGGCCCTAGAGCAGGGAGTGCGTTTCAAAATAGACATGTCCGCCGGTTATTCCCAGGGAATTTTTCTGGACCAGCGCGACCACCGCCGCCGGGTGAGGGAAAAAAGCGCTCCGGGCATGAGGGTGCTGAATACCTTTGCCTATACGGGGGCCTTTTCCGTTTACGCCGCCCTGGGGGGAGCGCAGACAACCACGCTGGATCTGGCGCAGCCGTGCCTGGACTGGGCCAGGGAAAATTTTGTTCTGAACGGCATTGACCCCTCCGGCCAGTACTTTTGCAAGGGGGACGCGCGCCGCTGGCTGGAACGGTTCTCCAGGCAGGGGCGAACCTTTCACGGCATTATTCTGGACCCTCCCACGTTTTCCCGGGATGACCGCGGAAAGGTGTTCCGGGTGGAATCCCACTACGGGGAGCTGGTGGCCCTGGCGCGCGAATGCCTGGAACCGGGCGGCTGGATGCTGTGCACCAGCAACTGCCGCAAGCTGGGCCACGAGGAATTCCGCAGGATGGTGGCCCGTGCCGTTCCCGGTTTCCGCCTGACCCGTGACCCCATGCCTCCGGATTTCTCCGGGGAGGATTATTTGAAAAGATTGTGGATAGATTGAAAATGAATATTTTATGAAAAATTTCCCTCTCTGTGGCTGACGCATTTTGTCCTTTTGAAAATGCTTCCGCTTTGATAGAAAGCCGCCCAATTACTTTTTTCTATGAAAAAACTAGCCTATGTTGCTGGACTCTTCGCTCTCACGTGTGCCCCTCTTCTTGCCGCTCTCTATGAGGGGCTGGAGGTGGGAATGGACAAGGACCAGGTGCTGAAAACCCTGAGGCGGAGCAAGCAGCTTGAAGGTCCGCCCACGGATGCCCTCCTCGCACGCACCGGACTCAACGGCGTGTTTAAAACCAGGCAGGCCATAGGCGGTCAGACCTTTGCCCTGAACTTTGACTATGACCCCTCCGGCGGCTTGAGGGCCGTTGTCTTCTATTCCCGGAGCAAGCACCGCGGTTCCGAATATGAAACCAAACTGAAATCCGCCTATAAGGCCCTTCTGGTGGGCCTGACGGAACAGTTCGGGGAACCGGTGAACATGCCGGAATGGGTGGCCAGGGAATCCCTCCAGGAAGGCCGCATCCAGTACATGCACATGTGGAAGGTATCTCCCGGCGTTTTCCTCATGTCCGGCCTGGGCAACATGGGAGCCATGGAGGGCTACTTCCCCCTTTTCCGTTTTTCCGGTCCCTCCGGCATGCCTCCCAAGTCCAAAAGGGACAGGGAGGAACTGAAAAGGGAATGGGCGGCCATCCCGGAATTTCCCGGTTTGAAGGAGGCGGAACTCCACATTTCCGACGCTGTGCTCGCCATGGGTTCCAAAAAGTATAAAGATGCCTTTGAATGTTTCCAGCAGGCGGCGGAACTGGGCTGCCCCCGTGGCTACTGGGGCATGGCGTTCCTGTATGACCAGGGCAAATACGGCGTGAAGAGGGATAAGAAAAAAGCGGAGGAAATGCACCGCAAGGCCGGAGCCGCCGGCTATGCCCCTTCCGCCTCCAGATTCGGAGCTGCGTGGCCGGATGCGGCGCGGGTTCTGGGACTAACCGCTGCGGAAGCCAGGGAGCAGGCCCGCACGCGTCGCCGGGCGGCTGTGGAAGGCTATGCCTCGGAACAATATAACCTGGGCGTGATGTATCAGACCGGTTTCGGCCTGCCCAAGGACATGGCCAAAGCCCGGGAATGGTTCCAGAAAGCGGCGGATCAGGGAGACGTGCAGGCTAAAAGCGTCCTGAAAAAACTCCGGTAATTCTTTTTCCAATCCATGACCATCATGAGCTTATACGCACAACAACTCGTTCGCTACCCAGAACTGGGCATCTCCCTTGATTTTTCCAAACTTCCGCTGGACGATGCGTTCCTGTCTTCCATGCAGGGGCGGATAGACAAGGCGTTTGCCGACATGAAGGCGCTGGAATCCGGCGCCATTGCTAATCCTGATGAAAAACGCATGGTGGGGCACTACTGGCTGCGCAATTCCTCCCTGGCTCCCACGCCGGAATTGAAGGCTGCCATTGATGGTCCCCTGGCGGACGTCAAAGCCTTCGGACGGGACGTTCTGGACGGCAAAATAACGCCTCCCCGCGCGGAACAATATTCCGCGGCCCTCGTCATTGGCATCGGCGGTTCCGCTCTTGGTCCGGAGCTGGTGGCGGACGCCATTCCTGCGGCGGGGCTGGACATGTTCTTTCTGGACAACACGGACCCGGACGGCATGTACCGGGTGCTGGAATCCCTCCCTCTGGAAGAAACGCTTGTCGTCGTTATTTCCAAATCCGGCGGCACGCCGGAAACCCGCAACGGCATGCTGGTGGCCCAGGATTTCTTCAGGAAGAACGGGCTGGAATTCGCTCCCCAGGCGGTCGCCGTCACGGGAGCGGGTTCCCGGCTGGACAAAACGGCTGAGGCGGAAGGCTGGCTCAAGCGCTTCCCGATGGAAGACTGGGTGGGCGGCCGCACCTCCGTCATGTCCGTGGTGGGGCTGGTTCCCGCCGTGCTTCAGGGCGTGAACGTGGATGACCTGCTGGAAGGCGCGCGCCTGATGGACGAAAAGACCCGCCGGGACTGTGTGGAATGCAACGCCTCCATGAAACTGGCGCTGGCCTGGTACAAGGCTACCGGCGGCAAGGGGGAAAAGGATATGGTGGTTCTCCCTTATAAGGATGCCTTGGTGCTCTTCTCCAAATACCTCCAGCAGCTCATTATGGAATCCCTCGGCAAACGGCTGGATCTGGAGGGCAACGAAGTCTGCCAGGGCATTTCCGTGTACGGCAACAAGGGGTCCACGGACCAGCATGCCTATGTGCAGCAGCTCCGTGACGGCGTGAACAACTTCTTCGCCACCTTCATTGAAGTGCGCGAATGTTCCGCGGATGCGGTGGAAGTGGAGGCGGGCGCCACGTGCGGAGACTTCCTCCAGGGCTTCCTGCGCGGCACCCGCCAGGCGCTGGCGGAATCCGGCCGTTCCTCCATCACCATTTCCATCCCGGAGGTGAACGCCAAAACGCTCGGCATGCTGATTGCCCTGTTTGAGCGCGCCGTCTCCTTCTATGCTTCTCTGGTCAACATCAACGCCTACCACCAGCCCGGCGTGGAAGCCGGCAAAAAAGCGGCGGGTTCCTTCCTGGCCCTGCTGGGCAGGGTAAGGGGGGCTCTGGGAACCGCCCCGGAAACCGCCGCCCAGATGGCTGCCCGGCTGGATGCGGACCAGGAAGCCGTGTACCATTGCCTTGTGCATATAGCTTCCGGTGATTCCTCCGTCAAGTGGGTTCAGGCTGACTGTGCGGATGAAGACACCTTCTGCAAGGCATAAAAAACAGGGCATATTATTTCCGGCGGACGCTTATCCGGTTGATAAGCGTCCGTTTTTCTTTTCCGGGCAGCCATGAAAAGAAACTCGCTGCGCTTTTCTTCCCAGGTAATTCCGGAGCCGCCGGAAAACAGGAAGCGGCGTTGCCCGGAGGAAGAGCGGCTCCGGACGGGACAGGCTGGAAAAGCAGGGTTTTGGCATGCATTCTTTTCCCCAAAAACTCTGAAAAATATTTTTGTTTTCCGTACAATTTCGGATTGACAAAGCAAGGAGCCGAAGGCATCCTTATTCGACCCTAACTCGCTATTGGGTCTTTTGTTGGCTCCTTTGGTCGATGTTTGGGCAGAATCATTAATTCGACTACAATAATCGATATGTCCACCAATTCCTGCGCGTGCAGCGCATCTACTGACAAATTCGTCTATTCTTTCGGCGGAGGGTCCGCCGACGGCAATGGCAGCATGAAAAATCTTTTGGGCGGCAAGGGCGCCAACCTTGCGGAAATGGCCCGCATCGGCCTTCCTGTCCCTCCCGGATTCACCATCACTACGGAAGTTTGCACTTACTACTACGATCACGGCTGCACTTATCCCGCCCAGCTTGACGCGCAGGTCAAGGAAGGCATTGCCAAAATGGAACAGATCCTGGGACGCAAGTTCGGCGATACGGAAGCTATGCCCCTGCTGGTGGCCGTGCGTTCCGGCGCCCGTGAATCCATGCCCGGCATGATGGACACGATTTTGAACCTCGGCCTGAATGAAAAATCCGTGGAAGCCATGGTGAAGGCTACGAACAACCCCCGCTTCGCCTGGGACTGCTACCGCCGCTTCGTGCAGATGTACGGCGACGTGGTGCTGGGTGTGCAGAAAACCCCGGATGAAGACCACGAACCCTTTGAAACCGCCATCGCCGCCATCAAGAAAGAACGCTTCGGCAGCGAGGACGTGGAAGACACCAAGCTCTCCGCCGATGACCTGAAGGAACTTGTCTCCCGCTTCAAGGCCCTGGTGCTGGAACGCACCGGCCATGAATTCCCGGAATGCCCCTGGGAACAGCTTCAGGGAGCCATTGGCGCCGTGTTCGGTTCCTGGAACAATGACCGCGCCATCGTGTACCGCCAGAAATACGGCATTCCGTCCGAATGGGGCACCGCCGTCAACGTGCAGGCCATGGTCTTCGGCAACACGGGTGAGGAATCCGGTTCCGGCGTGGCGTTCACCCGCAACCCCGCCTCCGGCGAAAACGAATTCTATGGCGAATTCCTGATGAACGCCCAGGGTGAAGACGTCGTGGCCGGCGTGCGTACGCCCGCCCCCGTTGCTGCCCTTCATGAAGTGATGCCCGCCGCCTTCAATGAACTGGTGCGCATTCGCGAAGTGCTGGAAAACCACTTCCATGACATGCAGGACTTTGAATTCACCATTCAGGACCGCACCGTCTACATGCTCCAGACCCGCAACGGAAAGCGCACCGGCGTGGCCGCTTTCCGCATTGCCTGTGAAATGGTGGAACAGGGCCTGATTGACTGGAAAACCGCCGTGCGCCGCATTCCTGCGGACCAGGTGGACCAGCTGCTGACCCCCATCTTTGACCGTGAAGCCATCAAGAGTGCCAAGGTTCTGACCCGCGGTCTTCCCGCCGGGCCCGGCGCCGCCACCGGACGCATCTACCTGAACGCGGAACGCTGTGTGGAAGCCGCGGACAGAGGTGAAAAGGTTCTGCTGGTCCGTCTGGAAACCTCTCCGGAAGACCTGCGCGGCATGATTGCCGCTGAAGGCATCCTGACCGCCCGCGGCGGCGTTTCCTCCCATGCCGCCCTCGTTGCCCGTCAGATGGGCAAAGTCTGCGTTTGCGGCGCGGATGAAATCATTGTGGATTACAACAACCGCACCGTTTCCGTTGGCGACGTAACCGTCAGCGAAGGTGACTACCTCTCCATTGACGGAACGAGCGGCCTGGTATACGCCGGCAAGGTGGAAACTTCCCCCTCTGAAATCATCCAGGTCCTGATTTCCAAGACCATGAAGCCGGAAGACAGCCGCACCTACCAGAACTTCGCCAAGCTCATGCAGTGGTGCGACGACTGCACCAAAATGAAAGTGCGCACCAATGCGGACTCTCCCAAGCAGACGGAAACCGCCATCGCCTTCGGCGCCACCGGCATCGGCCTCTGCCGCACGGAACACATGTTCTTTGAAGGGGACCGGATCGACTTCGTCCGTGAAATGATCCTCTCCACCAAGAAGAGCGACCGCGTAGCCGCCGTTTCCAAGCTCCTTCCCTACCAGAAGGGGGACTTCAAGGGCATCTTCAAGGCGCTCAAGGGTCTGCCGGGCACCATCCGCCTTCTGGACCCGCCCCTGCACGAATTCCTTCCCCAGACGAAGGAACAGCAGCTTGACCTGGCCCAGAAAATCGGCATGCCTGTGGAAGTCATCATGCGCCGCGTGTCCGAACTCCATGAGTTCAACCCGATGCTCGGCCACCGCGGCTGCCGCCTCGGCATCGCCTATCCGGAAATCACGGAAATGCAGGCCCGCGCCATCTTTGAAGCCGCTGTGGAAGTCTCCCAAGAAGAAGGATTTGCCGTGGTGCCTGAAATCATGGTTCCTCTGGTGGCCTTCAAGAAGGAACTGGACATCCAGAAAGCCATCATTGACAAGGTGGCCCAGCAGGTATTTGAGGAAAAAGGCGTCAAAGTGGACTACCTCGTCGGCACCATGATTGAAATCCCGCGCGCTGCCGTCACGGCTGACGAAATCGCGGAAACCGCCCAGTTCTTCTCCTTCGGCACCAATGACCTGACCCAGACGGGCCTGGGCATGAGCCGCGACGACTCCGGTTCCTTCCTGCCGCAGTATCAGGAACTGGAAATCATCAAGAAGAACGTCTTCGCTTCCATTGACCAGAACGGCGTCGGCAAGCTGATGAAGATTGCCGTGGAACTCGGCCGCTCCACCCGCCCGGACATCAAACTGGGCATCTGCGGCGAACACGGCGGCGACCCCGCTTCCGTCAAGTTCTGCAACACGCTGGGCCTGACTTATGTGAGCTGCTCGCCCTACCGCGTCCCGACCGCCCGTCTGGCCGCGGCCCAGGCTGCTCTGGAACAGGAATAAACCTTTTTGTTAAGGGTTAATAAACAGCCCGTGGTTCTTCGGAACCACGGGCTTTTTTAGCGGATGGATCGGTCTTGTCAGATATGGCTTGAACCTTGCGGGCCAAACTGCTCCATGCGTTTGGTTTGGGCATATTTGCTGGGCTTCCGCCTTGCTGCAAAAAATCATGTTAATGGCATCATGGGCCGAAGCTCTCCTGGCGGAAGAGGAAGTGCATCTTTCCCAAAATGCTCCGCAGTCTTTCCCGGAGTGCCGTTGATGTTGATTCCGGAGTTTTTTATGCCGGAGCCATGCTTCCTGAACGTTTGGGCGTAGGGGGCGGCTTGGGGGGCAAGTATTGATGGCAGAGCCCGAAGAAAAATCATCAACAAGTTATGAAATCCGGTGCGCTGCCGGATCTCCCATAATTGGGAATCAATCTCATGACCGTTTACACCGGACAGTAAAATATAGTTTATTGTTCCTCCAGCGCCCTCTTCAGAAGCTTCCGGTATTCCCTGGCCGGCACTTCATAGGTTCCGAATTTCAGCAGATGCGGCGTAGTCCACTGGGTATCCAGGAAAAGGAACCGATGCGCCCGCAGGTATTGCACCAGGGCCACCAGGGCAATCTTGCTGGCGTCCGTTTTCCGGTGGAACATGCTTTCCCCGAAAAAAGCCTTCCCCAAGGCTACTCCGTACAGGCCTCCCTGCAGCCCTTCCTCGTCCCAGCATTCCACACTGTGGGCGAAGCCCATCTCGTGAAGCTTGCCGTATGCTTCTTCAATCTGCCCGTCTATCCATTGTTCTTCCGGCTGCTCCGTCCGGGCGCAGGCATGCACCACCTCCGGAAAAGCGGTATCCATCCGGAGTTCAAAAGGTTTTTTATTCAAAGCCCGTTTGAGGCCGTGAGGGATGTGGAAGCGGTTGTCCAGCGGAATCAGGGCGCGCGGGTCCGGTTCGTAAAAGGAGATTTCTCCCGTTTCCGGGTCCGCCATGGGAAAACACCCCTGGCAGTAGGCGGAGAGGACAAGTTCCGGCGTTAATCTGTCATTCATCTGATATGGTCCAGCAGTTTGCCCAGGGCGGGGGAGTTCAGCGCCTTGCGGTCCGGAGATGCCATGGGCAGCCCGTGGATTTTGTCCAGCGGCACGAATTCCTCTCCTTCCCTGAGGAGAGGCGTATCCGTCACATGGTGGATGTAGCGGGTCACCCTGTAGCGGGTAATGCTGTAGGTCTGTTTCAGGACATGGGGCAGGGAAAGGGTGTGGTCGTCCTCCCTCTGGGGGAAGCGGTACATGCCGGCATGGCGCTTGCCTTCCGGGCATTTGGCCAGCAGGACGGATTTGCCGCGGATGTAAAGAATGTCGTGGTGCTCCACCCGGGTGACTTGCGGCTTGGGATTTTTGACGGGAAGCGTTTCCGGCCGTTCCGCGGAGCAGAAGGGGCGCACGGGGCACAGCAGGCAGTCCGGGGAACTGATGCTGCAGCAGGTTTGCCCCAGTTCCATGATGGCTGAATTGAATTCACGGGCATGTTCCGGATCCACCAGGCTTTCCGCGCGGCTCCACAGGTATTTTTGGCCTTCCGTAGAATCCACGGGAACGGAATAATTGTCAATGCGGGCCAGGACGCGCGCGACATTGGCGTCTACAATGGGAGCCGCCTTGTTGAAGGCGAAGGAGAGGAGCGCTCCCGATGTGTAGGGGCCGATGCCCGGCAGGCGTTTCAACCCTTCCGCGTTGTCCGGGAACCGTCCTCCGAACTTGTTGACGATTTCCCTGGCGATGGCCTGGAGGGAACGCACGCGGCGGTAATAGCCCAGTCCTTCCCAGGAGCGCAGGGCCGTCTGTTCGTCCACGGCGGCCAGATGCGCCGGAGTGGGGAACTGGCGCATCCATCTGTCATATCTTCCCAGAACGGTGGGAATGGTCGTCTGCTGCAGCATCAGCTCGGAAACCAGGATGTGCCACGGATCCGTTGTCCGCCTCCACGGGTAGTCTTTCCCTTCGCGCCTGAACCATTCTACCAGCGCGTTCCGGAAAGCATGGACGTTAAAATGGGGGGGGGGCGTCAGTCATGCTTTTGTTCAAGAGCCCGGCGCATGGCGGAAATATCCGGCTTGATGCCGAACCAGCGTTCAAAGGAGAGGGCCCCCTGGTGAACCAGCATGGAAAGGCCGTTGGAAACTCTGGCGCCCTGAAAGCGGGCTTCCATCTGGAAGGCATCGTCATGCGTCTGTAAATCGTAAACCAGATGGTGGGCGGAAAGCAGTGCGGGGGGCACGGGGGAAGGGTCCGTAGGCTTCAGGCCGAGGGAGGTGGCGTTGACGATCAGATCCGCATCCTCCACGGCGGCATTGAAACGGGGCGTATTGTTCTGGTGGGCCGCCAGGCGGTCGGAGGCTCCTTCCAGCCTGTGTTCGTCAATGAAAAAGGAACTCAGCCTGTTTTTAAGCTCCTGAAGCTTTTCTTCCGATCTTCCGGCCAGCGTCAGCCGTTCACAGCGCTGCATGGCGCAGGTGTAGGCCAGGGCAAGCCCGGCTCCGCCGCAGGAGCCCAGAAGGGCCACTTTCAAATCGCGCAAATCCACGGAAAATTCTTCCCGGATGGCGCGGGCGAACCCCGGGCCGTCCGTATTGAAGCCGGAGACGGAACCGTCCTTTTGAAAGACGAGCGTATTGACGGAGCCGGTGACGCGGGAAAGGGCGTCCGTGTCGTTGCACAGGGAACAGGCCGCCTGCTTGTGGGGCACCGTCACGTTGGCCCCCGTGAATCCCCTTTCCCTGAGAAGCCGCACCACTTCTCCGAATTCTTCCGGAGCGGCCTGGATGCGGATATACCGGGCGCGAATGCCCGCCGCGTCCAGCGCGGCCTGCTGCATGGCGGGGGATTTGGAATGGGCAATGGGGAAACCGATTACGGCCAGTCTGGCGGGAACGGTTTCCCCGGCGTCAAACGGATGTCCTTCATCCAGAAGGTCAGCCAGAGTATAGTAGGGTTTCATGGAAAATAAAGGTGCGGCTTCAGGCGCATGCGGCGGACTATGAATGAAATGCTGCCGGATTTCAAGGCAAACGCCTATCATTCCTTTTCCCCGCGCGGCAGTTTCCGTTCGCTTTTTCCGGAAAGTTCATGCTGGACGGGGGCCGGGAAGGCCGGAAAATCGTCTCTCCCGGAAAAAATACCTTTTCCGTAAATTCACCGGGCGGAACCCGGCAGCAGCCGGATTCCGCCCGGAAAGAGCGGGTCTGGAATGATCTGGTTACCGTTTATTCCCCGCAGCCGCCGTCCTTGTATCCGCAGGAGCGGCAGGATTTGCATTTGCCGTCCTGGACATAGGCCAGGGAGTGGCACTGCGGGCAGAGGGAGGCGCCGTTGAGCATCGTTCCTTCCGGAACCTTTCCGGCGGGAATTTCCGGCAGGGCCGGAGTAGCGGGATGCGCCGGAGCGGTGATGATGCGGGGGGGCAGCACGCTTACTGTCGTATCCGGAGCCTGGCCCGGAAGGCTGACGATGGGGATGGAGAATACGTCCCGCAGGCGGTAGCCGTTGCTTTCCGGGAAAAGCCACGCAAGAATCTTGGCAATCAAATCCACCACGGAAGCGCAGGAGCGGATTTCCGTGCAGGTGTCCGCCTCCGTATCGTCCCCCACGCGGCAGAACCCGGAGGGTTCGAAGGAGTAATTGCGGAAACCCTTGACCACTTCCTTGAGAGGCACGCCGAACTGAAGGGCGGTGGAGAGGAGCTTGCAGTAAGCTTCAAACATGCCGGAGGCGAAGGAGCCGACTTGTCCCAGGCGTCCGAAAACTTCCCCGCAGGTGCCGTCCGCATAGACGCCTACCGTCAGGTAGCCCGTCAGCTGGCCGCCTACGGAGAATTTGACGGTCTGGCCCAGACGGCGGCCGGGCAGCTTGCGCTGGCGCGGCTTGGATGCCTCCGCGATGATTTCGTCAATGGCGTCTGAGCCGGCATTCACCAGCTGTTCCCAGACGTGGTTGGCCTTGAACATGCGCGTTTCCGGGGTATCCACCACGTAAACGGCATTCGCCTTGGAGCCGGCGCGGAAGATGGCGATGCACTTCACGCCCAGCTCGTGGGACATGATGAGGGAATCGTAAATATCCTGCACGCTGGCGGAGACGGGCATGTTGACCGTCTTGGAGCACGCGCCGGAGATGAAGGGCTGGAGGGCGCCCAGCATCAGCACATGGCCGGCGGGGGAAATGGCACGGATGCCGTTGCCGTTGGTGGCGGCGCAGTCAAAGACCGGCAGGTCCTTTTTATTCAGCCACGGTATGGATTCAATATGGGCGGCTCCGTTGACTACGGCGAGTTCATCCGCCGTCAGCACGGCCATGTTGGCCGGGTTGCTGATATAAGCCACTTTTTCCTGAATTTCACTGCGGGATTCCGTGCCGGAGAGCAGGCGGCGCCACGCGAGGCGCACGGGGCCGGCCTGGTCATTGCAGGGGTCCACAATGAGCTGGTTCACGACGTAATCCATATTCCCCTGGAACGCGGAAATCAGGCCGTCCAGGCCCGCCACTTCCAGAGCGGCTTCATTGACGAAGTCTTCCGGATAACCCAGGGAGCGGAGGCCTTCCAGGGCCAGGCGGTTGAACATCTTCAGGGAGCCTCCGCCCGCCAGCTGCTTCCATTTCACCAGCGTGTAATCCGGCTCAATGGAAGTGGTGCCTTCATCATAGCAGCCCAGCGGGGCGGAAATGGTGCCCGTGGGTGCCATCACGGAAACAAACGCGTTGCGGTGCGCCGTGGCCTTGATCACCTTCGCCCACATGTCGGAAGCGGCTTCCGCCAGCTTGGCCGCAGGGGCGATGCGCTCCCTGTTCATCATGGTGGGGGCCTTGAAGCTCTTGAGGTAGGCATGCAGGGCATAGGAGGCGGTGAGCCCCTGCGCTTCCGGCAGGATCCCTCCGGCATTGGCGATGATGTTCTCAATCAGGTCGTCCAGCGTCTTGGAGTCCTTCTGGGAGGGCAGGGCGCTTGCCAGTTTCTGGGCTGCGTTGTGCAGGCGCAGCACGGCGAGCAGGTCTTTCTTGCTGGCGGGGTATTCCACGTAGGAACCCAGTTCCGCGCCCATTTCCGCGGAGGCCGTCCAGCAGGCCGCCGTCAGGGCGCTGCAAAGCTGGGAGGCAATCCAGCGGCCTTCGTCGGAATCGTAAGGCACGCCCAGGGCCATCAGGGAGCCGCCCACGTTGGCGAAGCCGATGCCCGTGGTGCGGTACTTGTAGGTGCCCTCCGCGATTTCTTCAATCGGGAAGCCGCCGCGTTCCACATTCAGGTCCGCGCAGACCATGGCCAGGCGGGCGGCGTGGGTCAGGGCGTCCGCATCAAAAACGGGCTTGCCGTCCTCTCCCTTGATCAGGAATCGATAGGCGTTGAAGGAGGAAAGGTTGCAGCTCGTATTGTTCAGGAAGACGTATTCCGAGCAGGGATTGGACGTAGTGATGGTGCCGATGGATTTGACGGGATTCCACAGGTTGATCACGTCGTTATTGTGCACGCCGGGTTCCCCGTTGTCCCAGATGGACTGGGCCATGGCTTCCAGAAGTTCCTGGGCGCGGAACGTCTGTTCGATGTGGGCCGGATTCGTGACCCAGCGCGTGTAGGTATTGCCGTTATTGGCGAGCGCCTGCCAGAAATCCCCCTTCAGGGAAACGGAATGGTTCGCGTTCTGGTGGGAAAGCGTTTCCCCGTACAGCAGGGCGTCCATGTGCGGGTCAAAACTGTTCCGGGTGGCCAGGGGAAGGGAAAGAATGACGCGGGCGGCGGCCTTTTCCGCCGGAGTGCCGGCAACCAGCTTGGTCTCCGCAATCTGCTTGAGCTCCACATGCACGTTGTGTTCGCGCAGGATAACCTTGGCGATGTCTTCCTGGCGGTTTTTCGTATTGATGAATTCGAAAATATCCGGGTGGTCGCTGAACATCAGGACCATGCGTGCGGCGCGGCGCGTCTTGCCCCCGGATTTGATGGCTCCGGCCATGCGGTCCCAGCCGCGGTCGAAAGAGATGGGGCCGGAGGAGCGGCCCTTGCCGCTGATGGGCTCCTTGGAGGACCGGAGGGTGGACAGGTTGATGCCCACGCCGGAACCGGACGCGAAAATACGGCCTTCCGTCGTCAGGTGGTCCAGAATATCCTCCATGCTGTCTCCCACTTCCGTCAGGAAGCAGGCGGAACACTGGGGGTATTCATACGTGGACTGGACCATGAAGGTTTTCAGATTGTTCTTGGTTCCCTTGGTATGGTAGGCCTTGTTGCCGTGGCCTGTGTAGTTTTCCCTCAGGTCCGGGCGTCCCCAGCGCCACTGCTCCCAGTGGCCGATGTTGAACCAGACGGGGGAGTTGGGCGCCCATATCTGCTGTACCAGCATGGCCTTGATTTCCTCATTGAAAATTTCCGCGTCCTCCAGCGTGGCGAAGTAGCCTTCCTCCCATCCCCATACGGTATAGGTATTGGAAATGCGGTCGTAGATATTGCGGAAGCTGTCTTCATATTCCAGGGAGCCGGGTTCGCTGCCGAAAAGGTACTTGTCCGCCGTGATTTTGACGGCGTTGTCATCCCAGTGGGCCGGAGCTTCCAGACCCAGGCGCTCGTAAATGGTCTTGCCGGTTTTCCAATCCATAATGCGGACGTCGCGGCGCGTCCAGTCCACTTCATCATAGGGGTGGACTTCATTGTGTGAAAATCTTCTGGTGAATTTCAAACCGCCCAGCAGGTCTTTCCTCTGGGGGAGGATGATTTCCTGGCCTGTGCGCAGTTTGAGTATGGTTTGCGAGTTGTCTGTGGTCATTGGATTGCGAAGTAGAAAGGTTTGGGAATAATCCCGTAGGCTTGCGCTTCGTCATGGGGCGGCGGCGCGTAGCGTGTGCATTATCTACTGAAAAATAATCCTGATGAAAAGGAAATATTGTACAGTATTTTTTTATATACACTATATATTGTATTGTTTGTCCTGTTTTCTAGAAAAAATTCTCCTGTCTTGCGTGATTTTTTCTGTCTTCCGCATGCTTCTTTTTTTGTTTGGCGAAGAGGGGGCGGCTGGGCGTTTTGCCTCTCCCACGGAAACGGGCTTTTCATAAAAAAACCTGGTAATAAGAGTACGTTAACGGCGCCCGGAAAGCGGAAGAACACGGTCTTTCTGCAAATACGCAACAATGGATACCGATTGTTGTTAATGAGTTAATTATGTTGGTTTGTGGCGGGAAAGGCCCTCCGATGCCCCTCAGTTGGTTTTTACCTGTCATGTGCCATCTTTCTGCCGGAGAAGCGGAAAGATGGCCCGGCGGAACCCCGGAACCCGCTTCCAAGGGCATGAAGCGACCAATTCCGGAGTTTGGAACGAATGTTTTCCTGCTGCGGGCGTCGCTGGTTCAAAGGAGGGCCGCCCTTGTTTGTTCAGGGAAAAGGGCGGGTACGGAAGGGGCCTTTTCCCCCTCCCCTAAATGGACTTGATGAACGGGCTGCCACGCGTTAATCTAACGGCCATGAGATTGGCTACCCTGATCTGGCTGGCCGGCATTGCATGCTGCGTGCCGGGCATGGCCGCCGAACCCCAGCAGAAGGAACAGACCGCCGCGGAAAAAGCGGACCGCCCCCGCCAGCAGGAGATATCCTTTCAATGCATCGCTCCGGTTCCCGGCTTGCCCGTTCCCATGGATTTGACGCAGGCGGACGGAATCCGGCTGAACGCGCTGGACGTTACTGTTTCCCTGAAGCAGCACCAGGCTTTCCTCATTTACACCTGCGCGCTGGATATTCCCAGGGGAATCAGGGGGAAAACCATTTCCGTAGGCGTGCCGTTCCAGTACGAACCGCCTGATGAACAGGCCAATGCCGCCAGGCAGGAACCCATACGCAGCCTCCCTTTTACGAAAGCGGTGCAGGACGTCGTCACATCCGTGGATGATCTGAAATGTGATTTTTCCCTGGTGGAGGGGCGGCATCTACAGGCGGACGCTCCCTCCATGTTTCCCATTGCCGGCATAACTCACTGGCTGGTGGCCCAGGTTCCCAACAAGGCGGGAATCCATGTTCTTACCTTCCAGTTCTCCGTTCCTTATACGCAGGACGTTGCCATTACGCCGGAACCGAAGGTCCACATGGGGGAACCGCGCCTGACGCTGCTTACCTCTCCGGTAATGACCTGGACAGGGGGCACCCCCAGGGCGGTGGTCAATGTGTACAGCTCGGAGATGACCAACCAGTCCGTCAAGCTGGATCCCTCTGCGGATGCCAAATCCATCGTGACGACGCCCAAAGGCGTTTATACCTGGTCTCTGCTGGGAGCGGACGGCAGGCCCTACGCTCCCTCCTTGGTGCTTACTCCGGGGCCCGGGTGGGTGCTGGACAAGGATGGGCGGATTACCGTCCGCGGAGAAAGGGGCGTCCTGACGGACCAGTATGACGTGACTGCCAGCTCCACCCTGGACAGGGACCCCTACGGGGTTCCATGTTCCCCGGACAATCTGAAAAAAAGTTCCGGTTATTGGGCGGAAAGCGTTTCCGGGGACGGCCAGGGGGAAACCCTGGAAATCAGGCTCAGGAAACCCGGCCGGCTGCTGGGAATCATGCTGGAAACCGGCATTTCCCCGGTGACCGACCCGGAAAAGGATTCGGAAGCCCGGAGGCACCCGAATATTGCCTACTCCATGTTCAGCCGCCCCAAAGGCATTCAGGTGACGCTGAACGGGACTTATACTTTTGACGCCACGCTGCGGGATGACTGGACTCCGCAGATCGTCGTGCCTCCGTATTACAGGCAGCCTGTGCATACCATCAAGATCAGGATTAATTCCATTTATCGCGGAACAGGGACATCGGACACCTACATCGGCATCCTCAAGCCGATTATACAATAAAGAACTTTCCGGGGCTCTTTTTTCCGGAAGCGGGCGGGCCGTTTTGCGGGGATTCCGTCGGAAGCGGCGGGGCTGGGAAGAAAGATTCCCTTTCAATGGCGGAACAGGGAACTGCCCGTGCGGCCCCTGGGATAACGGCGGAAGGGGAGTGTGAGCAGATACATCAGCGCCAGCGCCGGAACCTGCATCCACAGCAGATACCAGGGCCATGGCCCGAGAAAGTCCAGCACGGACCCTCCGGCGGGAGTGGCCACGGTAAACCCGTAATTGGTTCCCAGGAGCATGTTGACGGGATGAATGGCCACCAGGTACGCATTCGCCAGCAAAAAAGCCCACAGGAAGTCCCAGCGCGCCGGCTTCCATTCCAGAGCCAGAGGCAGGTAAAGCGCCGTGATGACTGTCACGCCGTGGGAAAGGAAAAAGGCAAAATACGTCCATGAGGGGAAATCATGGGCCACGGAAGGAGTCACCAGCCCCTGGAGGGTTGCGCACAGCACGCAGTAATAGGCCACGGAGCGCAGCCGCCGGGAGGGTATCCACAGGCTCAGGGCGCACACCACCTGCATGACGGAGCAGAAATGCAGGGGGAGCATCCATGTCCAGTTCTTTTCCGGTTCATCGGCCAGCATGGCGGCCAGGTCGGGAACCAGGCTGAACAGGCAGGCCGCCCCCAGCCAGAAGGTAGTGCGGTTTCTGACGGTTTTCTTGTAGGACTGCCCCAGCTCCAGGATGCAGGCTCCCGCCGCCAGGAGGACGGCCAGGGCCGCCCAGTGGGAAACCCCTGCGAATTCCAGTGGAGGGACGCCATTCATGCAACCTTCACCGTAACAGAAAGAAGGGGGAGGGGCAACGCGAAAAGCGGGACGGGTTTCAGGCTTGCAAATTCGCCTTCTCCGGGCATACTTGCCTGCGGATGAAACAGGGCTTGTTCATATTGGTCTGCGGTTTGCTGGCGGCCGGTCTGACCGGGTGCGACGATTCCAGTGAACGGCGCGCCCGTTATGCGGAAAAAAAGCCCGCTCCGCGCCCTCTGGAAAGGACGTTTGACCCTCCCAAAAAAGTCCTCCCTCCTTCAAAACCTAAGAAAAAGGCCCCCGTATGGATGGATTACAAGGGTGAGGACATGCGGCAGCTTACGGAACTATCCGGCCGCAAGGTGCTCCTTGTTTTTTACGCTTCGTGGAGCCGCCCGGCCATGGATTACGTCCAGGCGGTAAAATCTTATGCCGAATCGCAGGACGGCAAGGCATTTGCCGTGTTGATTGATGCGGATGCCTATCCGGACATAGCTCGCAAATATGGCCTGGAAGCCGTCCCGCTGACGGTTCTGTATCTGGAAGGGATGAAGCTGAAGGATATGGTTGGCGGCATTACTGCGCCGCGCCTGAACGAACTGATTGAGCAGACGATACGGGTGCAATAGAAGGGATGGGCTGCGGCAGCCTCTGTGCGGTGCGGGGGGCGGTTGATTCCCTGTAAATGAACCTTTTGTTTGTTGTGCCTTTTTTGCTCCGTACCTGTAAGGACTTCCCTTTCCTGCGTGGAGAACCGGAGAATTTCCGTTTCTGGAGGTATGGATTTTATGTGAACGCTGAAAAAACGCAGGCGGCAAGCCGGTAAAACCGGAACAGGGAAAGGGCGGCATCATTCTCCTGTATTCCTGTGACGGCCATTCCGCCCGCAACAGCATGCGGAGAGAGACGCTCTTCCTTCATTCGGGAATTGGCAGGAAACGGGGGGATGGCATTCCTCTTCCGGGAAGGGGCTGCTTTTTTTGCCGCATGAAAAAGCCGGTTCACGGGGACGTGAACCGGCGCGGAAAAACGAGTTGATAAATACTGAAAAATCAGGCTCCCAGGTTGAACGCCTTATGTACTACCCGGGCCGCTTCCTCAATATCGGATTCGTCCACCATCACGGCAATCTTGATTTCCGAGGTGGAAATCATGCCGGTCTTGATGTTGGCATCCGCCAGGGCCTTGAAAGCGGTGGCTCCCACGCCTGAGTGGGAACGCATGCCGATGCCGACCAGGGAGAGCTTGGCCAGCCCCGCTTCCGTTTCCACCTTGACGGTGGAGCCGAGGGCGGCCATGACCGGTTTAAGGGCGGCCTGGGCACGGCCCAGTTCGTTGGAGGGCATCGTAAAGGACTGGCGGACATAGCCGTCGTGGGCAGTATTGGCCAGAATCATATCCAGGTTGATTTCCGCTTCTGCCAGGGCGCCCAGTATCTGGGCCGTGTAGCCGATTTGGTCCGGAATGCCGGTAATGGTGACGCGGGCCTGGTTGCGGTCAATGGAAATGCCTCGGATGACGACGGCTTCCATGGAGGGGGTTTCTTCTTGCACGATTGTACCGGGGTTGTTGTTCATGGAGTTGCGAACTTCAAAGACGACACCGAATTTTTTGGCGAATTCCACGGAACGCGACTGCATCACCTTGGACCCGTTGGAAGCCATTTCCAGCATCTCGTCATATGAAAGGGTTTGTATCTTCTTGGCGTCTTTGACCACGCGGGGGTCACAGGTATAGACGCCGTCCACATCTGTAAAAATCTGGCACACGTCCGCTTTCAGAGCGGCCGCGATGGCGATGGCGGAGAGGTCGGAACCTCCGCGGCCCAGCGTCTGGACCATTCCTTCTTCCGTAACCCCCTGAAAGCCGGCGCAGATAAGGATGTTGCCTTCCTGCAGGTACTTGTTCATCAGCGTCGGGTCAATGCTGTGGATGCGCCCCCGCGTGTGGCTGCCGAAGGTGGTGATTCCGGCCTGCGCCCCCGTAAAGGACATGGCTTTTTCACCCAGTTCATGCAGGGCCATGCAGAGCAGGGCGATGGACTGCTGTTCGCCGGTGGCCATCAGCACGTCAAGTTCACGTTCGCAAGGCGTTTCAGACAATTCCCTGGCAAGCCCGATCAGCTTGTCCGTCACGCCGCTCATGGCGGAAACGACGGCGACCACCTGGTTGCCTTCCCTGGCGGTTTCATGGATGCGGCGCGCTACATTGCGGATGCGGTCAATGGTGCCGACGGAGCTGCCCCCGAATTTTTGAACGATAAGAGCCATGTAACAGGATGATATGTAGGTTAGGATTGAGGAAGAAGATGTTCTATGCGCAGGACGCGGGGTTCCGCCGCCACGCAGGAAATGCGGGTTATTTCCTCCAGAGCCTTCTGGAGCTGGCCCCACGGGCAGGAATGGAGGATGAAAACGAGGTCGTTCCAGGGGGCTCCGCCTTCATCAATATGGCTGGGGGCGGAAGAGGTGGCGGAAATGCCGATGCCGAAGGTGGCCAGAACGCGGGCTATTTCCGCAATGACTCCCGGCTGGTCCGCCACCTGGAAGCGGACGTAATACGGAGTGACCGTATCATTGATATGCATGATCCCGCAGGCCTTGGCATAGGGATTGAAGCCCGTATGGTATTCCGGATAGCGGCTTTCACGCATGGCGGTGATGATATCGCTGATGACGGCGGAAGCTGTGGGGTTCTTGCCCGCTCCGCGGCCGTAAAACAGCGTTTCCCCCACAATGTCCCCGTTGACGGAAATGGCGTTGAACACGCCGTTCACGGAAGCCAGGATATGCCAGTCATGGACAAAACAGGGCTGGACGCGCAGTTCCAGGGCGTCATCCTGCCCCTCATGGTACCGGATGACGACAAGGAGCTTGATGGTATAGCCCAGTTTTTTGGCGAACTCGAAATCCCGGCTGGTGATATTCTCAATGCCTCTGACGTAAATTTTATCCGGAGAAATGGTCGTTCCGTAGGCCAGCATCGCCAGGATGAGCGCCTTATGGGCGGCGTCCCAGCCGTTGACGTCCAGGGAGGGGTCTTCTTCCGCGAAGCCTAGCTTCTGTGCCTGGGCCAGGGCGTCCGCGTAATCGGCCCCGTGTTCCCCCATGGCGGAGAGAATATAGTTGGACGTTCCGTTGATAATGCCCACAATGGAATTGATGTGGTTGCAAATCAGGGAATTCTGCAAGCTCTGGATAATGGGGATGCCGCCGCCGGCGGACGCTTCGAAATAAATGGGGGTGCCCATTTCCGCGGAAAGCTTGAAAATCTCCGCTCCGTACTCGGCCAGAAGAGCCTTGTTCCCCGTAACGACGGGCTTGCCGGCACGGAGGGCCAGCGTCACCAGGTCGTAAGCCTGGCGCGTTCCGCCAATCAGCTCAATAATGATGTCTATCTCCGGGTCGTTTACCAAATCCTGCCAATCGTCCGTCAGCAGTTCCCGGGGAACGACGGTTTCCCTGGGCTTTTCCAGGTTGCGCACGGCGATGCGCTTAAGCCTGAAAGGAATCTTGCTCCGGGCTTCCAGAAGGGCATGATTGCGGCACAGCGTTTCGTAAACGCCGGAACCGACCGTTCCCAGCCCGGCAAGCCCAAGTTGTATAGGTTTTTCCGTCATTCCTGCCGGGGGATTATGCAAAAAAATCCCTGTAACGCAAGAGCTTTTACCGTCCCGGAATGCCGTGTGTGCGATGCTCATGGAATACCCTTCTTTCCGGCATTTCCCTCCACCCCCGCATGTTCCATGCGCGGCAGGACGATTGCTGGATTTTCAAGAATCTGTGCGGATGATGGGGGAATGGCGTTCAAGCTTGCTCCGGGAGAGGATGAATCCTGAAAAAAGGCAACAAAAAACCCTCCTTGAAGGAGGGTTGGATTGGCAGCCCCACCAGGACTCGAACCTAGAAATACTGAACCAAAATCAGGTGTGTTACCAATTACACTATGGGGCTGTCTGCTCAGGCGTTTCTGCCGTTGCGGGGCGTAGTAAACCACACGGGACGCAGTCTGGCAAGAGAAAAATGCCCTGTCTCCCTTGTTTGAAGGTCAATGCCCCGGCTTGATGATGCGTGTATAGCTCAACCGTTTGAACATCAGCATGGGTATGGCTACTCCGATAACCAGGGAAAAGATGATGAAGAAGGCGGTGATGCCGTTTTTGCAGATGTCCACAATCAGACGGTTCATGACGGCCGCGTCCTGGTTCTCCTGCATGAACTGCATCAGGGCCAGGATGGTCTTATAGGCGTACACGCCGGGAATCATGGGCAGGAGGGAAGGGAAAGCGAATATTTCCGCCGGGCACTTCACCAGCTTGGCCGTCATGACGCCCAGCATGCCTATGGTGAAGGCGGCAATGAAGGTGGCGCTGGAAATGTCAATGGTCCAGGAGTGCAGCATGTAAAAGCGGAAAGCGTGGCCGACGGCCGCCAGAACGGCGGAAACGGCAATGGCGCGCCTGGGCGGATTGGAGATGACGGCAAATCCCGTGGCGGCAATGGCGGCCATCAGCCCGTCCAGAAGGATGGAGGAAATAAGATCCGGATTCATAAGCTGTTTACCCCTACGATGAGCATGGTTGCGGAGAGGCCGATGGCGATGCAGGCAATCATCATGATGGAATGGATGCCGCGGGAGATGCCCATCAGGATGTGGCCGTGCATCAGGTCCATGATGGAGTTGATCATCTGGACGCCGGGCACCAGGAACAGGACGCTGGTCGCCAGGGCGATCTGCGGTGTGGAGCCTATCTGGAAAAGGACGGCGCACGCGGCCGCCATGGAGGCGGTGAAGGCGGAAAGGATGATGACCCCCAGCGGATTGTATTTCAACCGGGTAAGCTGCTGCTTGGCCAGAAAGCCCAGCATGGTGGCGGCGAACACGGTCAGCATGGCCCACAGGTCTCCGTTAAACAGGCGGCAGAAGGCGGCGTTGCCTACGCTGACCAGGAGCAGGTCCGTCCAGCGGGAAAATCTTTTGGTGCGCACCATAGAGCGGAATGCCTGTTCCATTTCCGCAATGCTGACGTTGTTGTCCACCGGGAGCCAGCTCAATTCACTGAGCTGCTGGATCAGGTTCAGGTTGAACGCCAGGGGTTTCAGTTTCCGGACGGAGGTGCGGCGCAGCGTCTCGTCATCCTTGCAGATCAGGCTCATGGTGATATTGCGCTGGAAAATGGTCATGTCCGCGCTGTATCCATACGCGGCGGCAATGCGGGAAATATTGCGCACGGCGCGGTTGGTATGCACTCCCGCGCCCATGAGGGTGGTGGCGTATTCCAGCAGGAATTCCGAAAGGGCCTGTATCTGGTCGGTATGCTGCATAAAAGGGAAAGGGGAGGTCAGGGCCGGGAGGCCCGCTTTCTGGAGGCGTAATCCTCCTGCTGGTCTTCCCCAGTGACGCCCACGGAGAAATAAGTGCTTTCCGGATGGGAGAAGACGAGGGCGCAGACGGAAGAAACGGGCTGCATCATCCATGTTTCCGTCAGGCTCATGCCCGCTTCCTCCCGGGCGTGGAGCAGGGTGAAGACGGTTTCCTTTTCCTGGTGGTCCGGCTGGCTGGGGTACCCGCAGGCAGGACGCACGCCGGACCCTTCCGGAATATTCCACAAAAGGCGCAGCTTGTCATGGGCGATGGCCGCGAAAGCCTCCACCAGGCGGTCCGCCAGAGAGCTGACCAGCAGGGCGCGGTAGGAGTCGTTTCTGGCTTCCCATTCCTTTGCCCAGCGGCGGGAGCCGTGGATGCTGACCGCCATGGCCCCCACGTAATCCCTGACGCCTTCGGGAGCAATGAAATCCGCCAGCGCCAGCCGGGGTTTCCCCTGTTTGTCCAGTTGCTGGCGCTGCGTCAGCAGCGTAGCCAGGGGAATGGTTCTGGATTCATCAGCCCAGACGGTGATGTCGTCATGGCTGGCTGTTGAATTGGCCGGGAAAATGCCTATGACGCCGCGCGCCTGGTAGCGGTTTTCCTTCACGGCCTGTTCCAGCAGGCGGAGGGCGTCCTGGTACAGCGCTGCGGCCGCCTCAGCCTTGGACGGGTCTTTGGTGCGGAACTCCCGGCGGGCGCGGTCCCATGTGCCGTGCAGCTCCCAGGCGTGGAAAAAAGGCGTCCAGTCCATGCGCTCGATAAGCTCCTGAACAGTTACGTAATAACGTGGGTCGTCACTGCAGCAGCCGCAGCTTACGGAGCTGTGCAGGCTGCCGATGGAAACCGGGCCAAGACGGGCGGGAACGGGGGGGAGATAGCCGCCTTCCGCTCCCTTCCAGCGCAATTCCCTGGCTTTCTCTAGGGGCAGGAGGTCCCGGGCGGGTTTGTTTTCATGATTGTTGCGCAATTCCTCCTGCCGGGCCTTCAGGGCGGCAATGTAGGAATCCTTTTTTTCTCCCACCAGGGAGGCGGCTGCGGGAACCACCTGGGAGGCATCCTCCGTATGCACCACGGCTCCTTGATAATGGGGGGCTATTTTCAGGGCCGTATGCAGGGCTGACGTCGTAGCTCCCCCCACCATCAGGGGAATGGTCATCCCCCGGCGTTCCATCTCCGCGGCTACATGGGACATCTCTTCCAGGGAAGGGGTGATCAGCCCGGAAAGCATCACCAGGTCCGCCTGTTCCGCTTCCGCCCGGTCCAGAATGGTATCGCAATGGACCATGACGCCCAGGTCAATCATTTCAAAACCATTGCAGCCCAACACCACGCCGACGATATTTTTGCCGATGTCATGCACGTCCCCCTTCACGGTGGCGATTACGGCTTTTCCCGCTTTGGCGGCTCCTTTGCTGTCCGCTTCTATATAGGGGGTGAGCCAGGCTACAGCCTGTTTCATGACGCGGGCGCTTTTCACCACCTGCGGCAGGAACATTTTGCCGTCCCCGAACAGTTGCCCGACGACCTTCATGCCGGCCATCAGAGGGCCTTCAATCACGTTCAGCGGAGACCCCAGCTCCTGAAAAGCCTCCTCCGTATCCGCGTCAACAAATTCGGTAATGCCCTTGATAAGAGAATATTCCAGACGTTTGGCAACGTCCTGCTCCCTCCAGGCCTGTACGGTTTTTTTCTCCTTTCCGTCTCCGGTTTTTTCCGCAGCCAGTTTTTCCGCGTAATCCGTCAGGCGTTCCGTGGCGTCCGTCCTCCGGTTCAGCAGAACGTCTTCAATCAGCTCCAGCCTGTCCTTGGGAATATTGTCGTACACCTCCAGCATCCCGGCATTCACGATGCACATGTCCAGACCCTGCTGCGTAGCGTGGTACAGGAAAGCGGAATGCATGGCTTCCCGCACCGGGTTGTTGCCGCGGAAAGCAAAGGAGACATTGGAAATGCCGCCGGAAATGTGGGCATGCGGCAGGTTCCGGGAGATCCAGCCTGCGGCCTTGAAGAAATCAAGAGCGTAATCGGCGTGTTCCGCAATGCCGGTGCCTACGGTCAGGACGTTCGGGTCAAAAATGATGTCTTCCGGAGGAAACTGCACCCGGTTTACCAGCAAGTCATAGGCCCGTCTGGAGATGCGGACGCGGTCCTCGTAATTGGCGGCCTGCCCCTGTTCGTCAAACGCCATGACCACGACCGCTGCGCCGTACTTTTTAATCAGCGCCGCTTTCTTCAGGAATTCTTCTTCCCCCTCCTTCAGAGAAATGGAATTCACGATTCCCTTGCCCTGCATGCATTGGAGCCCCGCTTCCAGCACCTCCCACTTGGAGGAATCCACCATGAAAGGAACGCGGGCGATATCCGGCTCTGCGGAAACAAGGTTCAGGAAGCGGACCATGGCCTGCGGCCCGTCGATCAGGCCGTCGTCAAAACAGAAATCCAATACCAGCGCGCCGTTTTCCACCTGCTGCCGGGCAATGGATACCGCTTCCTCGTAATTTCCTTCACGAATCAGGCGGGCGAATTTGGGGGAACCCGCCACATTGCAGCGTTCCCCGACAAAGAGGGTGTTTTTTTCCCGCGTATGGTTGTACGCTTCATATCCGGACAGGCGAAGCGCGGGCGTTTGGGGAGCCGGAACGCGCGGAGGCATTCCTTCCACGGCAGCCGCAATGGCGCCGATATGCTCCGGAGTGGTTCCGCAGCAGCCGCCCACGATGTTCAGCAGGCCCTGTTCCGCGTATTCCTTCATGAACCGGGCCATATCCGCCGGCAGAAGGTCGTAGCCGGTAGGGCTGAGCGGGTTGGGAAGCCCGGCATTCGCGTAAATGGACATGTGGCAATCTGCCAGTCCGGACAGTTCTTCCGCAAAGGGGCGCATCAGGTCCGGCCCCAGGGCGCAATTGATGCCTACGGAGAAGGGGCGAACGTGGCGGATGGAGTTCCAGAATGCTTCAATCGTCTGGCCGGACAGCGTGCGTCCGGCTTTGTCCGTCAGCGTTACGGATACCATGACCGGAACAGAGCTTTCCGGTTGTTCCTCAAAAATTTCTTCAATGGCGAACAGGGCTGCCTTGGCGTTCAGCGTGTCGAAAATCGTCTCCACCAGCAGCATGTCCACCCCCCCTTCCAGCAGGGCCAGCGCCTGATCCCGGTACGCCTGCCTGAGCTGGCGGAAATTCACGGCGCGGAAACCGGGATCATTCACGTCGGGGGACAGGGAACAGGTGACGGGCATGGGGCCGATGGACCCGGCCACCAGGCGGGGCTTGCCGTCTGCAGCTTCCGCTTCGTCGCATGCCTGCCGGGCCAGTGCGGCTGCCGCCAAATTCAATTCCCGGACAAGGGCCTTCAATTCGGGGGCGTCCACCACCTCTTGGAAATACTGCTGGTCCTTGTGGCTGCCTTCCTCCGGACGGTGCCAGAAATAATCATGCTGGCCGATGCTGGTAGCTCCGAAGGTGCAGGTTTCCAGAATATCCGTCCGTCCCGTGTCAAGAAAGCGGCGGTGAATATCAAGAATGATATCCGGCCTGGTCAGAACCAGAAGGTCGTTATTATTCTTTAAATCGTTGGGATAGCATTCCGCATCCGCAAAACGTTCTCCGCGGTAATCTCCCTCTCCCAGCCTGAATTTTTGGATATTGGTGCCCATGGCGCCATCCAGGATGACAACCCTTTTACGTAACTGGTCTTTCAGGTAATCAAGGCGTTCTGTTCTGGATGCTCTGCTCATATGGCGCGGAAAATCTACCGCCCGTCCGTCATTGGAACAAGGACAATTGTCGTCACGTTTTTCCCGTATTGCTCCGGGGAAATGGAAGGAACCTGTTTTCAAGGGAATGGAAAAGGTATGGGGATGATTTACGGAAAGTAAAAACGCCTGTGAAAATTTTATGTTTCATTCCGGATTTTCTGGAAGGATGGGAAATTTCCATTTTTTTATTCCGTTTCCGTATGTCCCTTTCCTGTTTCACGCTGTTCCCGGGAAAAAGAATGCGGGGACTGGAGAAAAAGGAAGAAAAATTATGAATAAAATGATAATAACATGTGTATAACTGGAATGACTATTTATGTTTCAATAGCGGAAAATTCATTCATGCCGAACATAGGGAAGGGATGAAAGCGTACTTTTTCAGTAACATTATTTGCTGGCAGGCATTCTGAATATTACCCGATAAAGAAACATTTTCTTTTCCAGAAATGAAGAGCGGATTTCTAATCCGCAACCTTCATCATGATAAAAAATTTTCAGGGAGAGAAGCTTTTCTCCTCTGAGAAGCAATGCTGGTCATTATGAATTCAAAGAGAAGGGAATCTTTGAAAACAAATGATTCCCGGATTTTGAAACGACATGAATAGCAAAAATTCCTTTTTCCTTCTTATACTTCACTTGAAAAAGAGAGAGGTTTTTTACTCCAAGATGGATAGCCCCGTGAAACATCGGGACTTTTTCTCAAAGCCTTTCCTTTCAAACTGGGAACTTGACCTCGGATTAGAAATCCGCTAGATTTGGATTCAGAAGGTGTTTTGGCATTTTTCTGTGTCAGGCCGCTTCAATTAACTACATGATATACGACGAGAAAAAACCGGGCTTCCCCGATGGAGGGAGGTCCGGTTTTTTTTCGTATTGGAAATGATTGATTGATGGAGTTTTATGGAAAATATCTATTTTCTCGTCGGCAAATTGATGATGTCTCCTCGGCGGGAAGGTAATCAAAAAACCTTTCAGTCCGCTTTGGCTGGGGATTGTTTTTTTTCTTCCGGCAAGATACCGGGCGGTATGAACAGCGCCGTGGCAGGAATGATGACAGGGGCGGGGATGCCCGGCCCGGACCAGGCGACGGACATATGGTCCGGGCCTCCATCCTCCTTGTGAATCACCTGAAGAAAATAAAACCGGTCAGCTTCCAGCTGGACAGGTTCGGAAGCCTGGTTGGGCTGGTTGCCCCAATTATGGATGTCGGAATATCCTTTGACGGTGGCGATGCAGGCCATGTCCTTCTGGGTGGCATCCTTGCCCAGCCATAACTCTGCGGAATCGTCGGAAGACAGGTAAAGGCGGTACTTCCCGCTTGCCGGGACTTTCAGCAGGGCGGAGTAACGGGCTCCGTACCTGTCTCCTTGGTTTTCCACATCCAGATGGCTGATCGTGCGGACATCCGGGGCCGCCGTTTCAAAAATCTTCCTGTGGGTCAGGTCCTTTACGGATGCCCCCGGAATGCCGAACCACAATTCCTGCACTACGCCGGGAGAAGGCTTTCCCTCCTCAGAAGAGCCGGAAGCTGTTTCCGTCAGCATGACACCGCACAGAAAGCTCAGGATGGGTAGAATAATGTTCATGGCCGGAGACTCCTTTCCTGCAACGACTACGGCAGGAACCAGGGCAACCTTTCAAAAACGGCGTCATTCCCGGGGTGCCTCCTGGTCATGGCCTCCGTCCTTCTGGCGGCTGGAACTGCTCCTCCAAATCATCCAGCCGATCAGGAATGCCAGAACGCCCAGTCCGGCGACTCTGCGGGGAGTGGAAATGCCGCTGTCCTCCGTCTGGGCCGGCGGTCCTTCCGCAACAGGAGTCTCCTGGGCGTGAACGAAACAGGACAGGGACAAAATTGCCAGAGCGCAGGCGAATATCATACGATGAATAAAAAGAGGACGTTTCATCATTTATGCAAAGGTAAAACAGGAATGAATCTCATTCAAACATATTTGTTCAGACTGTCCCTGTTTTCGTCTGTATGGGATTTGCAGTCCTTTCCGGATTCAGTATTTTCCGGAAAAAACATCCCGGGGCAATTTTTTTGTAGAAAAAGCTTGCATGCCCGCTTTGGAAATGATAATTTCTCCCCGTCCTCAACAGGACGCACCAAGACGAAAGTCAAAGGGGTATTAGCTCAGTTGGTAGAGCGCTTCAATGGCATTGAAGAGGTCAGCGGTTCGAACCCGCTATGCTCCACCAAATAAAGGCCTTAAAGCACAAACGCTTTAAGGCCTTTTCCATTTTGCCAGGCATGGATTAAAGAGCATGCTCATGAGGAATTGATCTATACCGGAAAGATTATCTTTATAGTCTTTACAAATTAGGTAAAACAGTTCCTGTTTTAAGAATATGGCAACTATCAGCAGACTTTTAAGAGAACTCGAAGCAGCGAGCAGAAGAGCGGCCCGTGAGGCCGCAAGGCAGGAAAAACTGGCCCTAAGGGAATTGGCTCTTCAGCAAAAACATGATGAATTAGTGAGAGCGCAAATGGAAGTCGAAAAATTTGAGGAGCGTATCAGCCAATTAACTACAATTCATCATGAAGTAGGCGATTCGTTTGACTGGGGGGAAATAGTTAATCAGCCCCCTCCGGCGTATCCGGTAAAAAACGATAAGGAAGAACGTATTGCTATGCAAAAACTTAGGATGTACAGGCCTAAGTTTTTCCACCGCATGTGCGGAAAAGTTGAAAAAATCAGATCCGATCTTGAACAAAAAGTCGTTCATGCGAAGCAAATGGATGAGTATAATTATCAAAAATCCATTGAGTGTTATGAGCTTAAATTCAGTCAGTGGTCGGCGCTTCATGAACTGGCGTTATCTATTAATCGGGGAGATACTTTAGCCTATCAGCAGGCTATTTTGGAAATTAACCCTTTGAATGAAATTCAGGAAATAGGATGCGAGATTCATTTTGCAATTCCTGATTCTGATACTGCTGTTATTTATTTGACGATAGATGGAGAGGTTGTTGTTCCCAAACAGATTAAGACCCTTACTGCCAGGGGCAAGTTAAGCGTGAAAAATATGCCCCGGACCAGGTTTTGTGAGCTGTATCAAGACTACGTATGTGGATGTGCTTTAAGAATTGCCCGTGAATTATTTTCATTCTTGCCGCTTTCAAGGGTGGCAGTGCATGTTCAAACGGATGTATTGGATCAGGCCACTGGGCATATGGTGCAACAGACCATTTTGTCAGTGTGTATGCCTCGTGCTATTCTTTCTCAAATTAATTTTAAGGCTGCCGATCCTTCAGAGGCCATGAGCCTTTTCCCTCACCGCATGGGCTTTAAAAAAACAAAGGGCTTTATTGGAATAAAACCGTTGTCGGAGTGGGAAATGCGGTCGTTTTAATTATAAAAAAGCCTTTTCTCCCAGCAGCAAATATCTCCGGGTTCTACTTGGAAAATGGGGTGGGGAAGAATGGAGGCCGTTTGCTGCAGCAGGGAATATTGCCGGGGGGACCTTTCCTTGAGCTTGTCCAGAAGATGAAGGAATTCGTATTCGAGCTGTTTATCCGGCAGGAGAAGGGCAGGGGGACGGTTTTCGCAGGGAGAAATTTTGCTTAAATCAAAATTGTAGCCTCTGCGGATGGATTCGTCATGGACGGTTTTCAGGTAGAAATCCAGGACATGAATGGGGTTTCCCGTCTCCCGGAAGCGGAAAAGCTGAGGATGATGGATATATCCTTTTGTCTGCCCCTGCAAAACTTTGCGTGCCAGGAGGCCTTCCCTCCACAGGGCAACCAGGCCGACAGCATCCAGGTAAGAGGGGTGGAGTGACCAGAGTCTCATGTTTTTTGGACTCAGAAAGGCTGCCTTTTGTTGTTTTGAATTATGCAGCCGGCAAAAAACGGGGAGTTGGGAGGGGCAGCCTTTTGTGTGGAAGGGGCCATTCGTTTTCCAGCCGGTTTTTCATCTGAAGGAGATACGGAATCTTTCCCTTTGCGGGGATTATGGAAAGGGGGAGAGAGTTTCCTATTTATCGGCCAGGCAGTTTTTTCAGACAACGGATTCTGTTACCGGTGAACAAGGTGCCGGGAGGGCAGTTGTTACATAAGTATTGGCTGTTGGAGACATTTGCCCCTGTCAGGCCAGGGATATTTCTCCGGGAATGCGGTCCTCCTCCGGTTCGGGAAAAGATGCGGAGCGGACGGGAACCGTTTCTACAGCGGAAGATTGTTCGGTTCTGGTATTGATGGCTTCCAGAATCAGTTCCACCGTGCGTTCCAGGCCGTAATCGGACGTGTTGACGCACAAGTCGTAGAGGCGTGCATTGCCCAGTTCCTGCCCGGTGTAGTGCAGGCAGTGGGTGCGGCGGCGGGAGTCCATGATGTCCATGGCCCGGGCTGCCCCGCCAGGTTCTACCCCATAGTTTTCAATAACGCGCTGCATGCGCGTGGTCCGGTCCGCATGAAGGAAAACACTGAACAGGTTGGGTCTCCCTTTCAGGATGAAGTTGGCGCAGCGGCCCACGATGACGCATGCCTGACTGGCCGTAATGTCCCGGATGACTTTGCTCTGTGCCAGGAAGGTGGCGTCTTCAGGGGGCATTTCCTCCGCCGTGTAGGCATAGTTCTGGGCGTAAAGTTCGTGCAGGAAGCGGCTGGAAAGCTGTTGTTCGTGCTTGCGGATGTAGTCCGGAGTGAGGCCGCTCCGGGAGGCTGTGAGGTACACCAGTTCCGAGTCGTAGAATCGGATGCCCAGCTTTTCCGCCAGCATTTTCCCGATGGCATGGCCGCCGGAACCGTATTCCCGGTCAATGGAAATGACCAGAGGGGCGTCCGGAGCATAAGCGGCCGTTTGTGCCAGCGGAGGAAGCTCGCTTGCTGCTCCGGGGCGCGCCAGCCGTTCCAGGAGCCTGTCCGGCCAGAAGACGTGCCTGTTGAAAAAACGGACGATCATTCCCACCAGGACGGCGGCCACCACGGTTCCTTCCCGTATGCCTGTCAGTCCGGGCAGGAAGATGAGGGAACAGGACAGTCCGATGCAGACGAGCGTGCAGTCCATCCCGGTTTTTACGGCTCCGAATTCCCATTTGAAGAGTTTGACGAAGGCCAGGCTCATGCCTTCCCCTGCCAGAAGAACGGAATCCGCCTTAACCTGAAGAAAGACGCCGAACCCGATGACCACGCAGCTGAACAGGCAGAGAATAACGGACCACAGGTATCCGTCCGGTTCCAGAGGCGCCATGATCCACATGGAAAAGTCCGTCAGAAAGCCGAAGATAAAAGCTATGGGAATCTGGAGCAGATGCGCCGGACGGAATTGCCTTTTCAGCAGGGCCGCCTGCACGGCCACAAAGCTCAGGTGCATGAGGATGGTGACGGTCCCCATGGTTAGAGGGAATGCCAGGCTGAGCACATAGGGCGTGCAGGAGATGGGGGAGACTCCCAGGTCAGCCTTGGTGGACAAAGCGATGCCCAGAGACATGATGAAGAGCGCAGCAATCAGGACGGAGCAGCGCAGGACATGTTCTCCAAGGCTTCTCCGGACACGATAATCTTCCATGATACCGGATGTTATCTTTTCTGCCAGCGGCAAGTCAAGGGTTCTGAGGAAATGAGGCGTTTTTTCCTTTTTCTTTTTCGCCGTCCTCCGTTTCTGAAATTCTCCGCTGTGAACGGGCTGCACTGGGGGAACGGCGTTGCTGTCCTTACCGCTCTTTCAGAGAAATTCCCGTTTCCGTTCCAATTTTTCATGGGTCCGTTGGGGGGCTCGGCCTTGTCAAAGGAAGGCTTTTTTTCTATGTTACCGGGACGTTCCCTTTTCAAGTTTATGTCCAAAAAGAAGGAGGCAAAGACAAATGCCATGCGCCTGCTGGATGCGCTGCATATCCCGTACAGGCATTATTCCTATGAATGCCGCGAGTTTGTGGATGCGCGGCATACGGCGGAAGCACTGAACCTGGAGGAGGAGAAAATGTACAAGACGCTGGTAACGGAGGGAGCTCCTCGGCAGTATTACGTGTTCGTGATACCCATAGGCGCGGAGCTTTCCTTGAAAAAGGCTGCCCGCACCGTGGGAGAAAAGGCTCTTTCCATGCTTCCGGTGAAGGATATTACCGCCGTGACGGGGTATGTGCGCGGCGGCTGCACGGCTTTGGGGATGAAAAGGAAATACCCTGCTGTAATTGATGCCAGCGCGGAGGCCCTGCCGGAAATGGTGGTGAGCGGCGGACGCCTGGGGAGCCAGATTGAGTTGAATCCTGTGGATTTATGCCGCGCGGCAGAGGGTATTTTTGCGGATGTGGCGGATATTCCCGTTTCATGATGAACATCCCGGTTCCGGAAATGCGTAGAGAAGAGGGCAAAAAGCTTTTCCCGGAGGTCTTTTCCCTGTATTTTTTGTTGCGTTTCATCTTCCGTCGCCATGAGTAGCCGTTCTACATTCCGTCCCTGTCTGGTTCCGCTCCATGCTATTTCGGAAGATTCTGGCACGCCGGCGTCTCTTTTCAGGGGCAGAGGCTTTCGAATGTTGTACATTCAGGCGAGTTCTCCCTGTTCTTCCGTGCGGAATGGTTTTCTGCCGGACGAACATGCCGTTTTTTGGATGAATGAACGGATGGAGGACGCCGGCTTATGAGAAGAAAAGACAGGGAAGTAACCCGGCATGGGGATTTGCTGGGAATGATCGCCCGGTTTAAGGTGTGCCGCCTGGGGCTGTGGGACGGCAGGGAGGTGTATGTAGTTCCTCTCAACTTCGGTTATGAAGAAAAAAATGGTTCCCTGAGCCTGTTTTTCCACTGCGCCAGGGAAGGAAGAAAGCTGGATATCCTGCAAAACCGTCCGGAGGTTTCTTTTGAAATGGATGGGGATCATGTGTTGCTGGAGGGGGATATGCCGTGCCGGTACAGTTACGCCTACGGCTGCGTCATGGGGCGTGGCGTCGTCGAATTTCTCCGGGAGGATGAGGAAAAGATGCATGCCTTGCGCCGCATCATGCTGCACCAGACGGGCAGGGATGCGGATTTTACCCCCGGCATGGTCCGTTCCGTATGTGTTCTGCGTCTTAAGGTGGAGGCCATCAGCGCCAAACTTCATGCGTGCCCGGAACCTCCTCCCTCCCGTTGATGGATCTTTTTATGACCGGAGAAATGGCGCCCCTGTTTGTCCGTTGGAGCCTGCCGCACTGGGCTGCCCTGGGCATCGTGGCCCTGGCCGCAGGGGGGCTCCTGTGGGGATGCCGGCGGCTCCGGATGGAGAGCCGTTTGCTTGTGGGAAAGATTCTGGGAGGGGTTTTCCTGTTGACGTTTCTGATGGAAACATTCGGCCGCATCGTCAGAGAACATTGGGAACCCTGGCAGGACAGGCTTCCGCTGCATTTTTGCAGTCTGATGACGCTGGTCTGTTTTATTGCCCTGTGGTTCCGCACGCCCTGGGCATGCGCCGTGGCGTATTTCGGCGTGCTGACGGCGAGCGTCCAGGGACTGATTACACCCATGCTTCACGACGGTTTTCCCTCCGCCGCCTTTTTCGCCTTTTTCGTTGGGCACGGGCTTTTATTGATTTCCGCCCTTTACCTTCCCGCCGTCCTGCAATGGCGCGCGCGGCCGTGGGACGACATGCGGGCTCTGGGTTTGTGCGACGCCTACCTGGTTTTGATTATTCCGGTGAATATCTGGCTGGATACGAATTACGGTTTTACCCGGTATGCCCCGGCTGGAACTGTTCTGGAATATTTCGGTTCCGCTCCGTGGTATTTGCTGACGCTTCAGATTCCGGCCCTGGTTCTTTTGCGGCTGTTGTACCTGACTGTCCGCGTCAGGAAGAAATAAAAGGGTCTCTTCTGCGGGAATGATGATTACTGCGGAAATGGGGGAAGAGGCCTGATCCGTTATTTCAGCGTTTTCAGGTCTTCCTTCGTAAACAGGTGGATATCTTTTTCCCGCGCATGGCGTATTTTTTCCGCCCATTCCGCATCCGCCAGCAGGGCGCGGCCTACGGCAATCAGGTCAAATTCCCCTGCTTTCAGCCGTTCCACCAGAGGTTCCACACTGGCGGCCTCCGCTTCCGGCCCCCCGTCAAAGGCATTCGTAAAATCTCCCTTAAGCCCCACGGAGCCGACGGAGATCGTGGGCTTTCCGGTAAGCTTCCTGGTCCAGCCGGCCAGATTGAGGCGGGTACCTTCAAACTCCGGTTCCCAAAACCGGCGCGTGGAACAGTCAAAGATATCCACGCCCGCATCCGTCAGCGGAGCCAGAAAAGCTTCCAGTTCCATGGGGGTATACGCCAGCTTGGCGTTATAATGGACTGTTTTCCATTGGGAGAAGCGGAAGATGATGGGGAACTGGCTGCCCACTGCCTTGCGGACGGCATGGATGATGCGGCTGGCAAAACGGGTCCGGCCTACCAGGTCGCCTCCGTATTCGTCCGTGCGCCTGTTGGTCTCCTTCCAGAAAAACTGGTCAATCAGGTAGCCGTGCGCTCCATGCAGTTCCACACCGTCAAAACCCAGCCGCTTGGCGTCCGCAGCCGCCCTCGCAAAAGCATTGATAACCTCCTCAATTTTAGCGATGCTCATCGGTTCCGCCGTCTGTTCCAGCGTGTTTACGTCAATTCCGGAAGGGCCGATGGGCGGCAACTCCGGATTGGGCAGGTTTTCTCCCTTGAAGGGCCGGGCCATGCCCACATGCCAGAGTTGCGGGGCTATTTTACAATCCGTGGTGTGGACGGCTTCCAGCACCTTTTTCCATCCCCGCAGGGAAGCGCCCCCGAAGAAATTGGGATAGTTGGAGGAAGGCGAGGCGCTGGGCTCGTCAATGAAAGTGCCCTCCGTGATGATGAGCCCTACTTCATGTCTGGCCCGCCTTTTGTAATAAGCGGCTACCTGGTCCGTGGGAACCCCGTTGGGAGAAAATCCCCGGGTCATGGCCGGAAGGACGATGCGGGTGGGAGTGCTGAGCTTGCGTGAGTGGAAGGGCTGGAACAGGATTTCCATGTCCCTGATCTTGAGTTCGTCCTGTGCATTCATAAAGGTGAAAAACGTTATCTCTGAAGCGGCCGGGCATGGGAACCGGAACCGCACGGGAGTGAGACACCTTCCAGTCTTGTCCCGTTCATCCCTGATGCCGGGGGCTGGGGTGGAATCATTGGATGCGCCGTTTTTCCCTGCTGCCTGCCGGAAGGGACAGGAAGTTCCGGAGCAGCGCTTCTCCGTCCGGCGTCAGGATGGATTCCGGATGGAACTGAATGCCGTAAAGGGGGAGGTGCCTGTGGCGGATGGCCTGCACGTTTTTCCCGGAATCCCTCGCCGTGACAATCAGCTCCGCCGGCCAGGGAAAAGCGGCAAGGCGCCAGGAATGGTAAAGCGCGGCAGGAAATTGCTCCGGCAATCCTTCCAGGAGGGGACACTGCTCCGTCCTGCATATGACTTCCCGCGCTCCGTGAAGGGGGCGGGAAAGGTGTTCCAGACGGGCTCCGAAGCGCACGCCCAGGATCTGATGCCCCAGGCATACGCCCAGCACCGGGGTAAAGCGGGGCAGGCGGTCCAGAAGACGGAAGGTGGCCCGGTGGCAGGCATCCTCCACCGTTCCCGGACCGGGAGACAGGATAAGCTTTTCCCCCGCCTGAACCGCCTGTTCCAGTTCCGGGGATTCATTGGAAACCACGCGCGGAACGGCCATTCCCGTCATTCTGACGAGTTCCGCAAGATTCCAGGTGAAGGAATCCCGGTGGTCGATGATCCAGACGTTCGGTTGACTCATGGCGCGCACATGATAGAGTAATTCCCGACAATGTACACACGGGAACAGACCATCAGCCGCATGAATGCCCTGGGCCGTGCGGAGTGTCCGTTCTTTTTTGTCATCTCCCATGATATGGGCCATAACCTGCTGTTTGAACCTTCGGAAACGGAGGGGGAGCGCATGGCTGCTTTTTCCCTGCCGCTGGGCACGATGGGAAATCAGGACGGCGGCCCTCCGCTTCCGGAACGGCTGCGGTTCATTCCATCCCCCCATCCCGTGTCCCGGTATGCGGCATCCTTCGCCTCCGTCCGGAACCATCTGATGAGGGGGGATTCCTACCTGCTGAATTTATGCGTGTCCACCCCCGTGGAAACCAACCTGACGCTGCGCCATCTGTTCCGGTTTGCCCGCGCGCCTTACCGGATGCTGCTGGGGCCGGACGCGCGGATTTCCGGAGTGCACGGCCGCGGCTGCGTCTGCTTTTCTCCGGAACCGTTTGTCACGGTGCGCGGCCGCTCCATTTCCACGTTTCCCATGAAGGGAACGGTTCCGTCCGCTACGCAGGAAGCGCGCCGCTGGCTGGAAACGGATGAAAAGGAGAATAGGGAATCCGCCACCATTGTGGATCTGATGCGCAATGATCTTTCCATGGTGGCAACCGGCGTGAGGGTGAAGCGTTACCGCTATATCAGCCCTGTAGAAACGTCCAAAGGGCCTATTCTTCAATGCAGTTCCGAGATTTCCGGGCTGTTGCCGGAAAACTGGCGTTCCCGCCTGGGGGAAATCCTTCTGAAGCTGCTTCCTGCCGGGAGCGTGACCGGAGCGCCCAAGGAAGCCACCTGCCGGGCCATCGCGGAAGCGGAGGATATGGAGAGGGGGTTTTATACCGGAATTTTCGGCTTTTTCAACGGGCGGGATTTGGATTCCGCCGTCTCCATCCGCTTCATGGAGGAGGATGAACGGGGAATGGTATACAAGAGCGGTGGAGGAATTACCGTCATGAGCCGGATGGAAGAGGAATACCAGGAAGCTGTTGCCAAAGTTTATGTGCCGTTTGATTTTTGAAACCGTTAAATGGGAGAATGGCGCTCCCTGTCTGCTTCCCTGGCACCAGCGGAGGATGGAGGCCGCCATCGGCGTTCATGGTTCGGACGGAGCTTCCGTCCCCGATCTGGCTTCCGTTCTTTCGGACTGTCCCGGCCCGGAGGGCCGTGGTGTTTACAAATGCCATATCACGTATGATACGCGGGGAAGGGTGCGCCGCACCTCCTTTGAGCCCTACCGTCCCCGGCAGGTGAAGACGCTGACGTGTGTGGAAATGCCCGGGCTGGATTACTCATGCAAGTGGGAGGATCGGACAGGGCTTCTGGCGGCAGGGGCGGCGTTGGGCTGTGACGAAGAAGCGCTGATTCTCCGGAACGGGATGGTGACGGATACGCGGTACAGCAACGTGGTGTTCGGGGACGGGTCTTTCTGGGTTACTCCGGAAACTTTCCTGCTCCCGGGAACCAAGCGCGCCTTCCTGCTGTCCCGCGGAGACATTCAGGAATGTTCCGTAAGAGCGGAAGATATAGGCAAATTCCGCTTCTGTTCCCTGATTAATTCCATGCTGGATCCCGGCGATGTGGTGGTGCGGACGGAGGATATTATCCTGTGTTGAGGGTGGAAAACGGATAGATTGTTTTATCCGGAACCCTCTGAATTTTGGTATTGAGGGCATAAAAAAGCGGCCGTTCCATGGATATGGAATGACCGCCTGACGCCTTCTTAAATGGCGCCGCAGTAGTGGGCGCAGCACCACATGGCGCGGGGATGGTGGAAGAAGGATTTCCAGAGGCTCCCCTTGAGGGTGTTAGCCCTGGAACCGTCCTTGTTCAGATAGCCGAACCAGTCGCCATGCTGAACGTCCTGGAAGTGGGAGAAAGCCCAGTTGCGCACCATGTCGTGACGGATGGCATAGCGTTCTTCCCCTGTGAGCTTGTAGGCGAGCGTCATGGCGATGAGCGCTTCATCATGCGGCCACCAGAACTTCATGTTGTGCCAGTATTCCTGAACGGGTTTGTTGTACACGTCCGTGTAGTACAGCATGCCGCCGTTTTCCTTGTCCCAGCCGCGGGCGAATGCCCAGTCGATCATGTCGCAGCCCACCTTGATGAGTTCGGGGTCATTGCCGCGATGGCGGGCTTCTTCCAGCACGAACCACCCACCCTCCGTAGTGTGGCCGGGGTTCAGGGTGCGTTCGTCGAAGTGGTCGATGATGGAACCGTCCGTTCCCACCACTTCCATGACTGCCTGGATGTCAGGTTTCATGAACAGGGTGCGGAGGTCGTTGATGCAGCGGTCTGTCCAGCCGGTATAGAAGCCGTCGTCATCTTCCAGGTACTTGCGCATTTCCTGAGCTGTGTTCAGGGTAATCATGCGGGTGCCCAGACCGGTCGTAGGGCGTTCCCCGGTGAATTTGGGAACCATTTTGCCGGGAGTGAAGCAGTTGTCCGTGAAGATGTCGAACCAGTGGCGGGCTTCACGGGCGGAATCCCGGCTGCCGGTCGCCCTGGCGTGCGCTGCAAAGGCGATGGCGGCGAAAGATTCGCTGTAGGCGTAGCGGCGTTTGCGGATGGGGGTGCCGTCGGCAGCCACATGAAAGAACATGCGGCCGTCCGCCGGGTCAACGCACTTGGTTTTCAGGAATTCCAAGGCGCTTTCCGCCCATTTGAGCCAGTCCGTATTCTTTTCGATGCTGTTGTACATTGTCAGCAGCATCCATGCCATGCGGCCCTGGGCCCAGACGGATTTGTCGGAGTCCACCAGCGTGCCGTCTGCGTCAAAGCAGTGGTAAAGACCACCGTTTTTTTCGTCGTAGGCGCGGGGGAACCAGAACGGCAGAACGTCTTCCAGAAGCTGGCGGCGGTAGAACTTGCCCAAAGAGGGCATATCAAGAGTTGCAGCCATGTCAGTCAGGTTCCGGGGTTCAGTTTAAAGCCCACTGGAAGAAGCCGATGCCTTCCAGTTCGGAACGGAGTTCCTTCAGCTGATCTGCGGTCGGGTTGCCCTGCGGAAGTCGGGCGGGGCCAAGATCGACGCCCAGCCAGCCCATCAGAGCCTTGGCGCAGCCCATATAGCCCTTGGAGGCCAGGATATTGATCATCTGAACGGATTTCCACTGGCAGTCGCGCGCCGTTTCCACATCGCCTTCCGCAAAGGCTTTCATGAGTTTCTGGTACAGGGCCGGAGCAAAGTTGAAGGAGCTCCCCACAGCGCCCTTGGCCCCCACGGAAAGGGCGCTCGTAAACCATTCGTCCACACCCCAGGGAATATCCACGGTCTCGTCGTAATTCAGCGTGGTCTGGTACAGGGCCAGATCCGGATTGGTGAATTTGATGCCTGCGAAATTTGGAATCTGTTCCTTGGCCAGCCTGATGAAATCCACCGGATTGAAGCGTACGCCCGTCAGCACGGGGATATCGTAGTAATAATAGGGCAGGTCGGGAGCGCCGGAGGCGGCGAAGGCGCAGCATTCCACCAGGCGCTGAACAGTGCCGGGCTTGTAGTAGGACGGGGCCAGGGAACTGGTGGCCACGAATCCGCATTCCTGGGCAAAAGAGGCCAGTTCCCGGGCGTCCCAGACGCTGTTGGAACCGGTATGGGCGATAACTTCCACGCCATGCTTGGCGGAGGCTTCCTTCCAGGCAGAATAGATTTCCTTGCGTTCTTCAAGCTGCATGGAGGAGGATTCCCCGGTGCTGCCGGTAATGAAAGCAAGCTTGATGCCCTGGGAGGCAAGCAACTTGGCCTGGGCGTCAACGCTGGAAGGGTTCAGGGAACCGTCCGCCTTGAACGGAGTGTGTACGGCGGCCACCAGGCCGTGGAGTTTCAATGACGTGTCCATATTATGTAGTGATATGAAAATAATTCGGGGTGATGATTGCAAATCATCTTGGGAAAGACAATCCCTGAATCTTTCTGAATAAAAAAAGACCACATAAAAAAATGCGCGTTTCTGCGGCGGGGATGAGCGCTGATGCAGAGAATGATTCAAAACGCTGACGGACAGTCTATTGGTTCATGACGTGATGCATGGTTTCTGCCGGTGATTTGGCATGTTCCGGCAAGCAATTCTCTTCATAGCACCAGATTTCCGCACCATCCGGCTTCCGGGGAGAACTCATCGGCATTTTGTGATGCCGTGAAGATAGAACATTGCACGGCACAGGAAGCCGTTTTTTTAGAAGTGCGGCGCTCTTGATGGGGACGGCAGGATGGTTCCGCCGCAGAACGCCTTTCCTTAATTCCTTAATCCTTCCCATGCAGGGAGGGCACGGGAGCCCTGGCCGGGAGGGTGTACAGTTTTTCAATGTCGTCCAAGTAGCGGGAAACAGGGGTATTGGCCGGCTGTTCCTGTTCCCGGAGGATTTTCACGGCTGCCGCGTAGGAAGCGAATGTCTTGCCGGTTCCGGACCGCGTGTTGATTTCATACCAGTCCATATAGTCCCGGACGCGGCGGGCGGTTTTCATGGAAAGGTTTCTTATTTCCCGAAGCTGGCTGATTTTGGGGACGGCTTCCCGGCTGTTGACTTTCCCTGTTTGCATCAGGGCCACCAGCTTGGCATATTCTACAATGACGGGCCGGTATGAAGGAAAGGAACGCCTGCTGAGGTTGAGCAGGCTGCCAGCCACGTTGGAAAGCTGCCTGTTCAGATCCGGCAGGGAACGGGCCTGTTCCAGGTCATCCAGGGGAAATGTGACGGTGGTGCGGGTATCCGGATCATACTTGACCAGGGTAAGGGCTTCCTGGAGATGACGTTCCGTTTCCGTAATCGTGAGAGTTTCCGTCAGGGGAGGCGTCGCCATGCGGGAAAGCTGAAGCGTCCACCATTTATGGAGGGAAGTGGGGGTCAGGCTGAGCTGCGGAAAATGGCGTTTGATGAGGTTTCTGGGATCGTCATTGCCCAGAATAGCCTGGTCCAGAAGCTGTTTCATTCCTTCCGGACCGTTTTCCTGGTTCAGCAGGCAAAGCACCAGGGCTCCACAGGAAGTTTGATAGGCCGCGTAAGAGGTCGCATCCAGTTCCTTTTCCGGTTCCCGGCAATTCAGGATTTCTTCCGGAGTCATAATTCCGGACTGCTGGAACAGGGTGGAATACATGGCACGGTCAGCTTCATTATTGTGCCACAGAACAGCCTGTTCCAACCCGGCAATCAGCCAGGGGGGCAGCGTGACGTTGTCCGGCAGGCCTTCCGGGTCCACTGTGCGCAGCATCATTTCATAAAGCAGGGTGGAGACGATGGCGCGGCGCAGGCTGTCCTGGTTGATGCCGTGGCCCAGATGAATGAAAATGCTATAGGAGAGGGTATTGCCTACAATGACGGTTTGCATGCGGACGGGGTTGGCCGGAACGGGGCTTCCCGGCTCTCCTACCAGGCGGATGTTGATGCCGTTTTTCCATTCGTCAGGCTGCTTGAGGACTTTTAGCAGCGCGGTGCGTATGGCATCCGCCCGGGTGGCGATGGCCCCGGCCAGCAGGGAGTCCATCCCGGTGACGTGGAATTGCTTGGAGGTGGAAACGCTGGTGAACGGCTGCCTTTTGGCGGGCTGTTCCTCCGCTCCGGCGGCGGTCCTTGCCGAAGGTGAAGGGGGAACGACGGGGTTTACATTGGAACTGCCCTGCAATACTGGACGGTCCGAGGCGTCATCAATAAAATCCGCATCCTGGACGGATGCTGATTCTTCTTCCGTCTGCCGCACTTCCGCGGAAGAATCATTGCCAGGCTCCTTTCGTTCCTGTCCCCGGCCGGCAGGGAGCAGAAGAAGAGCCGTCAACAGAAAGACGCATGTTCCCCTGAATTTCATCAACGGAAAAAGTTAGTCGAATTGTTCCGCCAGACAGCTGAAATCCTCTTCCGCGCGACCTTCCCGGCACAGCCTCCCCATGATGGAGGAAACCAGGGCGGCAACAGGCGGGTGGATTCCTTTTTCTGCGGCAAGTTCCTGAGCGTAAATACTGTCTTTCCTCATGTTGTCCAGGGAGAAATGGGTGGAAAAGTCACGCTTTGCCATCAGGGGCAGCTTAAATGCAGCCAGAGGGGAGGCGATGACGTTCCGGGAAATGGCCTGGCCCAGCATTTCCGGGGAAATGCCGTACGCCTGGGAGATGGCCAGGGCTTCGCTCAAACTCTGCACCATGGTGGCGGAGACCATGTTGGTAACCAGTTTGACGACGGTGCCGGCTCCGATGCCGCCCAGGTGCAGGATGTCCCGGGAACTGTGCTCCAGCACGGGGCGTATGCGGTCCAGTGTGGTGGAATCCGTGCCAACGTAGTAAACCAGTTCCCCTTTTTCCGCGGGCAAACGGGAGCCGGTGAACGGGCAATCCACATACGTGCAGCCGATGGCGGAACTCATCAGGGAGAGTTTGCCGACGGTCGCCAGGTCAATGGTTGAATGGTTCAGAATGATATGCTCCGGTGTCAGAGCCCCTCTCATTTGTTCAAACACTTCCAGACAGGCATTCCTGTCTTTCAGGTAGAGCTGGATAACTTTGGAAGCGCGTGCCGCATCCGCCGGGGTAGGAACCGCTTCCGGAAAATCTTCCCGCGGAGTTCTGTTCCAGACGGTGACCTTGTCGCCCATTCCGGCCATATGGCGTGCAATCCGTGAGCCAATGAGGCCCAGTCCTAAAATGGAAACGTGATACATGGCTTTATTTAGTGGGAAAGGGAAGAATTCCATCAGGAACCGATTCGGAAACGGCTTTTCCTGCGCGGAGGTTCCTGCTTTTCCGGCTTGGGCGTTTCCGTTGCGGCAGTTGCGGCTTCTGCCGGAGGTTGTGCGGATGCCGCCGCAGGGGCAGTTTCCCTCATTTGGGCTGCCAGAGAGATGGGGTCGGTTTCCGGACGGTGGCTGACGACGACCTGTTTGGGACCGGCGGACGGCTTTTCCTGCGCATTCGGATCCTCCGCCACATGAGCAGGCACTTCATTGGCGTCGTGGGGAATGGCAGACGGATCGCTTATTGCCGCGGCCAGCTGGGGGCCGTCCTCTTTTGCGGCGGAGGCGGGATTCTGGTCCGCAGCCTGTTTTTTGCGGGGAAGGGTGGTGGTTCCGGTAATGGCAAGCTCCAGGTCGGAATCCGGCAAGCCTCCGCAGCGGATGGCTGCATCATAGCTTTTGCGTGCCTGCGCCGTGCGGCCCAGCCGGGAATAGGTCCAGGCCAGGTTGAAGTGCGCGTCCGGTGATTCCGGCTGGATTTTCAGGGCGTTTTCAAAGTGGGCCACCGCTTTTTCATAGTTCCCGGCGCTGGTTTCCAGGTTGCCCAGGTAAAGCAGGGCGGGAGCGTTGGCCGGATCCAGCCTGACCGTTTCCGTCAGGGAGGCGATGGCGTGGTGGTCTTCCCCGGCGCGGTATTGGGCCACCCCCATCATGAACCATGCGGGGGAGGAGGAGGCGTCCAGTTCCGTGGCTTTTTTCAGAAATTTGATGGCTTCCTCCGCCTTGTTGCGCTGAAGCAGAATGGTCCCCAGATTGACCAGGGCCGGAACGTGAGCCGGCTGGAAGTCCAGCAAAGTCCGGTACAGCTGTTCTGCGGCGGCATAGCGTTTTTTGGCGAAGGCTTCTGCGGCGCCTTGCCCCAGGGCTTCCGCCTCCAGCTTCCGGCGTACCGTGGCTTCCATGCTCCGGTTCAGCGCTTTTTCCTGGTCCGGAGTAATGGTTCCGGCGGAGATGGCGGCCAGGCGGGCCTGTTCGGCGGAACGGCTTTTCAGTTCTTCCATCTGCCGGGTGAGTTCCTCCACCTGAATGTTTTTCTGTTCCAGGGCCTTCTGGGCCCGCGCCAGGGCTTCCGCCTGTTTCTTGTCGTTTCTGGCGGATTTGTCCGCTTTGGTCTTCATCTGACTGCGCGCCAGTTCCAAATCCCGAGCAAGCTGGGCGGCCTTGCCGCGTTCCGCAGAGAGGGCCTGTGCCAGCTTGTTGATTTTTTCCTTCTGCTGATCCGTCAGGGGAACATTGATATTGTTATCCCTGGCAATGGCGTTGACAATTTGTTTTTCCGCAGGAGTGAGCTTGATGGCTTCTTCATTGTCCATCAGGGAGGCTATTTCCGCCGTGTCCGGATTTTCCTGATGCAGCCGCTTATAAGTGCTGATGAGCAGGGAGCGGCTCTGGTCCTGCACGGAAAGTATGCGGAGCTGCTTGGCGATGGTGGAGCGCAGCAGCTGGTTTTCTTCCAGAAGAAGCGGGCTTTTTTCCGGATTGGCCTCCAGCTTGGACAGTTCCACATCCGCATTGATGAGCTTGGTATTCAACTCTGTGATGCGTTTGCGGTAGCCGATGTTTTCATCCCGGATGGCAATCAGTTTCTGTTTCAGGTCTGCGGATTCCTCACGCGCCTCTTCCAACGCTTTCAGGTTGGCTTTCCGCTGTTCTTCGGAATCGGATTTGGCTGTTTCCAGAGCGGCGATTTTGTCCTGGGCATCCTTGAGCTGGGCCGCCAGCGTCAGGTTGCGGTCCAACAGGTTTTTTGTTTTGTCCGGGCTGTTGAGCTCCACCAGGGCCGCCAATTGGTCCCGGTCTTTCTGAAGGGCGTTTTTCTCATCCGTCACTTTGTCCAGCTTGTCCTGGTACTCCTTGAGCTGCAGCTGAAGATCGGCGATCTGCGCCAGATAACGGGCTTTGTCCTGGCTGAGGGAGGTGACATTTTGTTCCAGTTCCTCCACTCTCCTGGTGAGAGTCTGAATAAGCTTGTTGCTGGTCTTTCTTTCATCCTCCATCTGCTTTTTGACCTTGAGCAATTCATCTCGGTAAACGGATTCTCCGGCGGATGCCACGGCCAGTTTTGCCAGAATCTCCTCCTGCTCCCGGCGGGTGCGCTTGAGAGCCTGGATCAGAG
>NZ_LBCB01000010.1:59299-76001 GCF_000980515.1 Akkermansia sp. UNK.MGS-1 | reverse complement strand
GGCGGGTGCGCTTGAGAGCCTGGATCAGAGCATTGTTCTCCATGGTGGTTTTATCCAGCAGTCTGCGGATGCGTTCGTAATTGCTCTCCACCACTTCCGGAGCCGCCCCGGGAGAAACGGAAGGGGACGGGATGGTATTGATCAGGGATTCTCCGGGACGGGTAGGGAATTCCACGCCCTTGTAGCCGGGAGGGAGGGCTATGTTGGGTTTTGGCCTGGGGCGCTTCGGCACGGAGGCCGGGCGTTCCAGCTCCAGGCCGGATGAAGAAGAGGCGGCGGCCTGCTGCTGGGCCAGCTTCTGCCACTGGTCCAGATTTTCCCTGTTGAGCTGGCGGCGCGTTTGCAGCAGGTTGGGGCGCCATTGGGGATAAGACTTAGCCAGGCGTCCGAACTTGTCTTCCGCCTGCTGTGTCAGGCGGATGGCTCCTATATAATCCCGTTTTTCCACCAGTCCTGCGGCTTGGGTCACCAGCCTCAACGCCTCCAGGTACATGTCCGTTGGATCCTGCTTTGTCCCGGCGGTGGCGGGCATGGGGCCGGGCATATACGACCCCTGGGCCAGAAGGGGCATGGAGCCGCAGGTCAGGGACAAAGCAAGGGTAATGCCAAGGGGGAGAGGAGTCATCATGGGGAGAAGCTTTGTTTACATACGGCACACCGTCCTGAATCGCAAGAATAAACCGTGTCTTGTGCTTGTGTTCGCGGGGGCGGGTGGTAGACTCTTGCCAATCCTTGATTTTTCCCATGAACATCTCCGTTTTAGACCGTTTTTTGAAGTATGTCTCCGTGGGCTCTCAGTCGGACGCGGATTCCGCCACCGTGCCATCCACCCCCGGCCAGACGGAGCTGGCCCGGCTGTTGGCCGGGGAATTGAAGGACATGGGAGCGCAGGCGGAACTGGATGATGATTCCGGAATTGTTTACGCCTCCATCCCTTCCAACGTGGAGGGGAATGTTCCCGTCATCGGCTGGGTGGCCCATGTGGATACGGCTCCGGGAGTCTCCGGCAGCGGAGTGAAGCCCCGCATCGTGCGCTCGTACGACGGCGGAGACATCCTGCTCAATCCGGAACAGGGAATGGTGCTTTCCCCCGCCGTTTTTCCCGAACTGACGGATTATTTGGGCCAGGACCTGGTCGTGACGGATGGAACTACCCTGCTTGGCGCGGACGACAAGGCCGGTGTGGCGGAAATCATGGATATGGCAGCCTCCTTCCTGCTGAACCCCGAACGGCCTCACGGCGAGATACGGATCGCCTTCACGCCGGATGAGGAAATAGGACGCGGAACGGATGCCTTTGACGTGGCGCGATTTGGTGCGGATTTCGCCTATACCGTGGACGGAGGCGCCCTGGGGGAAATTGAATACGAAAATTTCAATGCGGCTTCCGCAGTGGTGACGGTGCAGGGCTCTTCCATTCATCCCGGAAGCGCCAAGGGCAGGATGTTGAATGCCTGCCTGGTTCTCATGGAATTCCAGGGAATGCTGCCCGCGTTCCAGAATCCCGCTTTTACGGAAGGGTACGAGGGCTTTTATCATCTGGATTCACTCCGGGGAGATGTGGAACAGGCGGCTGCGGAGTACCTCATCAGGGATCATGACAGGGCGGCCTTTGAGCGCAAGAAGGAATTCATGCAGGAATGCGTGGCCCTGCTGAACCGTAAATACGGGGAGGGGACGGTAAAGGCAGAGATTACGGATTCCTATTACAACATGAAGGAAAAGATACTTCCGCACATGCACCTGGTGGAACATGCCTGCAGGGCCATGGAAGCCGTGGGAGTGAGGCCGGAAATCGTCCCTGTGCGCGGAGGCACGGACGGAGCCCGCCTCTCCTTCATGGGGCTGCCGTGCCCCAACCTGTGCGCCGGAGGCCACAACTTCCATGGAAAGTATGAATACGTTCCTGTCCGTTCCCTGGAAAAAATTTCCGCCATCCTTCAGGAAATCGTCTCCGGTTATGCCAGGTACGGCCTGGAACCGCCGCCAGGGGAATGAGGAACATGGCGATAAGCGGAGATGTTGCGATTCCGGCATTCGGAAATAAAAATTTTTGCCTGTTCCTGAAACTTTTATTGGGAGGGAGGCGCAATACTGAATCAAGTTCATAAAAGGAATGGCTTTGAATTCCCCGGCGTCCCTAATCCGTGAAGCTGCGGGAAAGTGCTTGCTTTTTTCCCTTCCGTCATGATCATGGCGGCTCACCGTTTTTGATAACCCCCGCATATACACATTTTGATATGAGCGTGATTCCCAATGTCCTGGCTGAAAGGTACGCCTCCGCCGCCATGAAATCCATCTGGTCCGCAGAGGGCCGCATCATTCTGGAACGCGAATTCTGGATTGCCGTGATGAAAGCCCAGAAGGATCTGGGGCTGGATATTCCGGACGGGGTGATTGAGGCCTATGAACGGGTGAAAGACCAGGTAAATCTCCCTTCCATTGACGCGCGTGAACGCGTGACGCGCCACGATGTGAAGGCGCGCATAGAAGAATTCTGTGAACTGGCCGGATGCGAGCATATCCACAAGGGAATGACCTCCCGGGACCTGACGGAAAATGTGGAACAGCTCCAGATATGGAAGTCCATGCAAATCATCCGGGACAAGGCCGTGGCCGTGTTGAACCGCATGAGCGCCCTGGCTGAACAATGGAAGCACGTGACCATTGCCGGACGCACGCACAATGTAGCCGCGCAGACCACGACCATGGGCAAGCGCGTCGCCATGTTCGGGGAAGACATCGTGCACGGCCTGGGTTCCTGGATTTCCCTCATGGACCGTTACAGCGTGCGCGGACTGAAGGGCGCTGTTGGAACCCAGCTTGACCAGCTTTCCCTCTTCGGGCAGGATGCCGGCCGCGTGCTGGAACTGGAAGACCGCGTGTGCGCCCACCTGGGTATCCCTGCCAAGTGGATGAATGTGGGGCAGGTATATCCGCGTTCTCTGGACTTCTCCGTGGTTTCCGGGCTGGTGGAACTCACCTCCGGCTGCTCCTCCTTCGCCAAGACCCTGCGCCTGATGGCCGGCCATGAACTGGCTACGGAGGGGTTCGCCAAGGGACAGACTGGCTCCAGCGCCATGCCGCACAAGATGAACGCCCGCTCCTGCGAGCGCGTCAACGGCTTCCATGTCATCTTGAAGGGTTTCCTGATGATGATTTCCGGGCTGGCCGGGGATCAGTGGAATGAAGGGGACGTTTCCTGCTCCGTGGTGCGCCGTGTCGTCATGCCTGATTCCTTTTACGCTGCGGACGGACTGTTTGAAACTTTCCTGACCGTGTTGAACCAGATGGGCGTGTATGAGGCCGTGGTGGCTGCGGAATTGCGCCGCTACCTGCCTTTCCTGATGACAACCACCATCCTGATGGAGGCCGTCAAGCGCGGCATTGGCCGGGAGACCGCCCATGAGGTGATCAAGGAACATGCCGTGGCCGTCTCCAATGACCTGCGGGCCGGGAAAATCATGGAAAACAATTTGCTGGACCGCCTGGCGGAAGACGGGCGCCTGGGAATAGACCGGGCGGACCTTCAGCGCATTTTTGATTCCAATTCCTCCGCTACGGGCATGGCTGACGCCCAGGTGGAAGCATTCCGCTCCATGGTGAAGGAAGTGACGGACAGGTTTCCGGACGGAGCGGGCTACCAGCCCGGGGATATCCTGTAAAAAGAACCTCGGAAAGAAGCCGGAACTCCCGGTGCACGCGTTTTTTCCAGACGCCGCCCTTTTCGGACGGCGTCTGTATTTTTATGCCGTCCGCATACGTGTTTTTTCAATTTCTTTACGTCAGGAGAGCTTGACGAATCAGAAGGATGCCAGTAAGCTTGAATTCAGTAAACGGGCGCGTACGTTGCATGCGCCTTTGCAAGCAACCCCCTGTTAAACAATTTTCAATATGGAAAACCAGCATCTCAGCCTTTTGGACCGTGTGTACACCGTTCTCAGAAAGAGAGGGGAAGAAACGGAATGGATTACTTCCGCTGATGACCACAACATTAAGACAGGCATCGCATTCGTCCCCTGTGATACGTTCACCCCGGTGAGCCTCCTGTACACCATGATTGAACGTCCGGAGACGCTGGTCATTGACGTGCTTTTTGCCGCCAAGGTTCCTGAAAACCGCCGTGTGGAAGTCAGCATTATCCTCAGCGAACTGAACGCGGACCAGACGGCCGGCGCCTTTCAGCTGGACCCCAACAGCGGGTATGTTTATTACCGCCAGTCCTTCGTTCTGGAAGGCATGGACCTCACGGAAGCCCAGTTTGCCCAGTTGATGAAGAATATTGAAACCGTGGCTGTGGAAACGGCGGAGGCCTATTCCCACATCATGGAGACGGAATATCCCAAATAACGGGACGCGTTTCCCCCGGAGCTGTTGATGAGCGAGGCCCCTCAAAAAAAGGGAACGTCCTGGTCCATAGGCATCGGCCTGGGGATTGTGGCGCTTCTGATAGGCACGGCTATTGTAACGGAGCCGTCCGTCTCTTTTTCCTCCTCCGGAAACAGGGGCTGCGCGCCCGCAGGAACGGAGACACCCCTCCGGCTGCAGACGAACACTCTTTTTATTTCCGCGCCCGGCATCGTGAAGGCCTCCTACCTGACGATGCTTTCTCCCAGCGTTTCCGGAAAGGTGGACAAAGTGCATCCCCTGTTTAATGTGGGGGAAATTGTCCTGAAGGGAACCCCCCTGATGGAATTGGAAAAATTTGAATCCCGCGCCCGGCTGGCGAACGCTCAGGCGGAACTGGAACAGGCCCGCCTGGATGTTTCTACGGAGCAGGCGGAAGCCCTGAAAGCCATCAAAAAGACATACAGCTCCGTCTCCAAAAGCGGAAAGGAATCCGAACTGGTGCTCCGGGTGCCGCAGCGCAGAGCCGTAAACGCCAGGCTGAACGCCGCGGAGGCGTATGTGGCGGAAGCAGAACAGGCCCTCCGGGATACGGTGCTGGAAGCTCCCTATACCTGCCAGGTGGTGGAATGCTCTGTGGGAGCCGGTGCCCGCGTGGTCGCCGGGCAGCCGGTGGGGAAAGTAATTCCTCTTCAGGAGCGGATGATACGGATTCCCGTTCCGCTGGAAGAATTTTCCGCATTGCCCAGGGATGAGCAGGGCAAGGTGAATACGGCTCTGACCGCCTCTTGCGTGCTGAATAATGGAAAACGGCTGCAGTGGCTGGGCCGCGTTACGGCGGTGGATGCGGCGCTGGATTCCAAAAGCAATTCCGCCGTGTTGATTGCCTCCCTGGAGCCGAATGCCTCCCATGTTTCCGAGTGGCAAGTGGCTCCCGTCAATATGGCTCTTCAAGTAGCCATCAACGTTCAAGTTCCCGTTTCCGCGTGGATTCCCGCTTCCGCCGTCAGGGACGGCAGCTCCATCCAGGTAAAAACGCCGTCAGGAATGCAGGAACGCAAGGTGCAGGTAGTGGCGTTAAAAGACGGCAGAGCCCTGGTGACCGTTCCGGAATTCCAGTCAGGGGACGCTCTGATTCTTTAATTCATTTTTTCAAAGGGATATCCTTTCCCACCCATTTTTCTGCCGCGGGGGAATCATTCTTTTCAAAAATTTCCCGTTGGAGGGACAACTCGTCCACAAACTGGAAACCGATACGGCCGGAAGGGAAAATACGGCATCGGGAAGGCGCGGGAATTCTGGAATGCGGAACGCGTGGGAGTCTTTTGAAAAAATATTTTTCGGTATTATTTACTTTAGTCTTGTTTCGTTGATTTTTCCGATTTTTTATCGAAGCAATTTGCTAAATATCAATATTTAAAATATTCTGAAAATCTTGCGACAAGACTATTCTGCATAATTCCGATATTTTTTAATGGGCTTCCAGCCAGTTGCCTCCCGTCCTGGCTTCCACCAGAATGGGAACGCCGTTGGGCAGGGGCAGCGCGCTGACCATGGCTTCCTCTATCTTGGGAATGAGAGCCAACTCATCCCTGTGCAGGTCCACCAGCAATTCATCATGAATTTGGAGGATAAGCCGGGATCTGGTGCCTTTCAGCAATTTGTCCACATGGATCATGGCTATTTTAATCATATCCGCCGCCGTGCCCTGGATGGGGGTGTTGATGGCAGTACGTTCCGCGGCGGACTTAATGGTCTTGTTGGCGGAATTGATTTCCGGAATCATCCTCCGTCGCCCCAATAGCGTTTCCGCGTAACCGGCTTGTTCCGCTTTGTGAACCAGGTCTTCCATGAAGGATTTAACTATGGGGAACTGGGTAAAATAGTTTTCAATCAAAGTGGCGGCTTCTCCGCGGGGGCAGCCCAGCCTCTGGGAGAGACCGAAGGCGGAAATGCCGTAAATAATGCCGAAATTCACCGTTTTGGCCGCACGGCGCATAACGGCGTCCACCTGGTCGCGGGGAATGCCGTACACACGGGCGGCCGTTTCCGTATGGATGTCCCGTCCTTCCCTGAATGCTCCGCACATGGCGGGGTCTCCTGAAAGAGCCGCCATGATGCGCAGTTCAATCTGGGAATAATCCGCAGACAGCATGGTGTATTCCTCTGAGGCGGGGACAAAGGCGGTGCGGATCAGGCGCCCCTGTTCCGTCCTTACCGGAATATTCTGAAGATTGGGATCCTGGGAGGCAAGCCTCCCGGTTGCGGTCAGCATCTGGTGGAATTGGGTATGGATGCGTCCATCCCGCGGGCAGATATACCTGGGCAGTGCATCCAGATATGTGCTCTTCAGCTTCATATTCTCCCGGTAAGCCAGGATATCCGCTACAATGGGATGCTGGGGGGCCAGAGCGGAAAGGGTGTCTTCATCCGTCACGAACTGGCCCGTCTTCGTCTTCTTGGGCTTCTTCACCAGCTCCAGTTCTCCGAACAGGAAATCTCCGAGCTGCTTGGGGGAATTCAGATTCAGGGGATGGCCTGCGGCTTCTTCAATTCTTTCCCGTAGGCCGTCAATGATGGCTCCCACCTTGACGGAAGCCTTCTCCAGGGATTCCGGAAGCACGCGGATGCCGGAAAACTCCATGTCCGCCAGCACGGGAAGCAGGGGCAGTTCCACGGTACGGAACAGTTTTTCCATGCCGCTTTCCTTGACCTGCCTTTTCAGGACGGCGGAAAGCTGGAGGGTGATATCCGCATCCTCCGCCGAATATTTGCCCATTACTTCCACGGGAACGCCGCTGGTGTCCAGTTCCCGTTTTTTTGCTCCTGGAGCGGCAATGTCCTTCAGTTTAATCGTGGAATATTGCAGCAAATTTTCCGCCAGAACGTCCATTCCGTGCTTCATGCCTGGAGCGATCAGGGCATGAGCCAGCAATGTATCGAAAAAGGGGCCTTTGACATGGATGCCGTTGGCTCGCAAAACCTCCAGGTCAAATTTCAGATGATGCCCTATCTTCTCTGCGGGGCCTTCCAGGAGCGGCCTGACTGCTTCCAGATCCGCCGGACCGGAGACAGGCATGTACCATGCCTTGTGCGGTTCAGCGCAAAAGGCGACGCCCAGCAGGTTGTCCATGAGGGGATTCAGGCCCGTCGTTTCCGTGTCGAAGCACCAGGAATCATACTTTTCCAGCTCGGCTGCCATGGCGGAACGGGCTTCCGGCGTATCTGCAATAATATATTCGTGCCTGAAATCATCTACCGTTTTCAAATGGCGTTCCTCAAATAAATCCATTTGTCCCGAACCGTTCTGCCGTACTCCCGACACAGGGGCGGAGGGTTTCGCCGACGAAGGCTGTTCCGTCCGGGGGGCGGGAGCAAACAAATCGTCTGCCGGGAGGGGGGCTTTTCTGGGCTCCGGCGCTTTTTTCCCGAACAGCTTGGCCTGCATGGACCGGAATTCCAACTCCTGGAGAAGGGCCTGCAGTTCTTCCGGGCTGGGTTCTCTTTTAACCAATTCAGGCAGGGTCACCGTCAGGGGAACGTTCCGGTCAATGGTGGCCAGTTGCTTGGAAAGGGTTGCCATGTCCCCGTTTTCCTCCACAATCTGTTTGCGCTTCCCTTTCAGTTTATCCGTATTAGACAGCAGGTTTTCCACGGAGCCGAACTCTCCGATCAGCAGCTTGGCCGTCTTTTCCCCCACGCCGGGAAGCCCCGGAATATTGTCGGAGCTGTCGCCCATCAGGGCCAGAATATCAACTACCTGGTCCGCACGTTCAATGCCCCATTGCTCCTTGAGCTTTGCCAGGTCAATCACTTCGTGGTCATTGCCCCTTTTGCCGGGTTTCCACAGAAAGCAGGTGGAGGAAATAAGCTGGCCCAGGTCCTTGTCCTGGGAAACCATGTAGGTCTGGAATCCCTCCGTACCGTCCGCGATGCGTGCCAGCGTGCCTATCGTATCGTCCGCCTCATAGCCTTCATAGCGCAGAATGGGAATATTCATGGCTTCCAGCAATCTGAAAATCAGGGGCATTTGGTCGCTCAACTCTTCCGGCATGGATTCCCGGTTGGCTTTATAGGCAGGGTAAAGCTTATGGCGCGCCGTGGGAGCGGAAGTGTCGAAACAGGCCGCGATGTGCGTGGGGCGTTCGTGCTCCAGAATGCCCAGCAGCGTATTGGCGAAGCCGTACACGGCGGAAGTATTGACTCCCTTGGAATTGCGGATGGGATTGGAGAAAAAGGCGAAGTGGGCTCTGTAAGCCAGGGCCATTCCATCCAGAATAAAAAGGCGCTTGGAAGGGGAATCAGTCATTTCTGCCTTACTTTACCATGCGGTCCGGCGGGAAGCCACCGTTAAATGCGCCTCCGCATTCTCTGCCGATCGGGGCGGAGAAACAATCTTGAGAGCGCTTTTTTGTTGCCTCCTGACTATGAAGACCAGTCCTGCTTCTTGTAAAATTTGCTGGAGCCCGGCCGGGAATGTTTTGTCTCCGTTCATCCTTCTTTAAGGATTGATTTTCTTACAGGAAACATTATCATACTCCGTTTCCATGACTTACACCATCACTCCTTTGATTGCAGAGGATGCCATCTGCGCGCGCGTCAGGGAACTGGCCGCATCCATTGACAGGGCCATGGCAGGAAAACCCTATATTTTATTGCTGCTGCTGAACGGCGCTCTTCCTTTCGCTGCGATGTTGGAGAAGCATTTGAAATCCCGGCCTGCGGTGAAAGCCGTCAAAATTTCCAGTTATGCCGGAATGAGAAATTCCGGTTCCGTGGCGTGGGAGGGGGATTGCGGGGATTTCCAGCCCGATGTGCCTGTTCTGGTGGTGGATGACGTTCTGGATACGGGTGCTACGCTGGATGAAGTTTGCCGGGAATTGAAAAGAAGAGGGGTGAAGGAAGTCCTCACTGCTGTAGCCGTGGACAAGCACTGTTGCCGGAAAGTGCCTTTTGAGGCTGATTACGTGGCTTTTACGCAGGGAAACGATTTCCTGGTGGGGTTTGGAATGGACCTGGATGGGCATTACCGGGAACTCCCGTACATTGGGAAAGTGGTCATGGCTGACACAGTTGAGAATTCAGATTGAACAACCTGTTGAAAAAAAGTGTCCAAAACAATTGGAGCGGCAGAATTATCCGCCGTTCTGCTTAACAAGGGAAACCGGAAAGGAGAACCAAGACATGAAAATCAACAGGGCAAGACAACAGGAAAGCGTGGCCGTTTTCGGCCGCGAAACATCTCTTATACGGGATGTTTTGGACAATCTGGAACTGGAACATGCGCTGACGTGGCTGTTGGAGGCCATCAGCCAACACCAGTCCGGAAAAATGGGCGGGGAACCGTGGCACCTGTACCAGACCACGCTGTTCGCCATGTATGTGGACTATGACAACGGCAAAGTGCGCCTGTCCGCCGCGCTGGCATGCCACGATGCAGATCTGGAAATGTCCTTGAAGGATTTTGTGGAGATATTGAGCCGTGAAGCCGTCAAGGAGGCGGCCCCTCTTCATTATACCCCTGGGAGTTCCGGCAAATGCATCCACCGCTACCGCAATCCGTATTTTAAACGCAGGCGGCGGGACCGGGAACCGGACATCGGTTTTTACTCCTGAGACGGATTTCGCCGCGAAGTGGCATCCTATCCTTTCCAAAAGACCGGATTCTCTATGGACTCCGGCCTTTTTTCACTTTTTCGGGAGGGCTTTCCATAAATGGACACGGGGTACCGGACAAGGTAAAAAATGCGGTTTTTACTCTGATTTTGAAATGAATATTGACCCCGTTTCTTCCCGTTCATGAACGGGAACGGCGGAAAACATGCGGCGGATGATATTTCCCGGAAATGGCGGGTGCTTGGGCGGCCTCAAATTGACAATCGCTTGTGAAATATTAGAATGATCGGCAGCGCTTCCGGCTCAGGGGCCCAGCACAGTCAACCGAAATGAAAAGCAGCAGAATCAGAATTGCAACGAGGCGGGATGCGGCCAAGCTGCTGGAAATTTACGCTCCGTATGTGGAAAAGACAGCTGTCACGTTTGAATATGAAGTGCCTGCAGTGACGGAGTTTGAAAAAAGAATAGATCACATACTGGGAAAATACCCCTATTTGGTTGCGGAAAGGGCAGGGGATATTTCCGGTTATGCCTATGCAGGAGTGTTCAAGGACCGCGCAGCGTATCGCTGGGCTGTGGAAACGACGGTATACGTGCGGGAAGACATGAAAAAAATGGGAACGGGAAGGGAACTGTATGCAGCTCTGGAAAAGATTCTCTCCATGCAGAATATTTTGAATTTAAATGCGTGCATTGCTTATCCCTGTGAAGCTGAAGACCCCTATCTTACACGGGACAGCGTCCAGTTCCATAAACGTTTGGGGTATCAATTCGCAGGGAAATTTCATCGGTGCGGATACAAATTCGGCCGCTGGTACCATATAATCTGGATGGAGAAGTTTCTTGGGGGCCATACGGAAAATCCGCCCGCAGTGAAATCTTTTGGCGAGGTAAGGAGCCTTATCGCGGATAAACTCGGAATTTGGTAAAAGGCGGCTCCGGGGCGCATTCGGAAACAGAAAATATTTCCGAATCAATAACATGCCGATGTTCCGGCATGCGGTCACAAGGGGGACTTTTTGTTGCAAAGTTAGTTTAGACTAATTTTTAATTGACATCGTTTGGCCGGATTATTATTTTCCGCTCCGGCGGGAAAAAATGGCGGATACGCCATAAAATCCTGCCGGATTGGAAGATGCCTCCCTGAGGAGGATACGGATGTTTTCATTATCAATAAAAAACCATGAACGCATACAAACGCATGTTGTTGGCCGGCTTTTGCGCCGGAAGTACAATCCTGGCTTTCGGTAGCCAGGCTCAGGCGGCCAAGGCCGCTTCCCCCAAGGTGGATAAAACGAGCGCGGCGATTGCCGCCTACGCGGATGAGCTTGTCATTCCCACCTACAAGATGATGAGTGATAACGCTCTCAAATTCGCCAAGGCCGCTAAAGAGCTGAAGGCTGCTCCTACCGATGCCAAGGTTGCTGAAGCAGGGAAGCTTCTTCTTGAAACGCGCGTGCCGTGGGAACTTTCGGAATCCTTCCTCTTTGGCCCGGCTGCTTTCGCCAACCTTGACCCGAAGCTGGACTCCTGGCCCCTGGATACCACGAACCTTGATGCCGTCGCCAAAAACGCGGACAGCAAGAGCGTAACGATTGACGCCGCCTACGTACGCAATTCCCTCGGCGCGGAAACGCGCGGTTTCCATGCTGCCGAATACCTGCTGTTCCGAGATGGGCAGCCCCGCAAGGCCGCCGATCTGACCTCCGGACAGCTTTCCTACCTTGCCGCTGTGGCCGAGGTGATTGCTGAGGATGCTATCACGCTTGAAGCCTGGTGGGCGGGTTCTGACAAGATCAGCGAAGAGAAGGCCAAGATTCTTGAAGAAGCTGAAATAGAACCCGGCAAGTCCTATGCGGGGGAATTCAAAAAAGCTGGCCAGGCAGGCAGCCGCTACGAGTCAAACTCGGAAGTGCTTGATGAAATCATCGGCGGCAGCAAGGACATTATTGACGAAATAGCCGATTCAAAGGTGGGCAAGCCCTACGAAACGGCTGACGCCGCCGACTGTGAATCCCTTTACAGCTACACTTCTCTGGTGGACTCCCGCCACAACGTACAGAGCGTAGAAAAATCCTACAATGTGATTTCCCCTCTCGTAGCCTCCAAGTCCGCGAAGGTTGACCAGGCTGTGAAAGGTTCTATCGCCAAGGTATTCAAGAGCCTTGACGCCATACAGGGGCCCCTGGTGAAAAATCTCGACAAAAAGGAGCAGCTCAAGGCAATCATCGACAGTTGCAAGGAACTTTCCGAAAACCTCGACAAGGTTCAGGAACTTCTTGTGAAGTAATTTAACCCGCATTGCCCAGGGTCGGCAAGGCCCTGGGCTGCAATATCATATTGTCGGCTGGCTGACGGAGACGTGTACCACGGTCCGTATTTCTGGAAAGCCTGCCAATCATCAATGCACATGGAGTATCGACAATTTGCAAAACCTGCGGCTGTCCTGGTGCTCGGAGCGGGAGCGGCCGCCTGGGCAATAGTGAATTCCGGAGGTTCTGGGGATGCGGCTCCTGAACAATCTTTTATCCCGGACACGGCAAGGAATGCCGGCGTTTTGGGACATCCCCGCATTTCCGGACGCGCACTGATTAATCCGGCCCAGGGGAGTGCATCAAAATTTGACAATATCAAAGCCGAATACATGACAGCTTCATGCGTGAGCTGCCATGTGAACCGCGGCCGTGATTTCACGCCCCCCGCGCTCAGGACGAAAGATGGCGATCCCGGACCGGCTTACTATCTGGGCGGTGAAAAGGGAACGGTGTTTAATGCCACCAGTAAAGCGTTTGAGCAGGAATCGCCGGCAATTACTGAAGCCGGCCTGACGAATCGTTTCAAGGCGGGCGAAATTATTTTTGAAGGGAACTTCGTACCCGTGAAGCGCAATCGCTTCGGCGGTCTCGGCCCCACTTACATTAAATCATCCTGTCTGGCCTGCCACCCCGGTTATGGCCGCGGACAGCGCACCGGCAATTTTGACAGGCAGTACGGCAACGGTTATCTGGCCTTTGTACATAATCCCGATGGCACCCCGGTTAAGGGGTACACGGGCATGCTGCAGACGAAAGCGGTTCCTCCTTTTGTACCTTATGCCAAGGGTGTGAAAATAGAATGGCATGATTTTGTTGACCAGTACGGAAACAAATATTCGGACGGAACGCCCTACAATGCGGGCAAGCCGACGGAGGGCACGTTGACTTATCCCACGGCAGATGTGATTGAGCCGTTGCTTCCGCTTCCGTCCGATTACCGCGTGTCAATCGAATCAACAATCGGCATTTACGGAACGGGGCTGCTTGATGCCATCCGTGACGAGGATATTATTGCCGAATACAGGCGCCAGAAGAGCATGACAGGACCGGTGAAGGGGGTTCCTGGCAAATGGATTGACGAGCCCGACGGCACCCGGCGCCTCGGCAAGTTCACGTGGGACTGCTCGCGCGCCACACTGGAAAACGGTCCTGGCGCCAATGCGCTTTGGAACGTGACGAATGTAACGCGCAAAAACCGTCCGAACATCTACATGACGCCCGAATGGCTCGAAAAACAGAAGGAACTTGGCATTGATGTAAGCGGTCTTGAAGGCCCGCAGGAAGAGGAACTCTCAATGCAGCAGTATGAAGATTTCATGGTCTGGCATCGCGGGCTGGCCGTGCCTGCCGCCCGCAACCTGGACAAGCCTGACGTGCGCCGCGGACAGGAACTCTTCAATAAACTGGGGTGTGCCGGTTGCCACAAGCCTGAATGGACAACGGGGGAATATAAGCCGCTTCCCGGTTATGCAAACCAGACCATCCGCCCCTATACGGATATGCTGCGTCACGATATGGGGGAAATCAACCGCGGACGTTCTCGTTTCTGGCGTACGCCGCCCCTCTGGGGAAGGGGGCTGATGCACAAAACCGCCAACCATACCGATATGTTCCATGACCTGCGCGCCCGCGACTTTGAAGAGGCTATCCTGTGGCATTTCGGCGAAAGCGAATTCTCCCGTGAAATGTTCCGCCATCTCTCCGCCAAAGAGCGCGGCCAACTGATTCAATTCCTGAAATCACTTTAAAAAAACTAATATACTCATGACCTGCAACTTGGAAAAAAACAAAGGTGTTTCCGTCAAGTCGCTCCCGCTGGGCGGAGAAGGCGCATCTCTGCAATTCGTTACGCTCGCCGGAAGCGAACCTGGGCAGTTGGCCGAGCATGCCGAATTACTCCAAAAAGCTGAAAAAAACGGTCTCCGGTGGATTGGCCCGGAAGTGTATGGCAGCGCTGATCTGGATATCTCCCCGGTGCCCGGGGCGGGGATGACTGCCTTTTTGGGTACGAAAACGGGCGCATCCTTCTATCGAGGCATGCAAATTTGCGCGGTGGAGGGGGTAAATGCCCGGGCGATTGAGTTCAATGGCCGCTCCGCCGGCGTTTTTTATGAGGATGAATATGCCGAGTATGCCGTTTTGGGCGGTTTGTCGCCCCGTGACCGGACAGCCGGACGAACCGAGCAGACATTGGATGTATTCCGGCAGATGGAAGAAGCGCTGAACCGGGCCGGTATGGATTTTTCCCATGTGGTCCGCACATGGTTTTACAATAACCGCCTGCTGGACTGGTATGAAGAGTTCAACCGCGCCCGCGACACATTTTTTGAAAGCCGCGGCGTGTTTGATCGTCTGGTTCCGGCCAGTACGGGGATTGGTTCCGGCAATCGGGAAAATGCGGCCTTGTCGGCCCGCGCATTTGCCATTCGGCCTAAGGGCGACCGTGTGACAGTAAAAGATATCCCTTCGCCTCTGCAATGTTCGGCTCAGGATTACCGCAGCTCATTCAGCCGTGCGGTAGAAGTGGACCACCCTCTCTTCCGGCAAATCATCGTCTCCGGCACGGCCAGCATTTCCCCTGGCGGAGAATCCGTACATCTCGGCGATATCGACAAACAAACAGAGCTTTCGCTGGACGTGATTGAAGCCATCCTGAAATCACGCGGCATGGGCTGGAAGGATGTCGTCCGTTCCGTAGCCTATTTCAAAGACAAGGATTATGCCCCTCACTACGAAAAAATAGCTCTGCGCCGCGGCCTCGCCATCATGCCCTGCATTGGCATACAGGCCGATGTGTGCCGGGACAATCTGTTGTTTGAAATGGAACTTGATGCAGCCGTGTTGAAAGCCTGAGAAAATGGCATTCAGAATCATTCAGTGGAGCTTTCTGCTTGGCCTTGCCTTTTATTCGCTCTTTATCGGGGCGGCTCAAGTGTCCTTGTCCGACCTGTGGCAGATGGATGGCGAGCAGCTGCAGTTCTGGTGGGAGATCATGCTGCAAAGCCGCATTCCGCGCCTCTGCAGCATTCTCGTGGTAGGCAGCAGCCTGGCCATCAGCGGCTTGATCATGCAGCGCATCACCAATAACCGCTTTGTGTCGCCGACTACGGCAGGCACGATGGAGTGGTGCCGCTTTGGGGTAATGATCGCCATTCTTTATCTGCCCGGAGCCTCTCCCATTTGGCGCGTGGGGGCCGCCTTTGTGATTTCTTTGATAGGCACCTCATGCTTTCTGGCGGTGATTGCGCGTGTGCGGCACCAGAATGTCATTCTGGTGCCCCTGATAGGCATCATGCTGGGCGGCGTGGTGAATGCCGGAGCCGTTTTTTATGCCTACCAGTTTGATATTGTACAGAATATGGCGTCATGGCTGCAGGGGAGTTTCTCCCTTGTCATTGAGGGTAATTATGAATTGCTCTATGCCAGCATCCCGTTGATGCTGCTGGCCTATGTTTATGCCGATCTCTTTACGATTGCCGGCATGGGGCGCGATGCCGCGGTGGCGTTGGGGCTGAACCATGCAAGCATCATGTGCATGGGACTGGTGATAGTATCCATCATCAGCTCAATCACGATTGTGGAGGTAGGCTACCTCCCCTTCATCGGATTGATCGTGCCCAATATCGTGAGCATTTTCCGGGGGGATGCCGTGAAGAAAATCTTGTTTGATACGGCTTGGCTGGGGGCCATGCTTGTTCTTGTTTGCGACGTGGCAGGGCGCATGCTTATCGCCCCCTTCGAAATCCCCATCGGCGTTATCCTGAGCGTGGTCGGCGGTGCTGTATTTCTGGCCATGCTCTTCCATAGAAAAACGTATGCCTGATTCCATTCCACATCAAAAAGATGATGCCTTCCGCAATGCTGCCGGCCGGCGTCGCGCGTTCCCGGCCTTCCTGATTCTGGGTCTGCTCTGCGTGGGGCTGGCGCTCGTATATGTCTTTCAGGGGATGACCCCCGAAACGTGGGACTTTAACATGGCCCGCCGCATTCCTATTGTTATTGCGCTGGTGCTGGTAGGAACGGCCGTGGGGCTGTCTTCAGTCGTCTTCCAGACGATTACAACCAACTATATCCTCACGCCCAGCGTAATGGGGCTGGATAACCTCTACGTATTACTGCAGACGCTCGTGCTCTACTTCGTGGGCAGCACACAGTTGACGACCATGCAGAGCCCGCTCTGTTTCATGGGAGCCCTGTTGCTGATGGTCTGCGTATCTACGGGTATTTTTTTCTACATGTTCCGTGGACAGAATGGCGGCAATATTTATTTTGTGGTGTTGGTAGGCATGATCTTCGGCATAACCTTCGGAGGCTTGTCGAACTTCATGCAGGTGCTGATAGATCCGAGTGAATTTGCCATACTTGAGGGGCGTCTTTTCGCCAGTTTCAATCGCATCAATGAAGAACTGCTGTTTACGGCGGGG
>NZ_LBCB01000010.1:39360-59000 GCF_000980515.1 Akkermansia sp. UNK.MGS-1 | reverse complement strand
CATCAATGAAGAACTGCTGTTTACGGCGGGGCTTGTGATCGCCGCGACGGTCATCTGGCTGGTTTGCGACCTCAGGAAGCTCGATGTGCTTACGCTGGGCCGCTCCACGGCCATTACGCTGGGCGTGAACTACAAATGGGTGGTGCTGCGCTCCCTGATGATCGTCTCTATTCTGGCCTCGGCCTCGACGGTGCTCGTAGGGCCGGTGACTTTCCTGGGCATTCTCATCGTGAGCATTGCCCGCTTCATATTCCCGACCTACCGCCACATTGTCCTCATGCCCGGCACGGCTCTCGTGGGCGTAGCTGCATTGACTTTCGGCATGCTGCTTACCGAACGGTGGCTCAACTTCTCCGTGCCCCTGAGCGTAATCATCAATTTCGTTGGCGGGGTTTACTTTATCTACCTGATCATGAAAATTAAACGTATATGATTGAGATACGAGACATTTCCAAAAAATACCGTGAAACCTTCGTGCTCAGGCACGTCAGCACGAGGCTTCCCTCTGATCGGATGGTGGCCTTTATCGGCAGCAATGGCGCCGGAAAGAGCACGATGCTCAACATTATCAGCCGCCTTCTGGAACCCACAGAAGGATCTGTATCCATTGATGGCAGGGAACTCAGGAAATGGGATTCCCGGGAGCTAGCCAAAACCCTCACCATCCTGGGGCAAACCCTCCATACTCCGGCGCGGCTCACGGTCGAGGAACTGGTTCGCTTCGGACGTTTCCCTCATTCCCGCGGCCGCCTGGAAAATCAGGATTTTCTGCAAATCGAAAAGGCTTTGAAACTTACCGAGATTGCCGATTTGCGCCATTGCTACCTTGATGAACTTTCGGGCGGCCAGCGGCAGATGGCCTATATTGCCATGGCCATTGCACAGGACACGAAGTACATCTTTCTCGATGAACCTTTGAACAACCTTGATATGCATCGTGCGGCGCGCATTATGAAACTGCTGCGTTCCCTGGTGCGGGAGCAGGGCAAGACAATCTGCATCGTAATTCATGATATTAACTTTGTCTCTTTCTATGCGGATTACGTGGTGGCATTCAGGGACGGAGTCCTGTGCCATCAAGGGCCGACAGAAGATATCATCCGGACAGATGTGCTGCGTGATATTTACGGTATGGATATCGCCATAGAACCCTATGGTGATAAAAAGATATGCGTATACTATGAATAGAATTTCCTTAAATTCCCAAAACAACAAACAATAAAAAATAATATGAGAACAACAATCACCGCATTTCTGGCCGCATTGATTCTTCCCGGTCTTTCCATGGCCGCGGCAGATGAAGCCAAAACGATCACCGCCACGCACACGCTGGGCACGGTCGAGCTTCCGGTCAATCCGAAACGTGTCGCCGTGCTGGACTACGGTTCGCTTGAGACCATCAGCGAACTGGGCGTCACTCCCGCGCTGGCTTTACCCAAAAAATTCCTTCCTCCTTACCTCTCCAAATTCTCCGGAGAACAATATACGGATCTTGGAACGGTCAAGGAATTCAATATTGAAACCATCAATGCGTTCAAGCCGGACTTGATTATTATTTCAGGACGTCAGCAGGATTATTATCAGAAACTTTCCTCCATCGCCCCCGTTTACCTGGTCGATATTCTGGCCAAGGATCAGCTGGGGGAAGCCAAGAAAAACATCAGGCTTCTGGGTGATGTGTTCGGCGTGCCCGAAAAGGCAGCCGAAGCCGTCAAAAACATTGATGAAGCCGTAACCCGTACGAAAGATAAGGCCCAGGCCAGCGGCAAGAAAGCTCTCGTTCTCCTCACGAACGACGGCAAGGTAAGCGCTTACGGTTCGGGTTCCCGCTTCGGGTTGGTGCACGATGCCCTGGGGGTGGCCCAGGCCGATAAAAACATCAAGGTGGGGGTTCATGGGCAGCAGGTGACTTATGAATACGTTGCCATGCTCAATCCCGATATCATCTTTGTGGTGGACCGTTCGGTTGCTATCGGCCGTTCGGCCAAAAATCCGAATGTCCTCAACAATGTGCTTGTGAACAAAACGAAGGCGGCTAAAAACGGCGCCATCATCCTGCTTGACCCGCAGGTATGGTATCTTTCCGGCGGCGGCATCATTTCTCTGAACAAGATGATCTCTGAAGTGGAAGCTGCCTTCACGGACAAAAAATAATTATTCCGTCCTTATTCATCACGAAGCAGGCCGCACGACCCTATGCTTCCGTTTCCCGGCTGGAGCGGCAGAGGCGTGCGGCCCTTTTTCATTCAGGATCTGCTGATGAAGAAAATTTTGCAGTGGATGGCATCTCCCCGTCTCGCGTGCGCGCTGATGGCTTATGCCGTGTTGCTCATTTTTCTCGGCACTCTTGAGGCGCGGTCTATCGGTGTTTCCGCTGTGCAGGCCAGGTATTTTGAAAGCTGGGGCTGCCTTTCCTTCGGGATGATTCCTCTGATTGGCGGCGCCGGCGTAGGGGCATTGGCCGTACTGAATATTTCGGCGTCTGTTTTCCGGCGTGCGCGCTTCACACTGCACGGCGTGGGAGTGAGCCTCACGCATGCCTTTCTGGTAGTGCTGATTTTGGCGGGGGCGTTGCAGTATTTTCTGCGTACGGAGGGAATACTCGTTCTGGATGCAGGTGAGGTCTCACACGAAATACTGGCAGGCGGAGGGAATGGAAGGAAAAATATCCCCCTTGGTTTTTCAGTAAAGCTGAAAAAATTTGATGCCCGGACATGGACGGGAAGCGATATCCCCAGCAGCTTTTCAAGCGAGGTTTGCTTCATGCGCGGCGGGGAAAGCACGGAAACGGTTATTCGCATGAATGCTCCGGTCTCCTTTGGAGGCTGGATTTTTTACCAGAACAGTTACGCCAATGGGGGCCGCACGAGTGTAATCACAGCCGTACGTAATCCGGTGCGCTTTTTTCCGTGGATATCGGTGCCCGGCGTATTTGCGGGCATGCTGCTGATTTTTCTCTCAACCCTGCGTGCCCGAAAAAAACATGCAGTGTAAAATTATTTTATTTACGGCGTTTTTCGTTGCTCTTGTGATTGCATTATCGCCTCTGTTTCAGAGGTTGGGGGATTCTTTTTCCTCATTTGACGGCATAGGGGCGCCCTCACCTGGAGCGCTGCCATGCCTGAAGGCAGGACGAGTGATGCCGGTTTCAAGCGCAGCGGCGGATTCCCTTAAATTGGCAAGCGGCCGCACGTCGGTGAATCTTGGAGGCTCTCGGACCGGGCCGGTGAAGTGGTTGCTGGCATTAAACGCCTGCCCGGCAAAAATGGCCGGCGAACCTTTTCTGCGTTCGGATAACAGGGATATGGTCGAATTCCTTGGCGGACGAGGCCGTTATTTTTCCTATGCCGATGCAGTTGAGAAGGCTGGCCTGCTGCGCGGCTCTCTGCGGGGCAATTCTCATCAGGCCCATGCCGCGGAAGCCATACTGGGCGCACTCGCCGTTTATGAGCAGGCCGGCGTTGCGCTCGCTCTCCGCCTGGAGGGGACATCGGGCTGTTTGGGGACGCTTGATGCATGGCATGAAGCTATGGTTGAAGCTTCAGCAGAGCTTGAAGCCGCTGAACGCGAAAAACGCCATCCCTCGCTTGACCGGCTCTACCGTGCCAATCGCTATTTTCAATTCCTCCAGGCTCTTGTGCAGGTAGAAGAAGCGGACCCGAATGTGGCCCTGCGAGTAATCCCACATGAGGGAAGCTACCTGACTCCGGCTGCTGCTCTGCTCGAAAAAAATCTCAGTCCCGCCGGGCGGACCGCCCTGAAAGCCTATGCCGCAGCCTGCGATGCCTATGCTGCCGGAGATGAATCTACTGCTGCAGAGACTCTGCGTCAACTTTCCGGGGAATTGGAGTCAATACTGCCCATGGATTCTTTCAAACTGCATTTCGAGCATTGCATCAATGCTCTCGAACCCTTCTTTGGAGGCTTCCTTCTCTACGGCATGTCGTTGGTTTGTTTCGTAGTCTCTCTGTTTCTCAAGCGGCGGAAGGCATTGCTGCATTTTGCGACGGTCTTTCTGTGTATGGCGGTATTATGGCATTTATTCGGCATTGCGGCCCGCATGTACATTCAATCGCGCCCCCCGGTTACCAATTTGTATTCCTCAGTCGTCTTTGCGGGCGTGGTAGCCTCATTATTCGGCGGGACGCTTTATATTCTCCGCCGTCAGCTTCCTGTTGCCGCGGTCGCCTGCGCTTCCGGCCTTCTCTCACTGCTGGTAGCCATGAATTTGCCCTACAGCGGCGATACCATGGGCATGATGCGTGCCGTTCTCAATTCGAATTTCTGGCTCACCATGCACGTAATGACCATCATGATAGGCTACGGAAGTGTTTTTTTTGCCGGGTTTTTAGCCTCATATCATCTGGTGGCCCGTTTCTTCGGCTTCGGACAGGGTGAAAAGGGGCTGAAAGCCGGGTCCTGCGGAGTCTATCGCATCCTTCTCGTGGCGCTCTTCTTTTGTTTTCTGGGGACAATGCTCGGCGGCATCTGGGCTGACATGAGCTGGGGACGGTTTTGGGGATGGGACCCTAAAGAAAACGGTGCCTTAATGACACTCCTTTGGTGCTCCTGCACCCTCCATGCCCGCCTTTTACACGTCTGTTCCTGTCAAGGCTTCCTCGTTCTTGCCTCGCTCGGAAATATCGTAGCAGCCTGGGGGTGGTTCGGTGTCAACCTCATGGGGATTGGCCTGCACTCCTACGGTTTTGTGGAAGGTGGCTGGTTCTGGTTTTTCCTTTTTGTGGGCCTTCAGGTCCTTGCGGCAGCTTCAGCCCTGATTCCCCAAAGGAGCCGCTGATGATTTTACGAACCATCGGGCAGGGAAGGGGAGGCGTTCGCGACATACGGCATTGATGAATGGAAAATACGGAATTGCAATGGGAGAACCATTCGGGAGAACCTGCAATATGGCAGATGCATTTCACCATTTATCAATGCAGGTGGTGTGGCAGCAGCTGTTTCGGCAAAATCAGAGAATATCCAGTGCAGGAGCGTGTATTGATGCAGCCTCTGCGCTCGGAATGCGTGCAGAAAGAAATGCTGTTTCCCATATGGAAATATAAAGCCGTAAATGAAAATATGAGAAAAAAATCATTTTCAGGTATTTTCCATAATACGATGCCTGTGAAGGCCTGATAAGGCCGCTTTTCGTCTATAAAATCAATAAAAAATAGTGCTTTTTTAAAGCAATCATCCAGAATGGGGCTGTCATGACCGTCTCCCCTGCGTCCGGTAAAGAAATTCACCCTCGTTTGCCTTGGGTGGAGATTGCTCGGCTGCTGGCGACGCTGGTGGTTATCATGCAGCACGTTCCTTCCATGGGGTTTCCTCCCAACCAATGGCTGATTGGTCCGGCGCTGGCGACGTTTTTCCTGCTGGCGGGGTATTTTTCCGCCTCCGGCCTTGATGAACAGGGGGCCGGAACGTGGGCGGCCCGCCGCCTGCTGGTTTTGCTGCGGCCTTATCTTTTCTGGTGCGCGGCCTATTGGCTGGCGGCGGGCATGCCTCTTTCCCCTGGTTCGCTGGCTTCCGTGTTTGGGCTGGGAACATGTCCCATGCTGACCCCAATGTGGTTCCTGAGAGACTTGATGATGTTTACCCTGGCTGCGTTTTTGCTCTCCCGTTTCCGTCCAGCTCTTTACGCCTTTGGCCTGTTTTGCCTGTTTCTGCACCGGTGGGACGACTCCCTGGCATGGCCCAGTCCGTACATGTTTGGTGATTTTGCGCTCGGCGTTATGCTGGCGTCCGCCGCACCGGGCTGTCTGAACCGCTGGGGCAACATGCCCCTTGCCGTGCATGGTTCCATTCTTTTAGCCTCCGTGGTTCTTGTCTGGGCAAGCTGTACGGACTCTTTCCTGATTGCGGACGGCTCTTTTTCAGGATTGATCGTTCTGGCCTTCCTCAGCTTCGGAATTATTGTAAAAGCCGTCAGCCCCGGCTGGTCGGAAAAGCTGGCCCGGTGGGCGTCCGGCAGCTTTTTCGTGTATTGTTCCCATATTTTTGTTCTGATAGCCCTGATGGGCGTAGAGAGCTGTTTTCCCTCCCCCTGGCCTGCCTGGGCGTGGTGGTGCCTGGTTCCCGCGGTTTACATGATGGCGCGGAGCGTTTACGTATTCCTCAAACGCTGTTTCCCCTGTTCCCTCGTCCTGATGAGCGGGGGAAAATGACCTTTGAAACAATGGACGGGAAGCTCCGCCGGGAGTGTTCCTTGTCGCTTACTTTGATGGCACCGGAGAGACGTCATCCTGTTTCTCTCTCCTGGGTTTGGCATAATAGCTTGGGTCGGCAATCCAGCGGTCTCCCGCTTTTTTCACCGGAATGAAGCTAACTCCCCACGACTGGAATTCTCCTGTGTACGGTTGTTCTATCAGGATCCTGTTTTCCCCGGCCTTCACTTGAAAGGGAACAGGAGGCCGGGCCCACCAGAATTCCTCGTTGTCAAAGGGTATTTCATTTGCGGGCGAATTCCATGTATGCTTTTCGTAACGCCGCTGGCCTGCCAGTTTGTAAGTCTGGGGATTTTTCATTTCCTTGCCGTTTACCCATATTCTGGTGCCGCACTGGGACCATTCCCCGGCAGCCGGTACTCCGGAACAGCGCCGTGTGGAACGGGCCGGAGCGTCAAACCCCACCATAGCGTGCATGGTGCCCTCCACGGGTGAGTGAAACGTCGTCTCCGCCCATACCGTATTCCCCGGTTTTGTCTTGGAAAATAGACCCTCCGCACCCGCACGGGTACGGAAATACAAATTGCCTCCGCGCGTCTGGATGGAAGACAACCCTGCGGGAGATTTGCCCGCCAGCAGGTTATTTCTTACTTCTTCCTGCCTGTCCTGCGGAACGGGGCCGAATACCGTCCATTCCACGAAAGAATCCCTCCAGTAAGGGAAAGGCCTGCTTCCGGCCAGGGCTTCCATGCGTTTTTCAAACAGAGAGAAGGCCTGATAAGCCTCCGTGTTCTTTTCCGGCAGACTGCCGGCAAAACGGGAACCATCCTCTGGAATTCCTTTCCAACTGCGTTCCGCCATGGCGAACATGGCAGGCCACTGGGGACTCTGAACAGGAATGTTTTTTTTGTTCTCCACCCGGGTATCCGGCCATAGACACTGAATGACGCCCAGGGAATGGTTGTTTCCCCTGGCCGTTCCGCAGGGCTGGCGGAAGAAATTCCTGCGCACCAGAATGCCGGGGTCAAAGGAATTGACGTATCCTGCCGTGGAGTCGAAGTAGGGATTCTTCTGCCTGGCTGGATCCGGCAGGCCTACGGAATTTTCATCATTCCACAGCTGGGCATAACTGTCTCCGGACACAGGCAGGTCATTGTTGCCCGCCCATTGGATGGGCTGCCGTCCCAGGGATTTGACCTTGGCCGCCATCCGGTCCGCAAACTGCTTTCCGTTGGGAATGCGGATTTCATCCGCTCCTATATGAAGGTAGGGAGACATTTCCGCCGGAATTTCCCTGCAAAATTCTTCCAGCAGTTCTTCCAGAATGTTGATGCCTCTGGGATCATGCATCGGGAAGCCAAAGCAGTTTTTAAAATAGGTGCTGTGCCCGGGCATATCGATTTCCGGAATAATCTGGACATGGCGCTCCCTGGCGTAGCGGAATAAGTCCCGTATCTGGTCGTAGGAGTAGGTGCCGTTAACGTCCCGTCCCTGAATCCTCTTGGAGGGATCATTCAAAACAGGGTACTTTTTGCACTGGATGCGCCATGCGGGGTAATCCGTCAGATGCCAGTGAAAAGCGTTTATTTTCAGCCGGGCCATTTCATCAATATCCGCCTTGAGTGTTTCAACAGTCCGGAAATGGCGGCCTGCGTCATGCATGAAGCACCGGATGGCGAACGCGGGGCTGTCCTTGATGTCGCAGCACGGGTAATCTCCCCTGGCTCCCAGCTGGTCCAGCGTTCTGCGGGCATAAAAAACGCCCGCATCGTCAGCGGCCGTAATCAGAATGCCGTTGGGGCGGATCCGCAGTTCATACCCTTCCTTGCCCAGCGTCTTGGACAGGGACGCGTTTTTTTTCACGGAAACGGGAGCCTTTTTAGGGCATGTTCCCGTTTTCCAGTCCACCTGGGACGGGAAGGGAATCAGTGGGACCGGAGCGGCTTTTTCCTGCTGGAGAGGGTGCGGGGATGTCCAGTCTCCATGGGAGGAGGTAAAACAAAGCATCAGGCCGGAAGCCAGCAAAGGCGCGGAAAGGGATAATCGCATGGCAAATATTACACGTGAATGATGAATGATTTTTCAAGGAAACAGAGAAATTGCAAAAGAAAACATTTTACGCAGTATAAAATTATCCTATCCGTATGCGGATGGAATGAACGGCGTCTTTGCCGAACTGGTCCTTCAGTTTTCCCAGCAGGGCTCCCTGCCACTGCTGGAGATGGTAGCGCATGGCCGGTTGAAGCACCTGAATGGTGGCCACTCCCTTGACAATGGAAAGAAGGTTGGATTGCTGGCCCAGGAATGGCCCCGCAGCTTTCAGCCATCCTGCCCGGAGCAATTCGGGATCCATCCCGTCGCCGTCCAGGGGAAGCTTGGACAGAATATCCCCCAGCAGGGATTCCGCCGTATGGAGGTTACGTGTTTCACTGGTGACGGGGGATATCTGGAACCAGTCCGCCAGCGCCTGCCTCACCTCCTGTTCGTCACGGGAAAGATAATCATACCGGACGGGAGAGGCGTGGGGATCCGGACGGTCTCTGTCCGGCGTGTAGGGAAACCAGGGGGAGGACATAGGGGGAAAATAAAAGCCCGGAGCGTTGAATACCAACAGCCCCGGGCGGTTAAAATAATATATGGGGGAATATTATTCGCCGTCGTCGCCAATCGCTTCCACGGGGCAGCCTTCCAGGGCTTCCTCACAGGCGCTCAGCTCTTCGTCGTTGTCCGGCTGCTTCTTGACATAGGATACTCCTTCATCGTCATCCCGTCCAAAGTTTTCTGGAGCCGTTTCGCGGCAAAGGTCACAGTCAATGCAGGAACTGTCCACGTAAAATTTGCCGGGGACGTTTAGAGGTGTTTTTTCGTCGATATCTGCCATTGTGTATGATGGGTTGTATGAACTGCGCCCACTATTTCCGCATTTGAGTAAATTTTGCAATCTTTTTTGTTGCAGGAATGAGTCAGCATGGGGGACAATGGCGGCATTCCCGTTCCCGGAATAAAAGGCTTTTCACGATGAATATCCCACCTGCTTCCCTCCCTCGTCTCCTGCCCGTGTGGGCAGGGCTGCTGCTGGCCGCTTTTTCCGGAATTCTGATGGCCTGCGCCTTTATTCCGGTAGACTGGAGCGGGTGCGTATGGATAGGATTCCTGCCTTTGCTGACAGCCCTGTGGTACGGCCGCAGACGGGAGGGGAAAAGGGGAATTCTGGCGTACGCCCTGTATGGTTGGGTATTTGGCGTGGTATTTTACGGCATCTCCTTCTGGTGGGTCAATGAAGTCAGCACGCTGGGCTATATTCCCCTGATGATTTTTTATGGAGGCCTATTTCCCGGCCTCTGGGCTCTGGTCATGGGAGTGTTCTTCCGTCCGGACGCCCGGCCGCTGCCTGATGCGAAGCTGGCGGCAAAGGAACGTCGGGCCGCCTGGAAAGCCTGGGCCATGGGCGACATATTGCCCAGTGCTTCCGCCGCTCTGGCGGGCGCCGCTTTATGGGTATGCCTGGAATGGGGGCGGGGTTGGCTGATACCGGGTTTCGGCTGGAACAATCTGGGAGTGGCCCTGTACGGAAATCCGCTGGCCCAATGGGCGGAATACTTTGGCGTGACGGCGCTGGCCTTTATTCCGGCCGTCTTTTCCGTCTGGCTCTGGCGTGTTTGCCGCCGGGCCGGAACCATGATTGTCCATGAAGGCAGACGTACCGTTCCCTGGGACTTTTTCATCCTGGTGGCGGTTCTTTTAACCATGTTTGTCGTCGGCGTGTGCTGGACGGCTCGCTACTCCCCCCAGTCTGCCGCGGTTACGGGAAACGGCAGGCTTACCGTTCCCGTCATGGCCGTGCAGCTGAATCTGAGCCAGAAGGAAAAATGGGACCCGGCCAACCGGGGAAGCATTTACCGGGCTTTGCTGGACATGACGGAACAGGGAATGCTGGATCTTCAAAACCGCGCTCTGGAACAGGCGGTCAAAAACGGCGCGGAAGCCTCCCTGGATATGCCGGCATGGGTCATCTGGCCGGAAAGTTCCTTCCCCATTTCCACGTTTTACCGTGATTCCACAGGGGAACGCTTCCCCAATCAGGACAATGTCAACTTTCTGAGCGCGGAAGAGGATTACGTCCAGGCCCTCCGGAACGGGATATGCAATTTTATCCTGCTGACGGGCACGGATGATATTTACCTGTCTGATGAGGGGCGTGTGGCGCGGGCTTACAACTGCCTTACCGTCTTTGAGGGGGATTATTCCACAGCCCGTCCGCACGCCAAGGCCATGCTGGTTCCCTTCGGTGAATATATCCCTATGCGGGAAACATTCCCGTTTCTGGAAAAAGCCTTTGAGGCTTCCGCCGGAACAGCCATGGGCCTGAATTATACGCCCGGGCGTTCCTCCAGCCCCGTTCCCGTACCTATCCGCCCCGGAAGCTCCTCTACGGTGGGCGTTATTCCGCTGGTCTGCTTTGAGGATGTGGTGGGAAGCTGGGTGCGCCGCTTCGTCCGGCAGGAACCCCAGTTAATGGTGAACGTGACCAATGACGGGTGGTTCAACCGTTCCTGCGCCAATGAACAGCATTGGCGCAATGCGGCGTTCCGCTGTATTGAACTGCGCCGTTCCATGGTTCGTGCCGCCAATACCGGCGTAAGCGTGGCTCTGGCCCCCAATGGCGCGGTTATTGCGGATTTGCGGGATTCCTCCGGTTCTCCGTTTACCAGAGGGGTGATGGCTGCCACATTGCCTGTGGGCTGTACGGAAATAACCCTGTACGCCATGCTGGGCGACTGGGCCGTTCTGGTGTGTTTCCTGATGTTCGCGGTTCTGCTGCTGTGCAGGATAGGCGCAGGGAAACACGTCCATGGTCCCGTGGAGAACGGAGTTTACCGGCGTTCCACGGGGGCTACGCCCAGATAATTCCTGACTTGTTTGAACGCAGGGTAGGAAATGCCTGTTTCATGGCACCAGAAGGCGGAAGAAGAGCCGCCGTCCAGGTTCAGGGCCGTTTCCACCCGGAAATTTCCCAATGCCCCGGGAGCCGCCAGCCAGGCTGCCAGCTCCTTCAGAGTCAGGGAGGAGGAAACGCCGATGCACCATCTCCTGCCGCCGTCCGTGGCAATGAAGGTGCGGTAGGTGGACTTCTGCGCGTTAAGCCCTTTTACGGCGGAGCCGTTCTCCACCAGAAAGGGCCCCCCCTGGATAGCCGCCTGCATGGCCGGCAGTCTTCTCATGCGCCTCAGCACGGAACTGCGGATCAGGGTTAATCCGTCTCTGCCTCCTTCGTAAACGACACCGGAAACAGCGAAGGATCCCGTGGCCAGCGGAGAAAGCCGTTTGCCGTCCTGGACGACCAGGCCCAGGGGAGTTCCCTCCGCGTCTGCGCTGAAGAATCCTCCGTTGACTCCGGCCACGCAGGGGCTTTTCCTCATGGCCTTGTCCAGGGAGCCGTACCGGGGCGTTTTGACGCTCCCTTCATCCCTTACCAGCAGGCGGTGCGTATCAGAACGGAAAAAATACACGTTCAGCTTGTCCCGCATGGACAAAAATCCGTCCTTCCTGGTGAAAACGCGGTGTTCTGCGTGAACCAGGCCGGAAAAGCACAATATCAGGGGAAGCAGGCGCAGAAAAAGCATCGTCAGTAATCGGTGGGGGAACAATAGAAAATCCGGCGTTCCGCGCAAGTGCCGGAAGGCACGCATACGCCCGGCCAGACAACGCAGCCTTGCAGGCGGCAACCGTCCTCTACCGCAGCTCCGGGGCCTATCACGCAATGGCTGTCCACAAAGGCGCGGGGGGACACTCTGGCCTGGGGGTGGATGCGTGGAACGGGGGATGGGAAATCCAGATGGGCTTGAAGATAGGCCTCCGGTGTTCCCATGTCCATCCACAACCCGTCGTCCGCCAGAATGCCGCGCAGGCGTCCTTCCCGGATGTAATCCAGAAACAGGGGAATAATGGAAACGGCTTCCCCGGAAGGGATGCGTCGGAATATTTCCGGCTCCATACAGTACGCGCCGGTGAATTGGTAGGATCCGGGGTCGCGGCCCAGGGCGTGCCTCATATCCGTCACCAGGCCGGAAGAAAAATCAAATCCCACGTTTTTCTTATCTCCGGAGGTGCGGAGGGCCAGCGTCACGGGAGGGCGGCGGCTCAAATGCTCCTCCAGCAGGCGGCCCAGATCAAATGTGGCCGCCATGTCTCCGTTCACCACCAGCAGCGGCTCTTCCGCGGAAGCCAGGGGCTCTATCTTTTTGACGCCGCCGCCGGAATCCAGCAGCACGGGTTCATGGCTGAAATGAACGGGGCAGCCGTTCCATGAATGTTCAGGGAACACTTTGTCCCAGGCTGCCGCCAGATGGTGGGTGTTGATGATGAACTCCCGTATGCCGCAATCGTAGCATCGGCGCATGGAATGCAGAATAAGGGGCTCATGGAAAAAGGGAATCAGCGGCTTGGGCAGAATGTCGGTGAGAGGGCGCAGGCGGGTACCCAGCCCGGCGCCGAGAATAAACGCACGGGAAATGCGGAGGCCTGCTGTGATGTGCATGGAACATCACTACTGGGTGAGCGGCTTTTTTTCAAGCGCCCTTTATCCTCTTCTTTCCGGGATGACACGCCGGCATGCCGCCTCTTCCCCGAATTTAAAGGAAAATCCGTGATTTCGTGCTTTCCAAACGGAAGCTCATTCACTAGCATCCCCGCATGGCATGTGGAAACCAAAGAACTGTCGGCTCTCCGGCCTCCCTGGCCGGTACCTCTTTGCATACGGGACAGCCCGTTACCCTGACCCTGAAGCCGGCTCCTGCCGACTTCGGCATTAAATTCCGCCGGGTGGACATTCCGGACCAGCCTTTCATCAGCGCGGACGTGGAAAAGGTGCAGACTGTGGAACGCGCCACCAGCCTGGCTGAAGGTTCCGTCAAAGTGCATACCGTGGAACATATTCTCTCCGCCCTCACGGGCATGGGCATTGACAACGCCGTCATTGAAATGGACGCCAATGAACCGCCCATCGGGGACGGGTCCTCAGCCCCCTACGTAGAACTGATCAAGAGCGCCGGCATCGTGGAACTGGATGTGCCGCGCCGCTATCTGGAAGTGCGCGAGGCCGTCACCATTGAAACCAAGGGCGGTTCCATCCTGACCATTCTCCCCTCCAAGCAATTCCGCGTTTCCGTCACCTGCGTGGGACCGGAAAACCGCATCACCCAGTACTTTGACGCGGTCATCACGCCGGAAACGTATGAAAAGGAACTGGCCCCGGCCCGCACCTTTACGTTCTACGAAGACATCAAGCCCCTGCTGGAAAAGGGCCTCATCAAGGGCGGCAGCCTGGAAAACGCCGTGGTCATCCGCGGCGAGGAGCTCATGAGCAAGGAACCCATGCGTTTCATCAATGAGTTCGCCCGCCACAAGGCCATGGACCTTATTGGGGACCTGACCCTGTGCGGCAAGCCCATTCTGGGCCACGTCATCGCCATCAAGCCGGGCCACGGCCCGAACACCGAACTCACGGCCAAGCTCAAGAAGGAACACCACCGCAACCAGCAAATGGCTCCCAATCCCGTCAACGTGCCGTACGGAGACGCCGTGCTGGACATCAACGAAGTAATGAGCCTTCTGCCGCACCGCTATCCCTTCCTGATGGTGGACCGCATTATCGGTTTTGAAGGAGAAACCAAGTGCCGGGGTCTGAAGAACCTGACCATGAACGAACTCTTTTTCCAGGGCCACTTCCCGGGCCATCCGGTCATGCCGGGCGTTCTCCAGGTGGAAGCCATGGCCCAGGTGGCCTCCATCGTCATGCTGCGCCAGCCCGGCAATGCCAGCAAGCTCGGTTACTTCATGAGTGCGGACAAGGTAAAATTCCGCCGCGTCGTGGTTCCCGGCGATACGCTCATCATTGAAGCGGAGCTGACCAAGATGCGCGGAAACATTGGCCAGGCGACGGCACGCTGCCTGGTGAACGGACAGGTGGTTTCGGAAGCCGAGCTTAAATTCGGCCTTCAGGATGCTTGATCCCGCCGACTGCATCCCCTGTTTTTACGGAAACCCCGGCCGTGCATGCCACGCCGGGGTTTTTCATGTTCCGCATCCGGGCTTTCTTTACCTGAACATTCCGGACATCCCGCAAAAACGGAGACCGGAAAACGAAATCAAGGGCGGTATTTCCTCCTTTTCAGGAGATCTGATCCCGTCTTAACAGTCACTTGCGGAAAAGAGCCGGATATCAGGCAGGCGGCACATCTCCGCGTACTCTTCAAGACGGCGGCGAAAGGTCTCTTTGGTCATGGAAAGAAGAGCATCTGCCGAAAAGGACTCGCAGGTGAAGGAGGCCGCCACCGTTCCATACACAATTCCCTTCTTCACTTCCTCAAACGGAGGAAGGCCGGGAGGCAGGGTGGACAAATAGCCGGCCAGAGCCCCCAGGAACGTATCCCCCGCGCCGGTGGGGTCCACCAGCGTTTTCAGAGGATAGGCGGGACAACGGAACATCCGGAGATTCCCGCCGACATCCCGGCCCAGAAGCGTGGCTCCGTATTCCCCCTGTTTCACCACTGCGTACGCGGCGCCTTTGGAAAGCAGGAATTCCCCGGCTTCCAGGACGGTGGACGCCTGGGCATATTCCTTCGCCTCATCCTCATTCATCATGGTGATATGGGAACGGCTGATCACGGCATCCAGCAATTCCGGCTGGCGGCGCAGCCACTTGTCCATGGAATCGGAAAGCACCAGCGCCGCGTCCGGACATTGTTCCATGCACTTGAGCTGCTGGGCCGGAACCATGCAGCAGCAAACCAGAACCGGATGGTTCCTCAAAGGCTCCGGAACGTGCACATCCCATTCCAGCATCACGGAATCATTGGCGCAAACGGTCCTCCGCTTGTTCATATTGTCAAAATATTCCCCGGTCCAGGAGAAAGAAGGCCCCTTCTTGCGTTCTACCCCGTTCATGCACACTCCTTTGGCCTCAAGGGCCGCTTCATAATGGGCGGGGAAATCCTCCCCGATGATGCTGACGGCATCCACGCGGTCGGCAAACAAAAGGGCGGCCACGGCCGCAAAGGAGACGGAACCGCCCAGAACGCCGTCCGCCCTGCCGCTGGGAGTAAGGATGGTATCAATTCCGATGGTTCCGGTAACGAGAAGGGGCTGGGACATGGAAAAAGGGAAATACGGTTTTACCCTGCAATCAAGAACAAAAAGGCTGGCGATATGGAAAAAACAGGGTATTTTATCCGCACGCGTTAAAGGAAATGGGTTCTGCCGGCATACTGGCCGACAGCTTCCGCAGAAGTCTGTTTCCAGTTAAAGGGCTTCACCAGGAGGCACGGATGTTTCCAGACCAGTTTTCAGGAACGTAGCCGGCAGTTCTTTTTCCCGGAAGATTTCGGGATTGCTCCGGAACTTTATTTTCTATTCAAACGTAGAAAAGCCGCTATGATAAAAATGCTGATGATGGTGGGTCTGGGAAGCTTTGCGGGCGGCATATTGCGTTTCCTGCTGTCCCGTTTCGTCCAGGTCAATTCGGCAAGTTCGTTCCCCTGGGGTACGGCTGCTGTCAACCTGCTGGGATGTTTTATCCTGGGCGCCCTCTACGGTTTGTTCGACCGGAACCTGCCGCATACGGAAACGCGGCTCTTTCTTACCGCAGGCCTGTGCGGCGGTTTCACCACCTTTTCCACGCTGATGAATGAATCCTTCCTGTTGTTGAAGGAAGGGAACTTCTCCGCCTTCTTCCTTTACACTCTCATCAGCTTTGCCGGGGGGCTCCTTGCCATTGGCCTGGGCTATCTGGCCGCCCGATAAGAGAACAACATGGCAACCCCGGCGCGACACATGTCCAGCCGCGCTGTGTTACAGGGGAACTGCTGAAATGGAAAATGGACAGCCAACCGAACCATGCTCCTTCTCTATAGGGAATGCCCCGGCATGACGGAAATGGCTGGCATTCCTGAACGCATCAGAACGACAACAATCTTTTGCCGGACGGGCTGCCATACAAGAAAGCTGCCCGCCCGGCCTGCGTTTCCTCGACGGCTTGTTCCTAGGAATAGGATTTTTCCAGGATGCTAACCACGTCCGCCGGAGTCAATTTGCAACGGTCCAGCTCAAACAGGTTGCCCATGGTGGAAAAGGCCGTTTTGGCGTATTCGTCAAATAAATCCGGTGTAATGCCGAATTCGGACATCTTCAGCTTGTCCACGCCGCAGGCTTCCTTCAGGCTGTTCAAGCCGTCCAGGAAACCGTCCACGGAGGCTTCCTGTCCCATGGCTGCGGCAACTCTTGCGTAACGTTCCGGGCAGGAGGGCGCGTAGGCTTCATGGTAGGCCCAGGAAATCATGATGAGCCCCGCGCCATGGGGCAGGGAAGGATGGAAGGCGCTGAGGGCATGTTCAATGGAATGTTCCGACGTACAGCAGGAAATGGTTTCCACAAACCCGGAATAGGTATTGGCCAGCGCCACATAGGCGCGCGCCTCCAGGTCATCCCCGTTATTCACGGCGCGCGGAAGATATTTGGCAATGTATTCAATGGCCTGGAGCGCGAACATGTCCCCCATGGGGGAGGCGATTGTGGCCATATATCCCTCCACGGCATGAAACAGGGCGTCAAACCCCTGGTATGCCGTTAATTTGGGAGGTACGGAAAGCATCAACTCCGGATCTACGATAGACATGGTGGGGAAAGTACCCCTGAAGCCGAAACCGATCTTCTCCTGCGTATCCTCTTTCGTGATGACGGTCCACGGATCCGCCTCCGTTCCGGTTCCCGCCGTAGTGGTGATGCAGACGATAGGAAGAGGTTTGCAGGGAATGGGAAGCCCCTTGCCGGAACCTCCCTGGATGTAATCCCAGTAGGTTCCGGGATTGGCCGCCATCACGGCGATGCTCTTGGCGGAATCCATGCTGCTGCCCCCGCCCAGGCCGATGACGAAATCACAGCCCGTTTCCCTGGCCAGGGAGGAGGCTTCCATTACGTGCTCCACCACGGGGTTGGGCTGCACTTTATCGAAAACAACGCTTTCCACTCCCTGTTTTTTCAGAAGAGCCTGTACGCGGTCCAGATACCCGAGGCGTTTGACGGACGTCCCGCCGATGACGATCAGGGCCTTGGCGCCGGGCAGGGGGGCGGAACCAAGATTGTCTAAAGAACCCGCGCCGAAAAAGATTTGCGCGGGCATGAAAAATTGAAATGGCTGATACATGCCCTTAATGTATAAAACGGCGGCTCCGGTCGTCAAGAATGCTCTGTGCATTCCATGAACAGGGAAACCGCCGTTCGGGCAGCATCTTTGTCTGAAGAACGTTAAACGTCTTCAAAAAAATCGTCGCTCCGGGTTGGATCCGGTTTGGGCGGTGACGGCGCATCCGTTCCAATGGCTCCGGGATCATCCATTTCACGGCTGGTCGTGATCGTGGTGGAGGGAGTCTTCTTTTTGGGCGCGCGCACGGCAGGGCGCGGAGCAGGGGATAAAGCGGAACTGTCAGCCATGCTTCCTTCTTCCGGAGAATCCATCAAGCTCTTCATGCTCTGAACCAGTTTATCCCGGAGGGTGCGGATACCTTGTTCCCGGCGCACGGGATCCACCGTCGTCCGGATGAGCGTCATCATATTCCTCGTGGCGTTTGCCTGGTCTCCCAAGTCGAAGCAATCCAGTTCGCAGCGCCAGCGCAAACGATCCAGAACGGCGGCTCCCTGCTCATCAAATTCGTCTTCGGACGCATTGGAGATGCGGCCCTGCATGCCGGATTTCTTGCCGGAGGAAATGGCATGGCTGATTTTTCCCAGAGCCACTTCCATGGAAATTCTCTTGTTCCACGCCTGCCTGAGGGCGGGAAGGTTGCGGGTCTTCCGGTATCCGGTGAAAAACAGCTTGTCAAAAATTTCATCCCGGTTTTTCATGGAATCCGGGAAAGCCTTGGAAGACATGCTGCTGATGCCCAGGGCCTCCCCCACTTCCGTATTAAGGACGGATTGTTCCGCAATACGGGCGCCGGCTCTTCCGGCTGCTCCATTGTTGTTTTTGGAAGAGGAAGGTTCGACAAAATCAGGGTCGGAGCAGGCGGACAGGTAGGCATTCAGCAAATCCATGGCCGGCTTCTGGAACTCCGTAACGTCCAGGGTTTCCTCCGCTGTTCCTCCGGTGGAATGGGAGGTGGCGTTCATTAAATTTTCCTTAAGACGAGCCTTGAGGACGAGAACTCCCCATTGATATTGAAGCATTAATCCTTTACGGGCATTTTTATCCTGGTACTTCTTCGCTTCACGGTCCATCCAGTCCTTCATGGAATTGGAGGCGATTTTGGCGCTCTTCCCCTGGCTCTTGTCCTTCTCCTTTTCCGTTTCCATCAGAAACTTCTTGGACTGAATCAGCAGGTCATATGCGGCGCCAGGATCCCTGCCGGCGGAATTCAGTTTGCTGATAGCGGCATTGATTACCTTGGTTTCTGCAGACCTGTTCAGAGCGAGCAAATTATCCAAATCCTTGATTACCTTCTTCTTGGCATCGTTATCCATGTACTGCGCATAACAAAGGGAACCCAGGCTGAGGCTCCCGACCAGGCAAAGAGAAACGAAAGTATTCATGCTTTTTTTATTATGAAGGATGAAAGGTGATCTGGCAAGAGAGAAGGAATCTCAAAAAGATAAAATATCCCTGCAAACTAAAAATATCATGATTCCGCGCTCTGGCAGTAATTATTTCTTTTGTTTCTTCTCTTTAAGGAACTTTCTTCCCAACGGGCTTTGATACAAAAATTCCGTTTCTTCGGTTTTTCCCTCCTCCCGATCAACCAACTCCATCATTTCTCCTTCCTCATATCCCGCCAGCTTCAGGTATTTAAACACTTCGGTGGCTTTGCCGGGGTAGTTGTCCAATAAAATTCGTAATAAACCTCCTCCTCCATCTTTGAGGAATGATCTGATTCTGGAGTTCCTTCCTCCCATGGAACCCAGAATGTTGGACAGGTTCCTTTTTTTGTCCCATTCCCTTCGAGCCTCCAGCATATAGGAGTCGTCCTGTTTTGCGAATTCCCTGTCTCTCATTCGTTCCTCTTCCGTTTTTTGCTGTCTCATTCTCATTCTCTGTTTGAAGGGTATGGATAGCTCCTTCCTGGCTCGCTCACTTCTTTCATCTCTTTCTTTCAGGAAAGACTCCCATTTGGCGTCAAACTCCTTTTTCCAGACCGCCGTTTTGTTCTCCATAATTTCCTTCTTCCAGCCCTCAAAATCAGGAATGTAGGCTTCTTTCATCATCTTCAGCATCGTTGCCGTGTAAATGGAGCAAAGCTGACCCACTTCTTTCTTTCTCACGGCAGAGCATTGTTGCCTAAGATTGATTTTGGAAATGATGACCAGATCTACCATAACTTTCCCCTTGAGACTGATATCTCTTGCCGAATCGAAATCCTGCGTCATTTGTTCGAACGGCGTGTTCTCGTTCTCTTTAAACAGGGGGGCTGCGGAAGCTAGCCGGGC
>NZ_LBCB01000010.1:21804-38737 GCF_000980515.1 Akkermansia sp. UNK.MGS-1 | reverse complement strand
AATTCCCTGTCTCTCATTCGTTCCTCTTCCGTTTTTTGCTGTCTCATTCTCATTCTCTGTTTGAAGGGTATGGATAGCTCCTTCCTGGCTCGCTCACTTCTTTCATCTCTTTCTTTCAGGAAGGACTCCCATTTGGCGTTAAACTCTTTGTTCCAAACCGCCGTTTTGCTCTCCATAATTTCCTTCTTCCAGCCCTCGAAATCAGGAATGTAGGCTTCTTTCATCATCTTCAGCATCGTTGCCGCGTAAATGGAGCAAAGCTGACCCACTTCTTTCTTTCTCACGGCAGAGCATTGTTGCCTAAGATTGATTTTGGAAATGATGAGCAGGTTTTTCATAACTTTCCCCTTGAGACTGATATCTCTTGCCGAATCGAAATCCTGCGTCATTTGTTCGAACGGCGTGTTCTCGTTCTCTTTAAACAGGGGGGCTGCGGAAGCTAGCCGGGCAATCAACAATAACCGATCCAGCTTGTCCGGGGAAACTCCCCCTCTGATGTCTCTCCACTCAAGCTGCTCCATATGGGTGTGGGCTGTTTGGTAAAACTTCACCAGATCTCCCTGATTGAGAAGTTTTTTTAGTTCTCCAATGTCGGAATCCCTGCTGAGTCTCAATTCTTGCGAATCTGCCGGAAAAGCGGCGGACGAAGGAAATGCAATAACAGAGGAAAAGGTCGCAAGCAGCGCTGCGGAGGTGGAACAAGACAGGAAACATTTTATTATAGACTTCATCGTCAAATTATATATCAGGGTTTAAAAATATGATCGCCGCCAGACGTCCGTTCAACGGAACATTCATCCTTCTTCTTGGTATCCACCAGAAATTTACGGATTCTGGCGTAAAACAATCCTTCTCCTTTACTCTCTATATAAAAATTCTGAAAAACCGTGGCAATATCGGATATTCCTTCTTTGTTTTCATCTCCCCCATATGTCCTGAAAAGGCAATTCCATGTAAATTCATTAGGATACGAATGTTTATAGACAGGATGACCATCGGCATCATAACCCTGAATTTCATCCCATTGCATATAGCCATTCACCCCGGATTTTATACCTATGTTGTCATGCAATCCAAAACGGTTGTCAAGGCCCACGCTCCAAACGCTGTCCGCTGCATGGGGCTGGGCCAGACTCCCGGAAGCCCCTGCATACCCCTTGTCTTTTTCAATGACACGAATCCCTTTAAAACAGACATCTAGGGGATGAACGGAAACGACAAGCTGAGCAGATACGCCGTGGTCAGGATCTCCATCACCAGGAAAATTCATATCTGTGGCAGGGAGACCTTTGACCATCCCTCCCAAAGTTTCATGTTCCGCAGTAAGCTGTTCAGGGAAAACCACGTCAAATTCGATAGGGCGGGGGAGGGCTGTTCCCTGTTCGGTTTCCACTTCAATGGCTACTTTCCCTCCGGACTGCTGGATTTGTTCTTTACTGGCGCAAGGATTTATCCGAAATTTCGCTTTTTCTGTTGTTTCTTCTGTTTTTAATCCATCTTCAAGCAACTCTTTGCCTTCAATCACTTTCCATTGAATTTGATCCTTCGGCTCCAATAGAAACGGCTTTTTACAGTTCAGGGTAACGGTGACCGTTTCTCCAATGCCGATTTTCCTGCGCTTTCTGTCTTCCTTCTTCTGTTCTTCCGTCGCGTTTTTGTCACGGGCCAGTTTGGCGGAACAGTTCTCCGTTTCCGATACCAGTTCCATGATATCGGAAAATTCCTCATCTTCGGCATGAAGAAGGGAAAAAGATGAAAAAAGGATGAAAATGGCAACGGTACGGACAAGGCAAGGGCCACTCATTTAATGAAGCTATGAAATGCTTGCATATTTGTCAAGTGACAGAGCGCGTTTTCCGTCCAATGAGAATGGGAGAATGCTGCCTAAACTATACTTCGCATAATATATGTAATGCCAAATATAATTCCGGTAGAATAATTCTCCAGACGTTAATATTTAAATGATTATGATATGATTGGGAGGATGTGAAAAAACGCGGCATGGGAATGAATGATGAATTAGCGTTCCTATCCTCTGGGATGAAAGCGGTGATGAATCGAGTTCAGCCGCTGCTGCTCCAAATGCGTATAGATCTGGGTGGTTGAAATATCGGCATGGCCCAGCATCTCCTGAATAATGCGCAGATCCGCTCCGTTTTCCAGAAGATGCGTGGCGAAGGAATGGCGCAGGATATGCGGGAAAACATGCTGTTCCAGTCCTGCGGCTCTGGCACGTTCCCGGAGAATTTGGCGAACCCGCTCCCTCGTCAACGGTCGGCCGCGCACTGTCAGAAAGATATGACTTTTCGTCACTGTCCTGACCAGTTTTGGTCTTCCTTTTTCCAAATACATTTGCAAAGCGTTCAAAGCGGATCTCCCTACGGGCACCAGCCGGGTTTTATCCCCCTTCCCCAGCACGCGGACAAAAGCTTCATCTCTATCAAAACTCTCTAATTTGCAATTGATTATTTCGCTAACACGCATCCCGCAGGCGTAAATCATCTCCAGGAGCGCTCTGTCTCTACATCCTAAAGGAATATCTTGAATGTCAATGCTTTCAAGCAAACTTGAAACGGTTTTCTGATCCAGCACATGGGGAAGCGATAGCCCCTGCCGGGGCATTTCCAGAAATACGGAAGGGTCTTTTTCCAGTATTCCCGTTCCGGCCAGCCACCGGAAAAAAATACGCAGATGCACCATTTCCACCCGCATGGAGCTGCGGGCCATGCCCCGGTCCTGCAAATGCCGCAGAAATGCCGAAAGCGTATCAATGCCCGTTTGGGCAAGGCCGGTATTTTCCATTTCCAGAAACCGGGCAAATTCCTCCAGCGTCTGTCTCACGGAAAGCTGGTAGGCGGTGCTCAAGCCTTTCTCCGCGGCCAGAAAACGGATGAAGCGTTCCAAATGAGTCTGCATGGAGGCTTGCCTTTCCTGTTGTCTGTTAAAACCGTTCCACCAGGAACAGGAATTCCGTCACGTTCTGAGGACGGTTTCTGAAATTCCGGCTGCCCCGGAACGCGGCGTACGGCGTTTCCAGCGTAACGGTACGGCCCAGGCGTCTAAGGAAACTGGTCATTTCCTCATAGTTAATGAACCCCTCAGAACTGTAGGAAAGCAGAATAAATTTGGCCGGGCAATCCTCCAGCAGCCGGAACAGGGCCTCCGGAGCATGCTGGCGGCTGTTGTACATGGAGCGTTTCCAATCTGCGGGAATGCCGGAAACTCGGCTGGTTTCCTCCGGCTTTTCATAAGAAGACAGCAAATTCAGCATGAAATAATTGGAACCGTACGGATGCTGGTTATAGGGAGGGTCCAGGTACACCACATCCATTTCCGGAAGCTCGGCAGCCAGTTCATTGGCATCGCGGCAATGGATGGAATACCGGCAGTCAAACCGGGAAAACACGGGAAACGGCAGCGAAATGTCGCCCAGAATGCGAGAAAGGGCGTTGCCCCCCGTTCCCCCGAATTTGCCGATTCCGTTTCTGTCTTTGTAAAAGCCTTTGAATACGCCGGACGTGTTTGTGTGGACGGAAGCTTCCGCCAGTAGAGGAGCGATAAAATAGGGCCTGATTTCTGCCGGAAGCAAATTGATGGTCTGCCGCGCCGTATCCAGGTACACGGCGTTGCGGCGCGTATAGAAAACGCGGTCATCCGCCGTGATGCAGTCCGGATTTCTGGGAGCGTACAGTTCCGTGATGAAGCCAGGGGATTCATGCGTTTCCATATACCGCAGCAGGCGTCTGTAATGCCTGTCCAGCTCCAGATTTTCCACTTCCTCCGCGTTGCTCAGGTAACAGGTATTGACGACCCGGCTGTATTCCTCCAGATCATTGACGATCAACTCTTCCGAATGCTGTTTCAGAAAACGCGCCACAATGCCGCTGCCGGAAAAAAGATCCCCTGCTTTCAGTCTTTCCTTACCCAGGCGTTTTTTCACCTGTTCCAGTCCCGTCCCCAGAAAATGAAGCAGGGAACGCTTATTGCCCAAATAGGTTACAATTTGTTCCGTCAGGAATCTGGGATCTTCCTCCATCTGCGGAGCTGGAAGGGATGATGGCTCGTTCCGGGTCATATAGCAGGTCCCGCCCAGCATACGGCACTCCGGACTTTCCGTCAAGTTGCTCCGGGGTGCGGAATGGAGAACCTTTCCTCTATCCGCAAGGGAAACGGAGTCCGGCCCTGCGCAAAACATGCCGGAAGAAAGGACTTTCCAAAACGAGGAATCATGTTATCGTGCCAACAATCATGAAAAGGAAGTTTCTACCCTGTTCCCTGCTCTGCATGTTCCTGGCGGCTACAACGGCCTTTGGCAATCCCGGAGACACTTTTTACGAAGCCAATCTTTCCCTGACGCGCGCGGCACGGCAGGAGAAGGAGGGGGATTATAAGGCAGCCCTGGAAAGCGGCAAAAAAGCGGCGCAGTTGCTTCAGTCCCTGAAAACATCCGAGCCGGAATGGAATCCGGAATGGGTGGCCGGCAAACTGGATGCCGCCGCGCAGCTGCAGCGGCGCGTGGAACCTCTGGCGCAAAAAGCCGGAGCTCCCCAAAAGGCGGATTATTCCCTGAGACCGGGAGAACAGCGGGATTTTACCCTGCAACGCGCCTATAAGGCCCATGAACGGCAAAAAACGGTTGTCGGAACCGTTCCTGTTCTCCCTTCCTCCCACGGCACGCAACCGGGAAAAACGGTTGTTCCCGGTTCTGCCTCCCGCCCGGAAATCCGCTCCGTCAAGCCGTCCTCTGCCAGGCAGGAATCCGTTTCCAGAAGATCCGTTCCTTCGCGCGGACTTCCTCCCCGGGCGGACCGGGATGGAAGATTCCGTATCGGAAGCTGATGCGGATACAAGGGCAGGAAGAGGGGGCCGGAAATGGGGACATCCCCCCTTTTTCTTTCAATTGCTAAAAGAGCCGCTTTCCCTAATCGGGAAAGCGGCTCTGCGGTTTTTTTGATCAGCTGCTCGCTCAGGCGTTCTGCTTGGCGGCTTCTTCAACAGCCACGGCCACCGCTACGGAAGCGCCAACCATCGGGTTATTGCCCATGCCGATGAGGCCCATCATTTCCACATGGGCGGGCACGGAGGAAGAACCGGCGAACTGGGCATCGGAGTGCATGCGGCCCATGGTGTCAGTCATGCCGTAGGAGGCGGGACCGGCCGCCATGTTGTCCGGGTGCAGGGTACGGCCCGTGCCGCCGCCGGAAGCCACGGAGAAGTACTTCTTGCCCTTCTCATTGCATTCCTTCTTGTAGGTGCCGGCCACCGGGTGCTGGAAGCGGGTGGGGTTGGTGGAGTTTCCGGTAATGGAAACGTCCACGCCTTCATTCCACATGACAGCCACGCCTTCGCGCACATCATCGCAGCCATACACGCGCACGGCGGCTTTGGGGCCTTTGGAGAAAGCTTTCTCCTGGATGATGTTCAGCTTGCCCGTGGCATAGTCGAACTTGGTTTGCACATATGTAAACCCGTTGATGCGGGAGATGATGTACGCGGCATCCTTGCCGAGGCCGTTCAGGCAGACGCGGAGATCCTGCTTGCGGACGCGGTTGGCGGACTTGGCAATACCGATGGCACCTTCAGCGGCGGCAAAGGATTCGTGCCCGGCCAGGAAGCAGAAGCATTCCGTTTCATCGCGCAGGAGCATGGCGGCCAGGTTGCCGTGGCCCAGGCCCACCTTGCGTTCATCCGCAACGGAGCCGGGAATGCAGAAGGACTGAAGGCCTTCTCCGATGGCTTCAGCAGCGTCGGCGGCTTTCGTGCAGCCCTTCTTGATGGCGATGGCGGCTCCCACCACATAGGCCCAGCCGGCGTTTTCAAACGCGATGGGCTGAATGCCGTTCACAATTTCACGGGGGTTGATTCCCTTGGAAAGGCAGAGTTGTTCCGCTTCTTCAATGGAGCCGATGCCGTATTTGGCCAGGGCTTCATTGATCTGCTTGATGCGGCGGTCGTAGGATTCGAAAAGAGGCATAATAGTAATAGTGCTTGAAGTTAAGATACTCTTTTTAATTCAATCTCATTCGTGACGAGGATCAATGTACTTGGCTGCCTCATCGAAACGACCGTAGTTGCCCGTGCATTTGGCGACGGCTTCGTTGGCGTCCACGCCCTTCTTGATCATTTCCATCATCGGCCCCATGCGCACAAACTCGTAGCCGATGATTTCACCGTCTTCATCCAGGGCAAGCTTGGTAATGTAGCCTTCAGCCATTTCCAAATAGCGGGGGCCCTTGGCTCGGGTGCCGTACAGGGTGCCAATCTGGGAGCGAAGCCCCTTGCCGAGGTCTTCAAGACCGGCGCCGATGGGAAGGCCTCCTTCAGAGAAAGCGCTCTGGGTGCGGCCGTACACGATCTGCAGGAACAGTTCGCGCATGGCGGTGTTGATGGCGTCGCACACGAGGTCCGTGTTCATTGCTTCCAGTACGGTCTTGCCGGGCAGGATTTCCGCAGCCATGGCGGCGGAATGGGTCATGCCGGAGCAGCCGCTGGTTTCCACGAGTGCTTCTTCAATGATGCCGTTTTTGACATTCAGCGTCAGTTTGCAGGTGCCCTGCTGGGGAGCGCACCAGCCCACGCCGTGGGTCAGGCCGGAAATATCCGTGATTTCCCTGGATTGCGTCCAGTTGCCTTCCTGCGGGATAGGGGCCGGACCATGGTTGCAGCCTTTCTTGACGCAACACATTTGTTCGATTTCGTGTGTAAACTGCATGGTATTAGGATGTTAATATGAAGATAGAGCTGCAGTCATCGGACAGCCCTACCTTGAGCGGGACGGATCATACCAGCAAAATTCCCGATTAGCAAACACGAATGATTGAAAATCGGTTAAAAGGCCTCATAATCAGTCAGGAGCCCTGCCCTGCATGAAGTCACGACCACGCCGACTCTTTCTCAACAAATTGGCAATCATCTTTGTCCCAATATTGATGATTGGCTTCTCCTTATTCATGTGGGCATGGCAGGTGGAACCCAGGCGTGTGGAAACCGTCACGGCTACGATGGAGATGCCTCAGTGGAAGAGAAAAGAAGGCCCTCCCCTCCGCATCGCGATTGCCGGGGATTTCCATCTGCGTCCGAACGGAGGCGATCTGGCACACAAGTACATGGAAACAATCATGGAAGCTCGGCCGGATATGATTTTCCTGCTGGGGGATTATGCCAACGGCCACACGAGGGAGAGCAGCATGGCCCCGGAGACGGCCCGGGAATATTTCAAGATGTTGAAAGCCCCTCTCGGCATTTTTGCCGTGCAGGGCAACCATGACCAGTATTACGGCTGGAACTTATGGCGCAACATGTTTTCCGGGCTGGGCATCCTGCCCATGTGGAATGATTCCCTGCTGCTGCACCTTCCCGGAGGCCGTGAGCTGCAGCTTTCCTCCGTCAGGGACGACTACCACCTGAGAATCAGGCCGGAGGAATTGCCTCTGCGTTTTTCCCCGGATATTCCGCATATCCTTCTTTCACATGTACCCGACATTTTTCCCCTGCTGGCTCCCGGCACGGCGGACCTCGTCATCAGCGCGCATACCCACGGAGGCCAGATATGCCTTCCCGGAGGCAGGGCCCTGGCAAACATCTCACGAGAGAAGGTCAAATTTTCCTATCCCTGGTCCCAGCTGAACGGAACTCCCTTCCTCATTACCCGAGGTTTGGGATGCAGCGTTCTTCCCCTGCGCTTCTGCTGCCCTCCGGAAATCATCGTGCTGGAAATCCAATAAGAAACAACTATCCGGATAACGCTCCGTCCCCTCATGCCCTTTATTTCTTATTCACATTGTATTTACATATTGTTCACAACAATATGTGCAGCCATGTTTCTGGAATCCTGCTCCACGCCAGCCGCGGCCCCGGAACCCGTGGCAGGCTGGTATGAAGAAACCCTCTATGAAGACAAGCCTTTCTACATCACTAAAAACGCCATCAGCTGGACCAGCGGAAGAAAAAAGGCGGATTTTGGCCGCTGGACAGCCGTCAGCGTGTATGACCCATCCATACGCATGCAGGCAGAGGGCGGTCGTTTCAGCATTACTCCCGGCTATGGCTGGGACGGCGTCACCTGGGGGGCCACCCCTCCGGATATGCTCCTCCCTTCCCTGTTCCACGACGCCATGCTGCACGCCAAAATGAATGGAGCCCCTATTTCCAGAAGCCAGATTGACCTGGCTTTTTACGATATCATGACCAGCCAAAATTCCTGCCGCAAGGGATTATACTACCGTTTTGCGCGTCTTTTCGGCTGGTGCTTCACCTTTCCACAGCATCCGAATACTTTGATAATCAAACGAGAGTAGTATGGCATCGGAGAATTTTCCGGAAAACCAGTTACCCGGAAGGATGAACAAGGAAGAAAAATTCAACCGTCGTCCCGCTGTTTTGTCTTGCCTGTTTAATTAGTTCAATCTAACTTTCGTTGTCGAACTAATAATCAGAACGCATGGAAATCACTATTATCTACGGAACGGAAACCGGCAATTCGGAGAGTCTGGCCCAGGACGCGCGGGCAAAATTGACCAAGCTCGGCCATCAGGCAAAGGTGGTTGACATGGAAGGTATGACGGTGGAACAGTTGAAGAATGCGGGAACGCTGCTGGTCATCACCAGTACGTGGGGGGACGGAGAACCTCCCACCAACGCAGAGGCCCTCCATCAGGAATTGAAGGACTCTTCGGAAGATTTGTCCGAGGTAAGCTACGCCGTTTTTGCCCTTGGAGATGAATTTTATGAAAACTTCTGCCAGGCTGGCAAGGACTTCGATTCCTTCCTGGAACGTTTGAAAGCGCAAAGGCTTCTGCCGGTAGTGCTTTCCAATGGAGACCATGATGACACCTTCCCGGAATGGGTGGATGCCATCGCGGAAAAACTCTCCTGATGTTTTTTCAAGATTTCAGTCATCTTATCTTCAAAAGAGCACTTCTTCCGGGACGAACGCCTGGAGGAAGCGCTTTTTCCTAAAAAAAGCAGGAACTCTCTTTTTCCGGTTCGGGCGCAAGGGGGGGATAATTCCCTGATTTTTTCTTGAATTAAAGGCGGATAAAAGGAACGAATCCACTACGGCGGAACAAAAAATCCGCGTTTATCACTCAATTGGCGTGGCTTCGGGAATGTATTCATTTCCGGCTGGGGCCGTCCGGCGAATTTCCGTGACAAAGCCCAGCACACGATCAACATCCAGTTGGGACAGGACGGAACGGACATCGTGGTCTTCCAGAAAGCGGGTCAGCTTGACGTCATTGTATAAGCCCTGCATATCCCCCTTCTGCACCAGAAGACGGATGGCGGGGTCTTCGCTCAGGCTTTTCAGGCTTAGCACGCGGCTGGTAATGCGGGAACGGGGCATATAGCAGTCCAGCTGGGTGCGCCGCTGGTCGGAGAGCTCCGGACTGAGCGTCACCAGGTAGGCGATCATTTTTGCCAGGGAAAGCCGTTCCGGATCATGCTCCGGAGATATTTTTTCCAGCCAGCTCAGGTGGGGGTTGTCCATGATGGACTTTTTGATGGAATAAATGGCAGGGAGGGAAATGGTGCGGTTGGGGTCCATGTGGTACAGGGCCAGTTCTCGGGCGCGGGTCATTTCCGCCATGGAGCCGTAAAAGAAGATGCACATGACTCCCACCCAGCATACGACTGCCGCCATCAGTACCGTCGTGACGATTCCCTTGGCCCCGCCGAAGCCCATGCGCCGTCCCCAGGAGAAGACGTCGCTGAACCAGAAGAGACCGTGCATAAAGACAAAGAAGACCGCCGCCGCGCCTCCGACGGACAGCACAGTGACCATCCATTCCCGAGGGTCGCTGGTGATGAAAGAGAGGTAGGTGAAACCGTATTTGGATAGCCAGAAGTAAGCGGCTACGGAAGAGAGCACTGCCGCACCGAACAGGAGCATCTTAATCATCCCCTTCAGCATGCCGAGCACGATGAAACCCAGCAGCAATGCGCCCAGAACCAGGTAAAATGTGAGGGAGGAATCCATGAGTGAGGGAAAAGAAGCCGTGAAACCGGTTGTTACAAAGCCCTCTGGCAGCGTTGGCGCAGGTAGTGGTCGCACAGGCAGAGCCAGGCCATGGCCTCCACAATGGGCACGGCGCGCGGCAGTACGCAGGCATCATGCCGTCCCCTGCCCTTGAGCCGGGCATCCTCCCCGTCCCTGTTGACCGTCTGCTGGTCAATCATCAAGGTGGCCGTAGGCTTGAAGCCGATGCGCATCAGAATGTCCTCCCCGTTGGAGATGCCTCCCTGAATACCGCCGGAGTGGTTGGTGGCGGTACGCACCCGGCGGCCCTGCATGTAAAAAGGGTCATTATGTTCCAGACCGGTCATGCCCGCCGCTTCAAAACCGGAACCCACGGCGAAAGCCTTGGTGGCGGGAATGCTCATCATGGCGTGGGCTAGCGTAGCGTCCAGCTTGTCAAAGACCGGGTCACCCAGCCCGGGAGGGCAGCCGCGCACCACGCATTTGACCACGCCGCCCAAGGAGTTTCCGGAGTCACGAGCTTCCTTGATGGCAGCGATCATGGCTTCCGCAGCGGAGGAATCCGCCGTACGAACGATGTTGCTTTCAATAACGGAAGCCGTCACGGCCTCCCAGTCCACGGAAGCTTTCACATGGTGAACCTGATCCACCCAGGCTATGACCTCCATGTCGGGAAAAGCCTGCTTCAGTACAGCCCTGGCCACGGCTCCGGCTGCGACGCGGCCGATGGTTTCCCGTGCGGAGGCCCGGCCCCCCCCTGCCCAGGCGCGAATACCGTATTTAGCGTCGTATGTGTAGTCCGCATGGGAAGGCCGGTACGTGCTGGCCATCTCGTCATAGGCGGAAGAGCGGTGATCCTTGTTCCGAACACTGATGGCGATAGGCGTTCCCAGGGTTTTGCCGTCCAGCACTCCGGAAAGGATTTCCGCGCGGTCTTCCTCCCTGCGGGGGGTTACGATGTCGCTTTGTCCCGGCCTGCGCCGGTCCAGCTCCCGCTGAATGTCTTCTTCCATCACCGGGACGAGGGACGGGCAACCATCAATCACCACGCCTACCCCAGTTCCATGGGATTCACCCCAGGTAGAAATTCTGAACACCTGACCAAAACTGCTGGACATGGCGGCATTCTAGACGGCGGCATTCATCCGGTCAAGCCGTGGGCATCCGCAGCGGGACATAAAAAACACCCCTGTCCTCAAAGGACGGGGGTGCTGAAAGAAAAGTACTCCCTTGAGAAGGAGTTGCCGTCTTAGTCCTTCAAGGCGGAAGATGCCTTGAAAGCAACCGTCTTGGAGGCGGGAATATTGATCGTGTTGCCGGTCTTCGGGTTGCGGCCGGTACGGGCTTCACGGGTCTTGGTAGCAAAAGTACCAAAGCCAATGATCTGCACCTTGCCGGATTCCTTCACGCCTTCCTTGATGGATTCCAGTACAGCGGCCAGAGCTTCTTCAGCGTGCTTCTTGGTCGTATCAGCACCCAGCTTGCTTTGAATCAGTTCGATCAGTTGAGCCTTGTTCATAGGACTTCGGTGAATAGCATATGGAGCCCTGACAGTAAAGAAAAAATGCGGTATGAAGGAAAATCAGGACCTAAAACGGCGTTAATTGTCGTCATCCGGCAGCCTTTCTACTGCAGCGCCGATGGCCAGGAGTTTTTCGTCAATCATTTCATAGCCTCGGTCAATATGGTACAGGCGGTGGATTTCCGTAGTGCCTTCCGCCTTCAGGGCTGCCAGCACCAGGGCGGCGGAGGCCCGCAGGTCGGAGGCCATGACGGGGGCGCCGCTGAGCGTTTCCACTCCGGAAATGACGGCGGTGCCGTTATCCACCTTGATGTCCGCCCCCATGCGCTTGAGTTCGGAGCAGTGCATGAAACGCTGCGGGAAAATAGTATCCTTCACCACGGAGATGCCCGGCGTGGTGGCGAAGAGAGCCGTCATCTGGGCCTGCATGTCCGTGGGGTAGCCGGGATACGGGGCAGTCTTGATTTCTCCGCATTTGGGCGTTTTCCCGGCAATGATGGTGACCGTATCCCCCCGCTCGTTGAATTCCACGTGGTGGCCGCACTTCCGGAGCAAATCCGTCACCACAGTCATGTGTTCCTCACACACGCGCCGCAGGGTCACGCCATCCCCCATCATGGCCGCCGCCACCATAAAGGTGCCGGCCTCAATGCGGTCCGGGATAACGGTATGGTTGCAGCCACGGAGCTTTTCCACTCCCTCAATGACGATCCGGCGCGTTCCCGCACCTTGAATATTGGCGCCCATCTTGATTAAAAAGTTCGCCAGATCCACCACTTCCGGTTCGGAGGCTGCGGATTCAATAACGGTGGTGCCTTCCGCCAATACGGCGGCCATCATCAGGTTGTCCGTTCCCAGAACGGTGGGGCCGTGGTCGCCGCTCAAATCCACCGTGGCTCCTTTCAACCCCCTGGGAGCTTCAATAATCAGGTTGCCGCGCTCAATCTGCACCTGTGCCCCCAATGCCTGGATGGCCCTGATATGCAGATCCACAGGACGGTCGCCAATCACACAGCCGCCCGGCAGGGGAATCACGCACCGCTGCATGCGGGCCATCAAGGGCCCCATCAGGCAGATGGAGGCGCGCATCTTGCGTACCTGTTCATAAGCGGCTTCGGAATGCAGACTCCTGGCTTCCACGCGCACATTGCCGCTGGACCGTTCCACGGAGGCTCCCAGCTGGCCCATGATCTGAACCATGAAATTGGTATCGGAAACATCCGGAACCCGGCGCACCACTACAGGCTCATCCGTCAGCAGGGATGCGGCCAAAATAGGCAGGGAGGCATTTTTGGACCCGCTGATATTGACGGCTCCCCTCAGCGTAAAACCTCCATGTACGACAAGCTTCTCCATAGTGGGTTGCAATTAGGTGACGGATTCTACACATTTAAAACGCCCATGCAACCCCAAAGAGCCCCCGGAACGGGACAAATTCCCGGATGTTTCTCTTCCCCCGAAAAGAGGGAAGGAAAACGGCATGGTAAAAAAGCAGGAGCCGACCAGGTTCTGTAAGCCAGATTTTGTCCGCCGGACAGAGCCGGCTGTGCGGTCATTTTTCTCACGCGGACCGCGGTCAGACGTTCCGCGCGCCCGTTCGCTTTCACGAAACGGATGCGACTAATACCCGGGGATCCGGCGGGCAGGCGACCCTTCCCCTGTTTGTCTTGCATCGCGCGGGGTTTACCATGCCTCCTTGGTCACCCTCGGAGCGGTGAGCTCTTACCTCCCCTTTTCACCCTTGCCCGGCATGAGGAGAACCCCATCCGGGCGGTTTGTTTTCTGTGGCACTTTCCGTCCGGGAACCCTTGGGAGATTCCCGTCTCCCGCTTTCACGGGACACGCTGCCTTGTGATGTCCGGACTTTCCTCTACTCCGGTCCGGAGACCGGAACAGCGACCACCCGAACCTGATCGGCATGGACTACATACGCTTTCATCGGCTCGCGGTAAAGCCCAAAGCAGACATGGAAAGAATTTTGTTTCTTTCTTCCTTCCGCTTCCTTCTTCAAGCCAATGGGCGCCCTCTTCCCTGAATAAGGTAAAGCGGCCACAGGACTGCTCCCGTGGCCGCTCCAACTTACTACCTATGAAAACCAGCTTGATCCATTGATCCTGAAAAGCTCTCTCCTTCTTTTCAGGGGGATGCAGCCGATAACGCACATGAATATACGCCACCGTCCCGGAAAATCAACTCCATTCTGGAATGTCCCCTGATGCCTCCGCCCGTCTCGTAATTGGCTTGATTCGGCAGCCGATACAGGGTAGTTCTTCCGGAAACTCATGAACCTTCATTCCCATTCCATTTCCTCCCTGCAAGGGGTACTGACCGTACCCGGAGACAAAAGCATTTCCCACCGCGCCGCCATTCTGGGAGGCCTGGCGCAAGGAGTGACGGAAGTGGATAATTTTCTATGCAGTGAAGATTGCCTGAATACCCTGCGCGCCATGGAGCAGCTGGGCGCCAAAGTGGATGTGCTGGAAGAACGGCAGGGATACGGTCCCGTCCGCTTCCGAATTACGGGCGTCGCCATGAGCCCCAAGGCTCCTGAACGGCCCATCGACTGCGGCAATTCCGGTACGGGCATGAGGCTGCTGGCCGGGATGCTGGCCGCCTGCCCCTTTGATTCGGAAATGTTTGGAGACGCTTCCCTGAGCTCCCGCCCCATGGGCCGCATCATGCAGCCGCTGGAACAAATGGGAGCGCGGATTGAAGCCCGGGGAACCAAACCGGGCTGTGCTCCGCTGAGCATTCACGGCGGGCGGGTGCACCCTATTTCCTACGCGCTTCCCATGGCCAGCGCCCAGGTTAAAAGCGCCATTCTATTGGCGGGCATGTTTGCGGACGGAACCACCACTGTGCGCCAGCCGGCCGCCACCCGCGACCATACAGAACGCCTGTTCCGCCATTTCGGCGTTCCCTGCACCGTGGACGGCCTGACCGTCGGAACCTGCGGGCCGGCTCTCCCCGTCGCCCATAATTTGACAGTCCCGGCAGATATTTCCTCCGCAGCCTTCTGGATGGTGGCCGCCGCCAGCCGTCCGGGGTCCCGCCTGACGTTGCGCCAGGTGGGGCTGAACAAGACGCGGAACGCCGTCATCAGCGCTCTGCAACGGATGGGCGCGCGAATGGACATCGTGCCCACTTCTCCGGAAGATGCCGGCGAACCATACGGCGATATTACCGTGTACGGTTCGGATTCCCTGCACGGCACCAGCCTCCTCCCGGAAGAAATACCCAACCTCATTGACGAGATACCCATCCTGGCCGTAGCGGGAGCCCTGGGCCGGGGAGACTTCATCGTCCGAAACGCCCGCGAATTGCGCGTCAAGGAAACGGACCGCATTGCCACCACGGCCGCCAACCTCCGGCTCATGGGCGTGGATGTGGAAGAATTTGATGATGGCATGGTTGTTCACGGCGGCACTCCCCTGAAGGGAACGGAATTATCCAGTTATGGGGACCACCGCATCGCCATGAGCTTCCTGGTGGCCGGACTCAGCGCACAGGGAGAAACCGTAGTGACGGATGCGGAATGCATCAATACGTCCTATCCCGGTTTTGAACGGGATCTGGCTCAGTTCCTGTAAAAAACACAAGATTCCGGCCGGATTTCACCCCGTCCATGGAATAATGCCGGAAGAAGAAAAGAATCTTGCGGCATCCCGGCAAATATTATGCTTCCCGTTCCTCCCCCACTTCTCTGGCGCGGCACAAATCCCGCCAGCCGGGAAAATTCCATTTGTTGGGAAAATCCCGGCACTGGCGGGGTTTAACGGGATTAATCCGGCAGCCGTCTTTCGTCAGCATCATGCAGGCTCCGTCTTCCGCGTCCCGGATAGACAATCCGCGCCGGTTGGCTCTCAACCGGCAGCATGTGTCAATAAAAACCTGTTCGTCCATGTCCAGGAAACGGGAAATCTCGCGGATTTCATCCGCTTCAATGCACACATCCCCGGCCCAGCGGCAGCACGCGCCGCATCTGGTGCATTCATACCGCACCGCTTTTCCGCCGTTTTCCATACGCATTTAAGTGAAAATTCCCCTGATGACGCCTATGTTCATATGGGCGTTCCTCCATCGCGGGCTATTGACGGCATGTTCAAAATCCTGCGGCAATTTCCCGATGGAGCCGGACATCTGCTCCAGCCCCGTCAGAATCTGCCTGATTCTGGAACGTGCGATGAGCGTAGGCTGATTGGTCCACTGGAAAACCTCGCTGTCAATAATATAGCCTTCATCAATCTTGGTAATGTACTGGGGAAAGCGAAGATGCGGGTTCTGCTCCACATAAACGCAACGGCCTATCGAACGCTTGGAGCGGAGAGGGTGAAAGAAGCGCCGGATGCTTTTAATCCAGTCCGGCGCTTCCGACAAACCTTCCGCATGCACCCACATGGTGGCCAGCTGTTCCACGGGATAAAAGTAGGAATATGTATAAGCGGCCTTATAGCGCGTGCAACCGCGCCATGCATGGCGCAGGCGCACCATATCCGCCTGTCCGGAAATCAGCAGGTCCAATGCCCGTTTCAACTGCTTTTCCAGGTTTTCCCCGCGCAGGTGTTCCCAGATCATGCAGTCATCCTCCGCCAGCAGCACGTAATCCGTATCAAGAGCGTTGACCGCCGTATGCAGGGCTCCAATAAAACCGCCTTCCACTGGGGCGGCCACCGCGGAAAGCCCATGGGAAAGGGCCGTCTCCCGCACCTTGACGGCGCTTTCCGGAAAAACGGCGCATGCTTCGTCAAAATAGCCAAGCAGCCCGGACCTGCCATAGGAAGCCAGAGTCATGGCCAGCGTATAAGGGGCGTTATCGCACAGCAGAGCCAGACCGACTTTTTTATTTTGAAAAAGAATTCCCATCACGTAGAACGTTTTTGCAGTCTAAGACAACAGTAAGTGCGTTTCCAAGCAAAATAATTTTAAACAAATGTACTTTTTCCTTGCCGCTTTTCAGGCGAAGGGAAAATATAATTCACCCCGTTTCGTCATCATGAAAGCATACGTTATCTTAAAAAACTCACTGCTGGCGGCCGCTATCGGCTGTGCTTTGTCCAGCTGCTACGATCCTTATTATGACCATTTCAGCGTGTCAGGCTCCTACAGCAGCGGAGGTTCCGGCGTGTCGTACATGTATGACAGCTCCGGCTACCCCATTTACGGATATTATGGAGGAAGACCCATTTATGCCTACGACACGTTCGGAAGCCCCATTTACTCCATCAACCTGATCCGTCCGAATTACTATATTCCCACGTGGGGGCCGGCTCCTTATTACCGCGGGCATTATGTCCGTCCCCATAACTGCCGCCCCATGGCAAAACCGCCGATGAAACCCCACTTCAGGCCTGACCATTTCCGTCCGGGAAACAACAGGCCGGCCCCTCAGCCCGGACGGCCCAATCAACGGCCGGACTTTGGAAAACCCGGCAATT
>NZ_LBCB01000010.1:0-21538 GCF_000980515.1 Akkermansia sp. UNK.MGS-1 | reverse complement strand
GGACTTTGGAAAACCCGGCAATTTACAGCGACCGCCAGTACATCATCCGGGAATCAACCAGCCCGGACGGCCTTCTCGCCCTTCCGCCAATAATCTTTCCCGTCCCGGCGGCACGAATCGCCCCGTCATCAACCGCCCGGAAGGCAATCGTCCCTCCAGACCGGATTTCGGACGTCCCAGCCGCCCTTCCACCCTGCCGTCTTCAAGGCCTTCCTCCCCCAATCCAGGCCACTCCGGCATCAACCGTCCCGGCAGGCCCTCTCCCGTTTCCCGGCCTTCTTCCCCGCCCCATTCCGCCAGCGCACCCAGCAGGCCGTCCTCCCCTCATTCATCTCCTTCACCGAAACCCTCCAATCCCGGGAATTCCCACGGAACGCACAGGAGATAAGTTTTCCTGAAACGCTATTCATCGCAGGGCTGTTTTGTTCCGGGGATGCAAAACGGCCCTGTGTCATGGCTTTGTCCAGGCAGCGGCCAACCTTCTCCGGGATTGTTCAAAACCCGCTTCCCGCTGCGGGAGAGAACCGCCTTGCCGGAAAAAAACGTTTTCCGGTGCTTGAATGCCGGAATCCGTTTTTCAATGCACCAGCCCCATGGACAGGAGAACCAGCGTCACGATACCAATGGCGATGCGGTACCATCCGAATACGGAAAAACTGTGCCTTTGCAGATAGGATACCATCCATTTTACAGCCAGCCATGCGGAAAGCCAGCTGACCGCCGTCCCCACGGCAAGGGCTTCCCACCCGAAGGATTCCAGCATCAGAGCTCCGTCCTTATACGCATCATGGACCGTGGCCGCGCCCAGGGTAATCAATCCCAGCAAAAAGCTGAACTCCACGGCCGCTTCCACGCTCAACCCCACGAACATGCCTCCCAGCATGGTCATCAGGCTCCGGCTGGTGCCGGGGATCATGGCCACGCACTGGAGCGCACCCACCGTCAGCGCTTTGCCCGGCGTCAGGCTTTCAATGGAGGCGCCGGAGTCCCCTTCATTGGAACGCCCCTCCCTGGTGCGCCAGGCGCAATACGCCAGAATAACGCCTCCCCCTACGATCCATGAATAAGCCACCGTATATGTGTTGAACAGATATTCCTTAATCAGTGAAGCGCAGCACAGGCCCACCACGGCGGCGGGAAGGAAGGCCAGAATGAGGTTGACCAGCAGTTTCAGCCCGGCGGGGTTATTGCCGCGCACGCCCTGCGCCATGGCCTTTACCCTCGGAAAATACAGGCTCAGAACCGCCAGGATGGCTCCCCCCTGGATGCAGACGGCCAGGGCATCCAGAGCTTCCTTGCTCTGGGACATGTTCAGCAGGGATTCCGTCAGGAGCAGGTGGCCCGTGGAGCTGACCGGCAAATATTCGGTCAGGCCCTCTACAATGCCCAGGATAATAATTTCCAGAAGGTTCATGATATTGGCGTGGGTTGGATGTATTTACTGGTTGTAGGGAGAATTGTTGTTGTTGAAATCTTCTTCAAACCGGGCTATTTCCTCCCGGGCGCGCGCGGCTTCCTTGCGTTCATGCATCCAGGCCAGAATGATGCATATTTCATACAGCGCATACATGGGAACGGCCATCAGCATCATGGTAGCTACATCCGGCGTAGGGGTGATGACCGCAGCCAGGACGGCGATAGCCACAATGGCATAGCGTCTCGTGGACTTCATCATGTCATAGGTCAACACCCCCAGTTTGACGAAGGGCATCACTACCACAGGCAATTCAAAAGCCAGTCCGAACATTAAAATCATCTGCGTGGCGAAGGACAGGTAGTAGCCGATGCGCCATTCATTGGAGATGCCGAATTCCAGGGAATAGGTGTAAAAAAACGTCAATACCCGCGGGAGGACGATGAAGTAACAGAACAGCGTTCCGGCCAGGAAGAGACCAAAACCGACAGCCATGCACTTGTACAGCAGCTTGCGTTCATGTTCCAGCAGCCCCGGAATGATGAATTGCAGCAGGAAGTACAACAGAAGCGGGAAGGAAATGACCACTCCAGCATACAGGGAAAGCTTGATGGTCAGCATAAACGCCTCCCCGGGCTGGAACGCGCTCATCATCTTGAGGGCCCCCCGCCCCGTTCCGTCTGCCAGCACGGCTCCTTTGGAATACAGGGATTCCGCCAGATCCCTCACGGCCGTGGAGGGGCTGCCTTCCCTGATGAAAATCTGCTTCCTGTCCTCCGGCAGCGGCTGCGCGCCGCGAAGCACCAGGGCAGCCTCCGTCAAATCTGCCTGGGATGGGGAAACCTGGCGGAGAAACAATGCCCGCTGGGAAGCTCCCAGGCTCGTCATGGCCGTTGCCATTTCCTTGGCCTTGCCCCAGGCATCCAGACCAATACCTGCCGGAAGATGGGATTCTTCAAACATATCCCACACCTGGTTGACGGGACGCCTCAGGATGTCCATCAGATTGGACGCAAACCCGGCGCACAGAATTGTGCTGACGGTCAGGCACAGGGCCATCCTCAGCAGCATGGTCCGCAGGTCGTCCAGATGCTCCAGAAAGGGCTTTTCCTCATCTTCCCTTTTAATCTGCCACTTCTCCCGCAGACGGAATATGTGTTTTAAAAAGAACACGGCGTTAAATGAAGCCTAAAAGCCTTCTCCACGCAAGCCGCAAGGCCGACAACGTCCTAAAAAATCCACTGCCTCCGCATCCCCGTTTTTTGGCATGCACCCCCTGTATCTGCTTGACGCGGGAAGAGAGGCCCTTACTCTCTTACCCATCATGAGTCACGTCAGAACAAGATTCGCACCTTCCCCCACAGGCTACCTTCACATCGGGGGCGCCCGCACCGCCCTGTTCAACTGGCTGTTCGCCCGCAAGATGGGGGGGACCTTCATCCTCCGCATTGAAGACACGGACAACGCCCGCAATACGGAGGAGGCTACCCGCGCAATCTTCACCGGCATGGAATGGCTGGGGCTGGACTGGGATGAGGGGCCCATGAAAGGCGGCGATTGCGGCCCCTATTTTCAAAGCCAGCGCAACGATATTTACGACGCCTATTTCAAGAAGCTCCAGGACGCCGGCCGCGTGTACGAGGATGAAGGAGCCTGGCGTTTCCGCTTTGACCGCTCCAAACCCGTCACCTTCCATGACCTGATTTGCGGAGACATCACCATTGACTACCGGGACGCCTCCAACACCCCGGACATGGCTATCCGCCGCGCGGACGGTTCCTACATCTTCCACTTTGTCAACGTGGTAGACGATATTGAGATGAAGATGACCCACGTCATTCGCGGGGAAGACCACATCATGAACACGCCCAAGCACATCCAGCTGTTTGAGGCCTTCGGCGTCACTCCCCCTGTTTTCGCCCACATGCCGCTGATTTTGAATCAGGACGGCTCCAAAATGTCCAAGCGTGACGTGGGCGCCGCCCTGGGAACCTACCCGGAAGAAGGCTTTCTGCCGGAAGGCGTCATGAACTTTCTGGCCCTGCTGGGCTGGTCCCCCAAGGACGATACGGAAATTTTCTCCCCTCAGGAGCTGATCGAACGCTTCTCTCTGGAAGCCGTTAACCACTCCGCCGCCAAATTCGATATCACCAAATGCCGCTGGGTCAACCAGCAGCACATCATCGCCCTGCCTGCGGAAGAATTCGCCCTCCGGGCACGCCCTTTCTGTTTGAAAGCCGGCCTGCCTGATTCCCCGATTCTGGACGCCGCCATCGCCACCGTGCAAACGAAGGTGCAGACCCTGGCGGAAGTCCCGGATAAAATCCGTTTCTTTTTTGAACTGTGCATGGATTCGGAAGCCGTCTCCAAGGTTCAGCCGGAAGCCCTGGAACTGCTTTTCAAACTGGCGGACAGGCTGGAACAGGAACCGGAATGGGATGGTCATGAACTCATTGGCGTGCTGAAAGCCTTTGCCAAGGAAAACGGCGTAAAAATGGGGGCCGTGATGTTCCCTGCCCGGGTGGCCCTCACCGGGTTAAGCGGCGGCCCGGATCTTTCCTCCGTCTTTTCCCTGCTGGGCCGGGAGGAAACCGTAAGGAGAATCCGTTCCTTTTCCCTGGACTGATTCCCGCCGGAATCAGCTTTCTCTTCAAACGCTCCGGAAGATTTCCGGAGCGTTTCCTGTTTACGAAAGGGCATTTTCCGAATTCACGGAAAATGCCCTGCCCTTTCCTACGTCCTGCTTTGAAGAAAACGGGCTTTTCCTGAGAATCTCCCCCTCCGTCAGCAGGAAAAATATATAACCTTGACCGTAATGCCCGCAGCCCCTAGAACAGGGACCATTCATGAGCATCCCTGATTACCGGATCTTTTTCCGCCGCTGCGCCGCCTTTTTTCTGGCGGGGGTTCTGGCCGCAGGTTCTGCGTCCGCACAGCAGGCGGAACCGCCTTCCGCCGCCCCGGAACAGGCGGAGGAAGCCAAGCAGGAACAGCCTCAGACGCAGCCGAACCAATCGGAAATGGATGCGGTTATCATGGCCCTGTGCCATGAAATCACCATCCTGAAAAAGAATGAGGAAAAAAGGATGGCCGTCCGGGAAGTGCTGGTAAAGAATGCGGACGCCACCTACAATTATTTTGACACTAGGGTATATGAAATGTCCGCCGTGCTTTACGCCTTGGACGATCAAAAAATCTTTACGCTGGCTTTTTACTGCAAGGCCGCCACCAGGCTGGTGGAAATGTATTACGCCCAAAAACCGGACTTCCAGGAACAGGAGGAACGGCTGAGCAAGGAAATAGAACGCATAGAAAAACTGGCGGAATCCCTGGAGGAAGTCAACACGGCCAACCTGTCGGAACCATCCCTGGTGCAGAGGGACGAAGCTCTGTATGCCTGCCAGGAGCTGGAAAAATCCCTTCAGGGAGAAAAGGAGCAGTTTATTTACCTTAAGGAACTTTTCAATAATCTGGACAGGAAGATAGACGCGCTGAACTATGAAAGCGCCCAAATGTTCACCTCCCTGTTCAACAGGATATTCTACACCCCCTCCCATGCGGCCAGGTATATCTTTCTCAAGCCGCTCAAAACGTATGAAATATGCATGAGCGTATGGGAAACATCCGCGGACAGCAAGCTCCAGCTTCCATCAGACCCGGAAACGCTCAAGCATTACGGACTTATCCTGCTGGGAATCATCCTGTGCTCCTACTGCCTCTCCCGCCTCATCATCTTCCTGGGATTCCGAAATACATTGAAAAAGACGGGGCATTACAACAAACGCCATGCTTTCGCCAACGTCACCACCATTCTTATCGTGGCTCTGATCCTCGTCATTGCCTCACTGCGCACGCCGAACTACCTGCTGGAGAGCGCGGCCTCCCTGGGCGCGGAATTCCTTCTTCTGGTCAGCGCCATCCTGTTCTCCCTGGTCACGCGCCTTCCGTATGGCACCATTAACTCCGGCATCCGCATCTACATGCCCTATCTACTTCTGGGCGGATTCTTCATGCTTCTGCGCATGTTCATGGCCCCCAACATCATCGTGGACATTTCCATGCCCATCCTGTTCACGCTGGTTTCCCTCTTCTCCCTGCTGACCTGGGTGCGGCAGAGGCACAAGCTGCCCCGGCTGGACCGTTTTTTCTCCACCGTATCTCTGGTATTCACCATCCTGGGCAGCGTCCTGTGCTGGACTGGATTCAGCTTCATGGCCTTCCTGGTGCTGATGACCTGGATCATGCTGATGACCAGCATCCTGCTGCTGGTGGGGCTGTGGGATCTGCTCCACCATTATGAAAACCGCCGGAAGGAACGGAACAAGAGGGCCATCCTGTGGTTCCGCCCCTTCATCTCCAAGCTGCTGCTTCCCTGCCTGACCATTTTCCTCATCCTGTTCAGCATCATCTGGCCCGCCGCCACCTTCGACATGGGGGACCTCATCATTAATAAAATTTTCGCAACCACGGAAATCAAGGATCTGCTCACTTTCAGCTGGAGCAGCGTCATCACGGTCATCCTGATGGCCATTGTTCTCAACTACTTGATATTCTTGGGGAAAAATACGCTGCATGAAATCTATGGAGAAGATTATGAAGTAGGCACCATCCCCACCTTCGTGACACTCTCCACCCTTTTTCTCTGGGGGCTCTTCGTTTTTACGGCGCTTATCATCATGAACGCCAACTACAACGGGCTGCTGATGGTCATGGGAGGCTTGAGCATGGGCATCGGCTTCGCCCTGAAAGATACCATTGAAAACATCATCAGCGGCCTCTCCCTAATGCTGGGTCGCCTGCGCCAGGGCGACATGATTGAATGCGACGGCTACCGGGGCCGCGTCTCCTCCCTGGGCTACCGCTCCACCATGATCGAGACGCTGGACGGCTCTATCATCGCCTTCCAGAACTCCCAGCTTTTCAACAAGAACTTCCGCAACATGACCCGCAACCACAAATTCGAATGCGTGAAGGTGGAAGTGGGCATTTCCTACGGGACGGACGTGGAAAGGGCGCGCAAAATCATTCTGGAAACGCTGGCAACCCTGCCATTCCTTTCCAAAGTCAAGAAAACCAGCGTGGTGCTGGACAGTTTCGGAGACAGTGCCGTCAATCTGGGCGTATGGGTCTGGGTTCCCGTCATGACAAAGTCCTCCAGCCTTTCCTCCGTGCGGGAACACATCTATAATGCGTTCAATGAACACGGCATTTCCATCCCATTCCCTCAACAGGACCTGTACGTGAAAGAATTCCCCGGCGGAGCCCCCGTCCAGGGGACCTGAACATCCATTACCATATACAACAACCATGTCCGACGACCATCTGACTCTATTAGGCTCTCAAAGCTCCTTCTTTACCAATCCCGACGACGCCAGGCTGGAATCCTTCCCCAACCGCGGCACGCGTCCCTACACCATCACGCTGGACACCCATGAATTTTCCTCCCTCTGCCCCGTTACCGGTCAACCGGATTCCTGTCACCTGACGATCACCTACGTTCCGGCGGAAAAGTGCGTGGAAACCAAATCTCTCAAATACTACCTGGCCTCCTACCGCAACTATCCGGCTTTTAATGAACAAATCGTCAACCGCATCACGGATGATCTGGTGGCCGCCATTTCCCCGCGGTGGCTGAAGGTGGAAGGCCGCTTCTCCCCCCGCGGCGGCATCCAGCTGACCGCAACAGCCGAACACAATCCGGAAAACCGCCCCCTGTAATCCAGACCATGGACAAAATGGAAACAGCCGTACTGCTCAGCGGGGGATTGGACTCCAGCGTAGCCCTGCACTGGGCCCACCGGAACCACCGCGTCCGGGTGGCCCTCAGCTTTGACTATGCCTCCAACCACGCGGAACGAGAGCTGAAATGCGCTGCCTGGCAGGCCGCCAGTCTGGGCATAGAACACCGCGTGATTGACATTTCCTCCATCTCCTCCCATTTGAAATCAGCCCTCCTCTCCGGCGCGGACGATATTCCGGACGGTTCCTATGATGAAGAACTGATGAAGCAGACCGTCGTCCCCTTCCGCAACGGCATCTTCCTGTCAATCGCCGCCGGGGTTGCGGAAAGCTGCGGGGCGCAGCAGCTCGTCATTGCGGCCCATTCCGGGGACCATAGCATCTATCCGGACTGCCGGGAGGAATTCATGGCCGCCATGACGGAAGCCATTCGCCTGGGAACCTATGCCGGCCTGGGCATCCTGCGCCCTTTCATCCACATGTCCAAGGGCGGCATCGCCGCCATGGGCCAGGATTTGGGCGTGGACTTTTCCCGCACCTATTCCTGCTACAAGGGCGGAGCCGTCCACTGCGGCGTCTGTTCCACCTGCATGGAACGCCGGGAAGCCTTCAGGGAAGCCGGAATTCCGGATCCAACGGCTTATGCGCCTGCGGAATAGCATCCAAATGCCAGGAATGAAACGCTAAGGAAAAATCCCCGGCCTATGGCCGAAAGGAGATGCCTATGCCCCAATGACATCGGGGAAACGCATGGAAAGAGCCTTCCGCACTCTTGCCGCCACCTCTTCCTTCCCGGCGTCCGCGTCTATGCGGAGCATCCAGGGAGCATGGACGGATGCAAACACGCTGCGGCAGGCCGCCAGGCCCGCTTCCGTCTCAAAAGCGTCGCGTTCCCCGCGGTTCCCAATGCGTTCCAGCGCCACGGAAACGGGAATGTCCAGCCAGACCACGGCATCCGGCACCGGGGCAAATTCTTCATTGGCGGCACGGATAACCTCCGGATCTATGCCGCGCGCGCCCTGGTAAGCCATCATGGAAAGATAGTAGCGATCCAGCAGAACCCATGCCCCCCGCGCCAATGCGGGAGCAATCAGCATCTTCACATGTTCCCTCCTGTCTTTCAGGAACAGGGCTACTTCCTCCTCTACGGAAAGGCGTCCGGTCACGGCGGAGTCCCGGAGCATCCGGCCCCACCGTCCGCGTGTGGGCTCAAAACTCTGCACCACTTCCAGCCCCTTCCCCTCCAAATACTTCCGCAAGTGGCCGATGTGGGTGGACTTGCCCGTGCCGTCAATGCCTTCAAAGACGATCAGCCTCCCCTTTCTTTCTCCGGTAAAACTCATGGCTCGAAAGTGTAGCGGCGTCCCGGCTCAGGAACGACGATGGTGGAATCAGGCATTTTGGCGGATAGCGTGTGGTGCATCCACTCCATGGCATCCGGGTCCCCGTGCACCAGAACCACCTGCCTGGGGTTCAGCTTCACGGCATAATTAACCAGGGAGTCCCGGGTGGCATGCCCGGAAAAATCAAAACAGTCCACGGTGCACTTGCGGCGCACCGGCTGCCCGTTGGGCCTCATTTTCACCAGTTCCCCTTCAGGAGTTGCCTTCAGCAGTCCCGCCGGAGAATCGGGATCCGCATATCCTACGAACAAAATAGCATTCTTCTCTTGGGGAAGAACCTGCTCCGCCATGACGTTGGAAAGCGTATTTTCCGTCATCATGCCGCTGGACACCACATAAATATTCCCCGGGGAACACACCAGCGGAGCTTTTCCCTTGCGCGGAAGGGGCACGGTCTGAATCTCCTCCTTCAGCTTGAATTCATGGTCATGCCTGCGCGTCAACCCGGCAAAACGGTCGTACAACAGGGAAACTTTCGCGCTCAGCCCGCCGAAGTACACGGGAGTATTGGAGGGAATCACCCCCTGCTGCTTGAAACGGTGAATGTTGAACAGCATCTCCTGGCTCTTGCCGATGGCGAATACCGGAATCAGTACGGCGCCGCCGCGTTCCAGCGTCTCCGCAATCGCTTTCCCGAACCTCACCATCTCTTCCGGCCGGGAATAGTGGGCGCTGCGCTGGAAACCGCCGCGCGTGCACTCCATAACCAGCGTATCTACGCCGGATTCCGGAAAATCAGCCCCGGGAATCATGCTCTGGTCTTCAAACTGCACGTCCCCCGTGTAAAATACGGTATGGCCGCTCTCGCCCTCCAGCATCACGCCGGCAGACCCCAGGATGTGCCCGGCATCATAAAACGTGGCCAGCACGTTCTGACGGAAGCCCACGCGGAACACTTCATTGCAGGACTTGGCATGCCAGGCGTCGCTCAATCTGTCCAGATCATTATGGGTGAAAAAAGGATACTCCACAATGCCCAGGTCCAGCCTCTTGGCGCTCATCACATTCACGGAATTATGCAGCATCACTTCAGACAGGGCTGCCGCGGCGGGCGTCATGAACACCTCCGCCGCTGGCTGTTTCTCCTGAAGCACAGGCAGCGTTCCCAGATGGTCCAGGTGGGAATGGCTTAAAAAAACGGCTTCCACGGAATTGGGTTCCAGGGAATCAAAATCCGGCATGGCCGCCTTCCCCTCCTTCTTGGGGTGCATCCCGCTGTCAAGCACAATCCTGGTGCCGTCCATCTCAAGCAAATAGCAATTGGCCCCAATTTCCTCGGCCCCGCTGATATTGGTAAAACTGATCATTATATGCCGCAGGAGAGTACCCCGTGCCTCCCGCCGTGTCAATGCCGCAAGCCCAAGAGGCCCCCTGCCGGGAAGGGAACGCAGGCCAATGGGGAAGAAGCCCTCCTTTACCCTGCGGAACGTTTTTGCGGCTGGGGGAAAACAGGCTCGGAAAACGGCAGGGACAGAACAAATATTCCGGTTCCTTCCGCGCTTTCCGGCACTTGCCCTCTTCCCTTGCCGATGATAATGCCAGGAAAAAGAAATACATGCACGGCGCAACCGCCGTAAACGTTATGCTCTCTCAAACGCAAGGAAGCTCATTCCCGGAAGAAGCCGGGAATTGCTCTGGACGCGGCCGGGAGTGCATGAGACAATAAGGAAAGAGCTTTCCTGATGAAAAGACGCCTACAGAAAACGGCTTCAAAAAAATCCCTTCCCGTGCCGTTGCCGGAACAAGGCAGGACGAAGGGGCCCGTTATCCCGCCTCCGGGTCTGCTTCCGGTCCATATAAAAAAGAGTTTCCTTTCCATTGACGGTAAATTCACCCCTGCAGCTCCATGAAAAACAAGATTCCCATTCCGCCCAACGGCTCCAGGCAGCAGCTTCTGGTCAGGGCCATCAATTACTTCCGCAGCCGGGAAGGAGAACCGCGCCTGTTCACCAGACGCAAGCTTGTCCTTCTGACTCTGACGGCTCTTTATGCCTTTTCCCCCATTGACCTGATTCCGGATTTCATTCCGGGAGTAGGACAGATAGATGACCTGACCGTCATCGCCTTCACCTTCCTGGCCCTGTTCATGCCCCCTATCAGGGAACATGGCTCCCATGAAGACCCGGAACCCTGAATTTCCGCCACGCACAACATCTCATGAGCGGATCCTCCCCCACCTTTTTCCATTCCCCCGCCGTTGTCGCGCTGGCCAGGGGAGCCGTTCTGATAGGTGTGCTGGCCGTATTGTTCTGGGGCGTGCGCACCTGCATCACCGCCCCGGCGGAAAAGCCGATGGCTGTAGCGGAAAAACTGATTGAAGCCGGCAGGGAAGCGGGCCTCACCCTGATCAATAAGGGTTTTTCCTCCAACCACGGCGGCGTGGCCCTGATTGTGCAGAAGGATGAAAAAGTGGCCAACCTGGTAACAGTGGAACGGACTTTTGAATATGAATACCGTTACTCCACCACCTGGTGGTGGAGCAGGAAAACGCTGATTCTGAAAGCGGCCTACCGCGCCCACGGGGGCATCAATCTGGAAGGGCCCGAACCTCTTCGGATTATCATTCCCGCAGGAAACAAAGGCCCCATTACGGCAGAGGGCCTTCATGGCAAGCTGATTTCCTGTGAGATGGTGGAGGGGTCCCTGCGAATCGTGAAGGATGACGCCGGCATCTGGAACAGGCTGACTTCCGAAGATGCCGCCATTGCCGTCAACCAGCTGAACGAAAACGCCCGGAAGCATATCATGGAGAGCGGCTTGAAACACCAGGCTGAAGAAAATTTCCTCAAACGCCTCCGGGAAGAAGCCGGGCAGCCGGAAGAACCTTCCGGGAAGGACCGCTGGTTCTGAGGTACAAGAGGAAAACATTTTCAAGGCCGGTTGCTTCAGGAGCCGGCAAAGCTCCAGAAGCACAGTTCCTCATTCCGCTCTTTTATCTTGCCAAACCGGGCTGCGTCCTATAAAGGAACGCACGTCATGGCCAATTTAACATTCACCCCTCCCGCGGACGGTGCAGCCGTCACCATGCAGAACGGCAGGCTTTGCGTTCCGGACAGGCCCGTCATTCCTTTCATCATCGGTGATGGAACCGGTCCTGAGATATGGGCGGCGGCCTCCCGTGTCATTGACGCAGCCGTAGCCAAGGCTTATCAGGGCAGGCGTTCCATCGCATGGTATGAAGTTTTTGCCGGGCAGAAATCTTTTGATAATCTGGGCACCTGGCTTCCGAATGAAACGGTGGAAGCTTTCCGCACGTACCTCATCGGCATCAAAGGCCCCCTCACCACTCCGGTGGGCGGAGGCATCCGCAGCCTGAACGTCACGCTGCGGCAGGATCTGGATCTGTTTGTCTGCCTGCGTCCCGTGCGCTATTTCAACGGCATTGAAACTCCCGTCAAAGCTCCGGAAAAAGTGAACATGGTCGTTTTCCGCGAAAACACGGAAGACATCTACGCCGGAATCGAATTCAAGGAAGGCACGGAGGATGCCAAGCTGTTTTTTGATACCATGAGCCGCATTTTCCCGGACCGCATGAAAAAGGTGCGTTTCCCGGAAAGCTCCGGCTTCGGCATCAAGCCCGTTTCCCGTGAAGGCACGGAGCGCCTGGTGCGCGCCGCCATTGACTATGCCGTGAAAAACGGAAGGAAAAGCGTCACGCTGGTGCATAAGGGCAACATCATGAAATTCACGGAAGGCGGCTTCCGTGACTGGGGATACGATGTCGCACGGCGGGAATACGGCGCCCTCCCCATAGGGGACGGCCCTTGGCTGAAACTTCCCAACGGTATCGTTATCAAGGATTGCATTGCAGACGCCTTCCTTCAGGAAATTCTGCTCCATCCGGAAAACTTCGACGTGGTAGCCACGCTGAATCTGAACGGGGATTACATCTCCGACGCCCTGGCGGCGCAGGTCGGCGGCATCGGAATCGCCCCCGGAGGCAACATCAACTACCTGACGGGGCATTCCATTTTTGAAGCTACGCACGGCACCGGGCCGAAACTGGCCGGACTGAACAAGGCCAACCCCAGCTCCGTCATCCTGTCTGCGGAGATGATGTTGCGCTACATGGGCTGGACGGAAGCCGCCGATCTGCTGATTCAGGCCATTGACCGGGTGATTTCCGAAAAAACGGTTACGTTCGACCTTGCGGAAATGATTCCCGGTTCCACGGAAATTACCTGCTCCGCTTACGGCGACAAACTGGTGGAAACCCTGAGCTGATCCCTGTTTTTCCCGCTTTTTCCATCCGGACTGCCCTCCCGCCACACGGTGCGGAGGGCAGTTTTTTGTCTCCATGCCGGAATTTATCCGATCAGGTACCTGCTGCCGGGGAGGAAGGAGAGCAGCTTGATGATTCCCCAGGCTGCCAGGCACGTCGCCGCAGTCAGCAGCGGAATGGAAAGAGAAGCCGGAAGGAACAACAGATGGAGCATGCCAAAGAGGCGGTAAACGGCTCCCACCAGCACAAAGTGGACCAGGTAGATGCCGAAACTCATGCTGGAGAAATCAGCCAGGAACCGCCGCGGCGCGGACCCGGCTCTGAATGCGGTAAATGACTGGAAGAGAACGAATAAGGTCACGGACATGAGGGCCACATTAATGCTGGCGAAGCCGATGTAGTCGCCGCTTGAGGACCAGGCCTGAGCCGTGGACGTCCGGTAGAAATGGAGGGTAAACCAAAAGGCCGCGGCCAGACACGGAACGGCCCAGCAGGCCGTGCGGGCGAAGGAGGCATTCCCAGGGTATTTCCTCAGAAAGCAGCCGAGCACCATGTAGCCCAGGTACCCGGAGAAGGAATGCAGGGCCCCGTATTCATTCCAGGGGCATTTTCCCAGATAGCTGGGGAAAATGGTCTGGAGATAAGGGAACAAGAGGGTGAGCGCCCACAGTAGCAGGAAGTAGGCAAAGGCCGCCTTTCCCGCTTTCTCCACCCAGGGGGATATGACTGGCAGGAAGAGGTAAAGGCCCATCAGCACGTAGAGGTACCAGAGATGAATGCCCACGCTGAATTTCAGTGGAATCAGCAGCAGGTTCGTTCCCATGGTTTCCAGGTCCGGCGTGACCCGTGAGAGGGGGAAGACGGAGTGAAAACTGTCCCCCGTGAGCGTTTCATAGCTCCACGGAAAAACAGTGTAAAACGCAGACCACAGCAGGAAGGGGAACAGGACGCGGGTGAAGCGTTTTTTCAGGAATTGCCCCGTCGTATCCCGAACGGGCAGCAGGAGGGCGCCGGAAATCATGAAAAACAGGGGGATGGAGACCCGCACCAGCACCGTATAAAAGGAGGACCAGGCAAAGGTTTCATTGTCCGGAGTGAAAGGAGGCGACACAAAAAACTGCCCCACGATGTGGCTGGCAATAACGAGAATACAGGCAAAAACACGGATGTTGTCCAGCCAGGGAATGCGGGAGGAAGGAAGATTCATGAAAGGGTTCCTTAACTACCTGCGGACGGCTCCGTTTCTTTCACCATAAAACCAGACGTTAACAAAACCGGGAAAAACACATTTTCCTGGCGGAGGCTGCGCAAAACATTAAACAGAAAAACAGGCTATTCGCCAATTCCATGAAGAAGAACATGAACAGAGTAACCGGCATCTGCCTTGGAGTCATAGACATGAAAAAGTCCCTGCAATTTTACCGGGACAAGCTTGGTTTTAAAACGGACGAGACCGGGGACAATCCCGACGTGGTATTTTTCTGCACCCCCGGCACCAAACTGGAATTATACCCGCTGGATTTGCTGGCAAAGGACATTGACCCGGGCAATCCTCCGGCCCCCGGTTCCGGCTTCGGAGGGATAACACTGGCCTACAATGCCATCACGAAAGAGGAAGTTGTGGAAATCTAAAAGGGCTTGTCTGGCCAGCATCATCTCCCCGCTGGTGACGCCCGGACTGACGAACCACACCGGGTGGCCGTCGCGTGGCCGCCGGAAATCACAATGTCGCTGAGTACTTCCGACCTGGAATAGCCGCCAAGCACGATGCTGTGCCCGCAGCCGTCTTCCACATACCCCCCCTGCCGATGCCTATGCAGAAGGTCCCCCTCGATCCGGGAACCCATGCCCGCGCAGAAGGAATAGGCCGTGGCCGTATGGAGCTTCTCCGATTCATTGGACGTATTACTCTGATAACCCAGGGCAATCCCCATGTGACAGTGGTCCGTATTGGACCAGGAACCTACGGAAACGCAGGAATTCCCTACTTTAATATGATCCCCCAGGGCGGTTCCGGCGGAGTTGGTGCCCACGAACGTGGAACCCACAACGGTACCCCGGTCGTCTCTGGTGGAAGAGGTAACCTATCACAACATTGTCCGTGCCATTGGCGGCACTGGCATTTGTTCCGATTACAACGTTTCTGTCCGTAGAAAGGGCGGACGTATCATCTAAATTCATAGAATGGCATTTGCAGCCATTTCCGTTCCCGGGGCAAGGAGCATGAAACGTTGTAATCGGGGGCCCTCCCGTCACAGATCCCGGCGGATGGCGTCCACCTGCTCCGGCGTATAGGCCGCCTTCTCCACCCCGCCGAACTGGCGGCGCAGGAATGTGAGCAGGTTCGCCAGGTCGCGGGAATCCGTGACGCCGGGCGGCAGCATGGTGGAATCCCATTCCTTTCCATTCACCGTGATGGGTCCGGTCAGTCCCTGGAGGATGATCCTGACGATTTCCGCATCAGGCTTTTCCTTCAGCCATTCGGATCCGGCCAGGGGCGGATAGGTCACCTTGTCCCCCATGCCGTCGTTGCCGTGGCAGATGGCGCATTTGGAAAGGTACACGCCCCTGCCCTTTTCCATCACGGCGGCGGCGCGGGCCTTCTTCAGGCGTTCCATGTCCACGGCGGGAGGATGCGCGGCATAATCCGGGTGAATGTGGGACAGGGCCGGGAAGGAATGGATTTGGTCGCGCTTCAGGGAGGGTTCCACCCTCCGCAGGGACTCCAGGTAGTTCAACAGGCGCTCCCCGCGCGGGGAAGGCACCAGCTCCCGGCCCCGTTCCATCCGGACAGGCAGGGCAGCCGTGGAGGGGGCGTTCCCTTCCACCGGGCGTTCCTCAAATAGTCCGGGCATGGCCGGACACATGGTCCAGGGTTTGTTGAACTGCATTTCCCGCGGGTTGTAAAGATGCAAGGCCAGCCATTCCCGCACCTGCGCGGCGCGGCGCGTGCCGCCGGATACGGCGTCTTCATATTCCAGCCTCCCGGCGGCGTATTCCGCCGCATTGCTCAGGTCCGGGCCTATGGCCGCCACCCCCGCCTGCGGCGCTCCTTCCCTGTTGAATTCGGCATCCATGTCTTCCGGTTCACTGACCCGGTAGGGGAAATCAGGATCCGTGCCGCGGTCAATCGCCGTCTGCCAGTCCTTTCCGGACAGGGAACGCCGGATAATCTGGGTATGGCACAGGGCACACCCCTCCGCGGCATAAATACCGGAACCTTCCGCATCATGAACGGGTCTCCTGACCTCCATGGAATCCGGAGGCGGAGCATGCAGAACAACGGCCGCAGCCGTCGCCAGCGCCAAAGCCGCCGCTACGGCTGAAATGAAGAAGAAACGCCGCAAAAACGGAGGGGAAGGCTCCCGGCCTCCGTCTTCCGCTCCCGCTGGCCGCCACAGGCAGAGGCTGCCCGCCAGGCAAAAAGCCATGGCAACGGCGTGGATGCAGGCAGCCATGCCCACCCAGCCGCTCATCAGCTCCGCGCGACGGGCCTCAGGAAAAGCCTGGACATCCAGGGCGGCAAGCACGCCCACGGCATACGCCAGAAGCACGCCGCAGACGCCTGCGCCCAACAGCCGCCATGCCACAGGGAAATGTCCGGGGGCCTTCCCCCCTGCCATCATCAAAACTCCGGCCCCCAGCAGAATCCATAATTCCGGTTCATGCCATGCAGACAGGGAAAACTGCATCAGCTCAGGCGCACCCACAACAAACACGTTCCATGCCGCCAGCAAGGCAAGCAGGGAAACTCCGGTCTTCACCCATATTCCGGTCTTCGTACCGGATTTTATCCAAAAACGCGCCACCGCCAGGACGGCGGGAAGAACGGCGCACCAAAACCAGGCGGTACCGGCCTCCACCAACATCCACGACACGGGAAACCCCTGAAGCCCCCCCAGCCCGCCAATCACCGGAGCCGCTGCCAGCACCAGGGCCATCCAGACGGACAGAATTCCGGCTGCCCTCCCCTGCGCCATATCCAGGCGGAGCGCCGCCGCTCCCAGGGCGGCAAACATCAGCCCGCAGGACAGGCTTCCTCCCAGGGCGGAAACATCCAGCAGGCCATTCATGGACAATGCCTGCGTATATCCCAACGCCCAAAGGGCCGCAGCCACACACCCGGCGGAGGAACTGAACAACAGCCGTACAGGCCACGGAAACGGACGGAACCATGCGACGCACGCCGCCCCTGCGGCAAGGAAGGCAAAAACCGGGCAAACCCACCAGTCAAAAGGCATCAGGAGCACGCCGCTCCCATTCCCCGCGGCAATAGTCGCCAACCCCAGCGCAACGCAGGTATGCCAGAGCCATTCTGCGGGTTTCATCCACCGGCTCCTGCTTCCCGCCGCAAAGGAAAACAGGATGGGGAGGGCCCAGCCGTACACCAGCATGCCGTAGAATGCGAACATGAGGCGGCCGGCCGGCCACGGCAAAGGCTCCTCCGCCACCAGACCGGAAGCGTACGCCAGCGACCACAGGAAACCCAGCACGAAAGCCCCTGCCAGCCAGAACAGGGGGAGATACTCGCCCGGACGGCGGAAAAACAGAAAAAAAACGGCGGCGGTACGGTTCATCATGATTCGGGAAATACCCTGCGGACGCTCAGTGCCCCCAGAAAGGAAAAACAGCAGATCAGGGCCATCCCTCCCAAGAGCAGGACAAGCGGAAGCCATGCCTTCCATGCAGACGGGTCCAGCCCAAAGCCGGGGCCAAACATCCAGCATGCTTCCAGCAGGGAGCCAAACAGCACCCCGGCGCATACAGCGCCCAAAGCGACCAGCCGGCGTCTCAACGCGGGGAACAGCAAAATAAGGAAAGGCAGCAGAAGCTGAAGAACAAGAGCCGCGGCAAACATTCCGGACCAGCCGGAGGAAGCGGCTGCGTTATAAAAGGACATTTCAGCCGGAATGGAGGCGTACCAGGTAATCATGTACTGAGAATACACAATATAGGCTTTCACCAGAACCATGGCCGTCAGCATGCCGCCCAGGCGGGGCCAAGGCAGCTCCTTCCCTCCGTCCAGCCGCCTCAGGAACACGGCAGACAACACAGCGAATGCCAGGGACACCAGCAGAACATATGCAATCATGTATACGGGGAACATGGAAAGAACGACCTTTCCCGTCCCTCCCAGCATGTCCATCCCCAGCAGGCCCAGCATCATCACCGTCACAACCATGCAGAAGGCGGCAGAGCCCCGGCGGAAGGAAGGCTGCCAGACATTTTTTTCCGCAACCAGCGTTTCCCATACCTGGGTCATGCTCCAGGAAAGCACCGCAATACTCCCCACGCGCACGTACAGCCATGCCGGGTTCCACCATGAGAAGTCAGCCAAATCCAGAACGCCGAAGGGCTGGACGCCGGGAGAGGCAACATCCGCCACTCCCCAATAGCGGGCTGCTTCCGGAAAAATCACGGTAGTCAGGCAGCCGACCGTTCCGGCCAATACCAAAACACCGGGTAAAAACCCCCAGCAACCCGCCGCCAGCACCCTTCTCAGCGCAATGCCCCAGCCGGAACCCGTCAGTGAAGACAGGCAGAGCCAGAACAGGCACCCCAGACAGAGGCTGGAGCCAAGGACTCCTACGGCCATTCCGGCAGCGGCGAACGGCCTTCTCAATTCCTGCAGCCTTTCTCCGGCTACCGTCATGTCGTCCCAGGGCATGGCCGTAAAGGACTGGCGCATCAGCACGCACCATAATAGAACGGAAATGATCCACAGGGAAAGGGCAACGGAACGCCCGGCCCAGCCGAATCCCGGACGGTCCTGGCGTTCCCCGCCTGTTGAAGATGTATTGCTGTTCATGAATGTTGTTCCTTCTGTTGAACGGCAGGTTCTTCCGGCGGCGCTTGCAAATGACGGATAAACGCCACCAGACACCAGATTCCCCGCGCCGTGAGAATGTTTCCGAAAGCGGGCATGTTTCCCTGCCCCAACCGAATGCTCCTGAACATTTTTCCGGAAGAATAGGAAGCATACTTTTCATCCCGGAAAGAGCCTATTTGCGGATAGGTTTCATAAACGGCCATGCTTCCGCGTCCGCTTCCGTCCTCTCCGTGGCAAACGGCGCAATGCGCCAGATAAAGCGCGCGCCCCTCCGCCAGCACGTCGCGGCTGCGGGAGATGCCGCCCAGTTCCAGAGGCATGGAATCCTCCTCTCCGCCCTGCATGCGGCCGGAGGAAAAATAGGAACCTTCCGCAGCAAAGGAGTCCCGGTCATCCTCCCGTTTTCGGACCGTTCCGTTCATGCCCAGGGACTGCGCCACGGAGCGGGGAGGCGTCAGGCGCGCTTTCCGATCCGGGGCGGCGGAAGAAATCCCCACCTGCTGGGCATCCGCCAGAGGACGATCATTCATATTGTCAAACAAACGGGGAACGGCATTTCTTCCATCGTCGTCCCCTGCCAGGAACCAGAGCGCTCCCAGGAGAACAAGGGCTGCTACCGCCGTGATGCCTCCTCTCATGCCCGGCCTCCTTTCCCATGAACGTACTCGCGGGCATCCGGATGCAGGGCTTCAGCCAAAACGGCGGCATGGCCTTCGCTCCCGCCTTCCAGCAGAATGAAGTAACCGTTCCCGTGCTCATCCGTCCTGAAAAAATCACACTCGAACGCCCAGTCGTGCCACTGCGGGAGAAGAGCCCCCTTCAGGAAACCGGCGGCGGTCAGCAATCCGGCCCCCAGCAAAGTTCCTTCAAACAGGGGAGGGACATATGCGGGCCAGCTGTCCCAGCCCTGGACCCTGCCCTGGGTCACAAGGGGATCCGCACAGAACTGCGTCCAGTAAAGCCACAGAGCCACGGCCAGAAACCCGCAGACGCCGCCCGCTGCGGCCCACAGCCGGACGCCTGCTCCCACGGCCTTCCCGGCGTGCCTGTTGGCAAGACGAACAGCGGCGCAGGGATAAGGTGCGCAAACCTCCCAGCGCAGATTTTCCTCCTTCACCAGCACGCGGACGGCCTGAAGGAGCGCCTTCTCCGAACCGAAGGAAAGCACCCAGCCGGAAATGACGGGCTTTTTCATGCCCCGCCCTCCTTGTTCAGGGATTGCTGTTCCCGCACGTCGCACAGGGAGAAGAATGGAGCCACACGCACCAGCGCCATGTACAGGGCCATAAACAGCCCCACGCTCCCGGCCATCATGGCCAAATCCGTCACGCTGGGGAAATAATCTCCGATGTTGGCAGCCAGCAGGGATGCCTTCAGGGAATTCACGACAATCCAGAAACGTTCCATCCACATGCCCGCAAGCACTCCCAGAGCCACGGCGGCGATCACCCAGCGGTTGGTTCGCAGAGAGCGGAACCAGAACAACTGGGGCAGCGCCACATTCCCGGCAACCATGACGATGAGGAACACGGCATTCACAGGATTTCTGCCCGGAAACGGCTCCGGAGAGCCTCCATTCAGAATGGCTGCCAGATGCTCCCACAAATACATGGCTCCCATCACCAGACTCAGGGCCAGCACAAACCGGGAACTTAAATCCAGAATGGCCGGAGTAACGGCCCGGCGAACGCCGCTGCCGGCCATCAGACGCCTCACCCCCAGCAGAATCAGCTGAACCATCGCCATGCCGCTGAGGATGGCCCCCCCTACGAAATAGGGCGGGAAAATGCTCTGGTGCCACCCCGGCACCTGAGTCACGGAAAAATCGAAACTCACCACGGAATGAACGGATACCACGAGAGGAGTCAGAATAACCGCAAAAAGAAGGCTGGCCTTTTCATAGGCGCGCCACTGGCGCCCCGTCCCCTGCCAGCCCAGTGCCAGCCACCCGTACCGGCGCCTCAGACGCCCCTTGCAGCAATCCCTCAGCAACGCGAAATCCGGCACCAGGCCGATATACCAGTACAACAGGGAAAGAAGAAAATAGGTGCTGACTGCCATGACATCCCACATCAAAGGAGAGGCCATGTCCGGCCAAATTCCGCTCACTTCCGGCAACGGGGAAGCCATCCACGCCATCCAGACACGCCCTACGTGCACCACAGGGAAAACGGCGGCGCAGATAACCGCGCACAGGGTCATCTGTTCCGCTCCGCGCGCAATCGGGCTTCTCCATGACTGGCGCGTCAGCAGCAGGACGGCGGAAATCAGGGTGCCCGCATGCCCCAGGCCTATCCAGAAAACAAAATGCACGATGTCCAGCCCCCACACCACATTATTATTCACCCCCAGCACGCCCACACCCTCTGCGGCAATACGCCAGGAACTCCACCCTATGCCCCACGCCGCCAGCAATGCGCTGGCGAGAAACACGCTCCACCAAACGGGTCCCAGCGGCTTCCGCACCTCTGCCAGCATGGCCTCTACCGGAATATCGGCGGTGGGGACTGATGGTGCTGGTCTGTTCATTATCTGCATAGGGTCGGAAGCTCTTTAGAGCTTACTTGAGTGCTTTTCCCCGTCAATTCAAAAGGGGAACGCACGTGACATGGCGCACGGCTCTAGGAGACAGGGGCGGAGTTCCTCTCCGTTACAGGCTCCGGGCAGGGAAAGGCCGTCATCCCCTGCTTTTTCAACGGAGGAGGAAAAAGCGTCAGGGACGAAGGGGAATGCCCTTTTTCAGGTCCATGCCATCCATGGGACATTCTGGAAAAACGGAGGCGCCCACTGAACCGTCATTCCCGTTTCTTCCGCACTTCACAAACATTCAAATAGCTGGAATTCCCGGCGGCGGCATTTTAACATGAATTGCGCATGGACATAAAAACGCTGACTTCCGGAGCCCTGATCAAGCACCCTTCCCGCGGCCT
>NZ_LBCB01000009.1:142920-190924 GCF_000980515.1 Akkermansia sp. UNK.MGS-1 | reverse complement strand
CCCAAAACGGCACGGTCACCAGCCATGAACGCTGCCTGTACCGGGGGTATTTGCAGATAGCCGCCCTGGACATGCTCAACAGCCGGAACGTGCTCCGGACACTGTTGTGGGATCCTCTGGAACCGATGGCCACCCGCCCCCTGGCCCTCGCGCAGGGCGCTTCCCTGTACTGCTATGGAACGGACTTCAACAAGAATGTGACGGAGGTGTTCGACGCACAGGGAACGATCGCGGCGGCTTACGACTACTCGCCCTATGGGATAGTTGGCAGCACAGGCAACCTCGTCCAACCCGTACAGTGGTCCGGCGAGATGCACGACGAAGAACCCGCCCTGGCCTATTACAATTACCGCTTTTACAACCCCAAAGACGGCAGGTGGATCAACCGTGACCCCATCGCTGAAGAAGGGGGGTGGAATCTTTATGCGTTCGTAGGGAATAGTTTGAATATTGAAATAGATTTATTAGGGACAGCTTGGTCGTCACTGCAAACAGAGGCGGGGGCCGCATTGGCTGCACGGCAAGCGGCAGAAGCTGCGGCAAAGGCAGCAGCCAGAGCAGCAGGAACAGCAATCGCTGCTGAAAGAAGTAAAAGGAATAAAAGATGTGCAGAATTATATCGCGAAAAATCCGAGGCAAAAAAAGAGGCTAGAGGTAGTTCCTGTAGGGATATGATAATTCCTGAATGTCCTACTCAAAGCGAGTGTAATGCTTTTAATGATCGATACGAAAAAATGAAAAGGTTTGCCGAGGCTCGTAAAGCTTATGATGACGAATGTCATCAAGGAGGTGACAAAGGACATCAGGAACAAAGTAAAGGTTGGAATGAAGGAGCACAGAATTGCAAAAATAAGTATGATGAATGTATTACTAAACTAAATAAATTAATTTAATTGTAAATATGCAAGCAAATTTTTATAAAGAAAAGATTGAAGAATTATACGATTTATTTCCTATTTCTTCTCCACCCTTTCCCAGCAATAATCCGCATGATCTACTTATTAATTATGTTGATTCTGAAGAAGAAATGCATGATTATGCTCGATCTTTATTGGGACTCACTTGGACAGAGATCGATTGTAAATTTTGGTATGATTGTGGAGACTATTTATTTTTTGCGACACCCAAGGGATTTTCTTATTTTCTTCCTTCTTTAATAAAATGTCGTTATGAATGGTTTTTAGACCATGAAATTACTGTTGGAACAGCCATAGATTTTGTCTTTTATTGCATAGTAGGTAATTTTGACAATGACGCAGAGTTTGAATATGCATTAACTCAAGACGACAAAGGATATTTGCTAAACAGAATCTATGAGGTTTTTTTGTCCTATAATATTGATCAAATTCTTGCAGTGAAACAATGGATCACACAGGAAGAAGCATCCGATATGAGATTAAGTAAAGGTGCATTTAATGCGACTACATATCGCCGTATTTATTATCTAATTAATAATGTGTTGAAAGTAAGATGACCAGTTCTCCGAAAATAGATTCACAAAGAAAGTTAGGTTTATTAACCTAACAAAAAACAATGAAAAAATACAGTATGGAGAAAATCCTAAAAATTCTCAGTGAAAAAACAGACGGACAAACGATACGAGAGGATCTGCCGGGAACTCAACATCACGGAGTAAACCTACTACCGATAGCGTAGCAAATACGAAAGAATGGAGTTGAAGAAAGCCTTGATAATGAAACAGCCTGAAGAAGAAAACTAATGTTTGAAGTAAAGCATAACCAACAACCCTGGATATCTCAATACTGAAAGAAGTGAACTCAAAAAATGGTAAGCCCCTCCCGGTGTCTGCCCCTGAAGTAGAACGCCTCTCTTTACTACTACGGCGTGGACTTCAACAAGAATGTGACGGAGGTCTTCGACGCACAGGGAACGATCGCGGCGGCTTACGATTACTCCCCTATGGACAGGTGGCTTCCACGGGCAGCCTCGTCCAGCCCGTCCAGTGGTCCGGCGAGATGCACGACGAAGAACCCGCCCTGGCCTATTACAATTACCGCTTTTACAACCCCAAAGACGGCAGGCGGATCAACCGCGACCCCATCGCTGAACAGGGAGGATGGAATTCGTATTCGTTCGTAGGGAATAACCCTATTGATAGTTTTGATATTAATGGTCAAAATGCTATGGCAAGAGCTGTTCCTTTTGCCGCAGGAGCTGCAGCCGTAGATGGGCTTCTTCCAATTGGTGATGTAATAGGAGCAATTGTAATAGTTTCTGCAGGTGCTTATGATTTATCACAGCCAGGTCCAGGAACTGGAAATTGTACCCGTTTATTTCATGGGATGTTACAAAGTGCTGTTAATGCAGCCAAAATAGAGACAGCATTACTGGGTAAATGTAAGGACACAGATTGTTGTTGGCTGTTGAAAATCAAGGCTGCAACTTGGCTAAAAAATGCAATTGCTCGAGATACTATTAACTCCAAATGTTACCAAGGAGGAGATTCAGGACACCGGAAAGCATCTGAACAAGCTTGGACAAACGTAATCAATTGTCAAAGAAAAATAAAAATAAAGTGTAATGGATGATTTTTTTAAAGAAGTAAAAGCCGCATTTCCTATATACCCTATTCCTTCCTTTAATTTGGTATATGGTTATAAAATATCTAGCGAAGAATCATATGAAGAACTTATTCTGTTGGAAGGTAAGGAATGGACGTTAATAGAATCGAATTATCTACAAAATCATTACACATTTCCTTTCTGGCTTTCCATATCCGGATTACATTATTATCTACCGGCTATCATGATTTTTTCCTGGAATGAATATATGAATAAAAAAGATATTGTTTTAGTTGCTGATTCGGCTGCATTGGCTCTAGAAAAATTTAATGATTATAGCATATATACAAACCCACAGCTGAATATACTAATAAAATGGGCCGGCACTTTAAATTTTGAAATTTAATTGCAAAAAAAAACACAAAAAATCAAGAATTTTATTTAGCTATTTTATTAAAATAAATTTATAAAATTGCCGTGTTAGTAATAAAATTTGTATTAGGTTTCTTTGAGATGAGGAGAAAATGATACTAATACCTAATCTCTGAATTTATTGAATCTTATTTTACCAACACTTTCTTTTGAAAAATAATCGGTATTATTTACTTTAGTCTTGTTTCGTTGATTTTTTCGATTTTTTATCGAAGCAATTTGCTAAATATCAATATTTAAAATATTCTGAAAATCTTGCGACAAGACTATTCTGCATAATTCCGAAAAAAATTAAACAATAACGTAGATTGATTTGCATCAAGAAGAATTTGTATATGATGAAATTGCTTCTCCGCGAGAAATCATGCTGGCCTCCCGCAACGTAAGCTATGATGACCAGAATTGCCGTCCCTCCTACGGTTACAGCTACGACAATATCGGTAACCGCAAGACGGCGCAGGAACCGGTCGGGGAACTCGCCTACTCGCCCTATGGACAGGCGGCTTCCACGGGAGACCTCGTCCAGCCCGTCCAGTGGTCCGCCGAGATGCACGACGATGATCTCGCCCAGGTTTATTATAATTACCGCTATTACAACCCCAAAGACGGCAGGTGGATCAATCGCGACCCCATTGCTGAACAGGGAGGATGGAATTTGTACGGGTTTGTTAGAAATTCTCCATATATTTTTAATGACTTAAATGGAAATGACAGATACATTTCGCAGATTTTACCTGACCAATTATCTGACATGACATTTACCTTGCATATAGGTGTAGCTGTTGATCTTTGGGAGAAGAACAAAGACGGGAAATGGTGTAAAGTAGGAGTTAAGACGTTTGATTATGGTTTGAATCCAGCAGACAGGGAAACAGCGAAATTAGCCGTGGAGTGGTCAAAAACAGGAAATGAACTAATTCTTCTTTTATTAGTTGGATTATATATAGTCAATACAATACGTGGAACAATTATTCTTGGTAGAGGTTATATAGAATCTTCAGATGGCCTCAATTTAACTAATCCAGAAACCATACCCTCTTCCCCTATTGAAGATATAAATATGCTTAGAGGAATTCAACAAGATATAAAATCACCGCCTCCATATAATATATTAAAAAACAATTGTGCAGATTGGTCTTATAGAGCTATTTGGTATGGAAGAGATAAAACAGTACATTAATTTACAAATGAGAAAAATGTTAGAAATTTTTGAAAAAATAATAAAATTTGATATATTTTTTCAAGAAAAAGAATTCAAAAAAAGCAAATCGATATTCAGTTATATTGTTTTTATATTCCTGAGTGTGGGATCTTATATATCCATTTTTCCAGAAAGATTAGTTATAAATACAAATTTATTATCAAATCCAAAGACAATATTATTTATACTACTAATTTATATTTCATATATTACATCGTTTTTCAATTGGTTTTACTGCATCAAAAAATCAATATCATTATTCATCATAATCTATTTTATACCGACATATGTGATATTTTTTATATATTGGTATATTTATCAAAAATCCATCCACAATTTGGCCACAAGCATGATGTTTCCATAATAATTATGATGTAAAATACGAAAACAAATCGGCATTATTTACTTTAGTCTTGTTTCGTTGATCTTTCCGATTTTTTATCGGAGAAATTTGCTAAATATCAATATCTAAGATATTCTGAAAATCTTGCGCCAAGACTATTCTACATAATTCCGAAAATAATTAACATTAAACAAATGACATCATGAATTATATGCTATATTTCTTAATTAGTATTATATGTATAAATTATTCTTTAGGAAATATTCAAGAAATAAAAAATATTCCTGAAGTCCAAGTAAAATATAGCGATCTAAAATTTTATCAAAATACATCAGAAATTACAATAGATATTACAGATTCAGAAAAGAGTCGAAAAATGTTTAGTCTTGGAAAAGAAATCATACTTTTCAACCACCAAGAGCAAGTTCCATGTAATGCTATTGGTTCATTTTCTTTTCTATTTTCTGAAGATGGCAGTATAGGTCGAGTGAAGTTATTTTTTAAAACAGAATTGGAAAAAGCATTAAATGGAACTTTAACTGTATTAACATCACAAAAAACAGTTCCATTAAAAGAAAAAATAATAAAAATTAAAAAAGATGAAGAATTTAATTTAGATGGAACTTTAGTAAAAATAACATCAGTAAAAAAATCAAAAGATGGCTACAACATTTCTTTTTCTTTTAAAGATTCAATTGGAATTGCTAAATTTGAATTTAAATCACTAGATGGCGTGCAACTCAAATCAGAACAAGAACGTTTGATAAGTTTTGGGTTAGATGGAACACAAGTATCTTCATATTATGTATTTACTACAAAAGAAAGCAAACAATTAGAATTAATTATTACGCCTTATAAATGGATTGAAATAAAATGCCTCCATATTCCTTTATTCATTAATCTACCCATTTTAAATAAATAAAAGATACTGTTGTGGGATCCTCTGGAACCGGTGGCCACCCGCCCCCTGGCCCTCGTGCAGGGCGCTTCCCTGTACTGCTACGGCGTGGACTTCAACAAGAATGTGACGGAGGTCTTCGACGCACAGGGAACGATCGCGGCGGCTTACGATTACTCCCCCTATGGGGCCGTGACCGGTACGGGCAGCCTCGGCCAGCCCGTCCAGTGGTCCGGCGAGATGCACGACGAAGAACCCGTCCTGGCCTATTACAATTACCGCTTTTACAACCCCAAAGACGGCAGATGGATCAACCGCGACCCCATCGCTGAACAGGGGGGGTTAAATTTATACTGCTTTTTAATCAATTATCCTCCATCAATAGATTATTTGGGAAAAATTGCAATCGTTCTCGTTATTCCTTTAACAATCACTGCTGCGGAAGCTACAGCGTATGCTGCAATTGCAGCAGCTGCAATTTGTTTATCAAACAGTTACTGTAGCAAACTTGCAACAGCAGCTTTTGTTGCTCCTATTCTTGCTGCTGTCGCTGCAGCTAAAGCCATTTCTTCTACAATATGTAGTATAAGATGTCGATTTGGAAATCATGGAGCTCATCATAGTTTTCGAGCCAATAGGATAGGCATACCTTCATCAATAAGATGTTGGAAGCGTCATTTGCAATCAAATTGTTGGATTTCAGGTGCATCAGGATCAAATTTCGGAACTATTAGAATACCTTATGGAGATTGTTATAAAAATAGAAATGGCAATCCTCCGGGAAGATGGTCTAGAGTTATAATAACGTACCCTTTTTGATCAATGAATATTAATTATAAATTTAAAAAGCATTATATATATATTAAGAGAATATAAAAGAAAAACATATAATGAATTATTAAAACATGAATACCCAATAACTGATCTCGTAACTATTGAAAAAGATACATTAAGTATAGAAATAATTCTTCTTGAAAAATATAGAGATCATCTCCTATTAGGGTTAGACGTTACTTTGCTTGGATCGAAAAAAATATGTTGTAAAAATTCAATTAGAAGAACTTTTACTGTATATAATAAATAGGTCCAATACAATTTAAAAAGGAAATTTCTGAAGAAAAAAAAATAATAAATAGCATTGTTCAAGAGCCAGGAACTGGTTAATAAAGGTAGTCTGCTTCTGTACCTCCTTCATATTTTGGTCTCTTGCTTGCAGTGTGTAAGAGGCTCTTCAAAATTACCCTATTTACCCTGTGCGATATCATTCAACTCACACAAATTCAATGTATTGAATGATACAAAGTAAAAAATGCGCACCCTGTCTTGCCCTGTATCCCACCACGTAGCGGTCCATTTTATCACCACAAAATAAACTGATTAAGAATATTTCCGCACTCTGTTCTACCCTGTCACGGAATGGGCAATGGTGTACACGTTCCTCCGTCCGCCTCCTTCCTTTCGTACCTGCACGCGATCCGGACACATCTCTGCCAGTTTGGATAACTTTCCGCCCAGTTTAGCCGCGTTCCTGGCCAGAAGATTGAATGCTCTCATTTTGTCAGCAGGAAGATTAGCTCTTACACGGTCATAAATACCCGTGGAAGTGGCGTCCTTCCTGTAGATCTGTTTGGCATCTTCCGGAGTTCCGCAGCGTGCGGCCTGGTCAATCAGTTCCAGTAACTGCATTTCCGGGCTGATGCCCAGAACAGCCGTGGCTAGTGTCTTGTTCATGTATGCTCTGCATCGGTGACGTCCCGTAGGTTCCTGCAAATGCTCCGGCGCCCGGTAATGGTCAATGAACCACGCCAGAGCGGGCAACTCCCTTGCCAGGGCCTCATCCACGGCATCCTTTTCATCTTCCGTCCCATTCGGAGGCGCCTCATGATAACCGCTCAGCCAGAAAGCCGCATATTTTATCTGTATCGCCTCCCTCCATCGGAAAAGCCGTCAGGCTCTCTCCGGATCCGTGTTGAGCAACTGCACCACCGCCCAGGACAACGCCATCGGGAAGGCATCCTTCCCTTTGCCTTAAATGGAGACCACTCCGGCATACAGGATATTCTTGCTCCGGCTCATGACGTTCCACCGCTCCGCCTCCTTCACGTTCTTCATGATATCATCCAGAAGAATCACCGGGTAATGTTCCATGCCGCCGTTAAACCCTTCACTTCCCGGTTTTGTGAAATACTTTTCCCCGGCCATGACCAGATGATGAACCCTGGTGCGGGCCGTGCGCCTTTTCAGGCACGCCTGAATACGCTGTCTTGCCCCCTGCATCCAAGCTATAAAGGAAGGAAATTGGTCAAGGTCCTCCGGGTCATCCAGCAAACCACGCAAGAAGGCCAGGGCTGTCGAGCAATCCCCTTCCTTTCCCTCTACCCACGGCCCGGACGGCTCGGAAATCGCCGTCTGAAATAACGGGGAAGCCCGCTTTAATAATATCCACGCCCAGCGTTTCCAGCTGCATGGCCACCTGTATTTTCTGCTCCACGTTCATCGCCGCGCCGGGGCACTGTTCCCCGTCTCTCAGCGTCGTATCAAAAATATGTATTTGTTCTTTCATTTACAGTAAAAATGTTAAGAGGTCGTTCCTTCGGGAACTGCGCACGGAAAACGTTCCTGTTACGGAATCATTCCTTTGGTGCAAATCAAGACAGCCGTTTACTTCCCTCGCGCCGGAACGGCTCACCGGCGCATATCAAGATATCTTCACGGACTTACCGTCCGAGAAGCAGCAATAGACGACCTTGCAGAAACAGGGTATTCATCTTGCTTGTTTTTACTATAAATCCACCCTGAATGGGGAACGGGACAGACAATGCTCTTTAAAACCTGCTCTGTCAAGACACCTCAAATACATATGACATTGTTAGAGTTGTCTCATCCATTGAAATTTTGAAAGAGAGTGCCTTCCTTCACAAAAAAACTGCCTGTTAAACAAGGTTATAATGTACGAATAAACATAGAATTCCAATAACTGGAACTCATTCCTGAAATCAGTTCCAGATGAGAAAATTATGTAACCCCAAACTGGATAATACGCCTAATAACAATCTATTAAGATTACCATAGGATAAGGTTTGACACATTATTCACAACTCAACGGCCTATTGCTATTCACAGCAATAGGCCGTTTTCTACATTTCCCGGTGGGAACGTATTTCCTGAATGGAAATGGACAGGGAGGCGCGGCCGCGGTACACGTTGCGGTCAATCGTAAAAGCGATATCCCAAGGGGGATTGGGAAGTTCCCGTTGCGCTCCGTTAAAGAAAATAGCGTCGCGCTCCACGATGCCCTGACGCATGAAAAGCTTCAGATGATTGGTTCCCACGCGCTTGGGCGGTTCCGTGGGAAAAACGTCGGAACTCATGAATAGAGGCTGGGGATTGGAGTTGCCGAAGGGTTCCAGTTTTTCATAGCTGTCCAGCAAATCCAGCGTCAGAGCCTGGAAGGACACTTCCATGTCAATGTTGAGTACGGGGCAGCGCTGTTCCTCCGTCGTGGTTTCGGACACATAACGGTTGAAAGCCCGGCGGAAGTCGTCCATGCGGGATTCTTCAATCACCAGCCCCGCCGCCATATCATGGCCGCCGCCGGAAACCAGCGTATCCGCGCAGTGGTGGATGGCCTGCACCAGGGACACGCCGGGAATGGAACGGCCGGAGCCCTTCCCCACGCCGCTTTCATCAAAGGCGATGACGAAAGTCGGCTTGTGGTACCGCCTCATCAGCTGGGAGGCCACAATGCCCACCACGCCGGGATGCCACGCGCGGGAACCCAGCACAATAACGTTGTCCCTCTCCGGGTCAAAGGAGTTGTGAAGCATTTCCACCGCATCCGTCCGGATGGCCTCCTCTTCCTCCTGCCGCTTGCGGTTGTGGGAATCCAGCATTTGGGCAAGCTGCACGGCCCTCCTGGCGTCCATGGTCAGCAGGAGTTCCAACGCATCCATAGGGGAATCCATGCGCCCGGCGGCATTAATGCGCGGGCCTATCCTGAACCCCACGTGGGCGGCGTTCAGGAAGCCCGCGTGGTTAACGGAGTCGGAAGGGCGGATGCCCGCTATTTCCGTCAGGGTTTTGAGCCCCGTATGGCGGCTGTGAGCCAGCCTTCCCAGGCCGTGGCGAACCAGAATCCTGTTTTCCGCCACCAGGGGAACGATGTCCGCCACAGTAGCCACGGCTACCAGGTCCAGATAAAGTTTCAGGTCAAAGGTTTTCAGCTTCCGCTCCTTCAGGAGGGCATGCGCCAGCTTGAAGACGACGCCCGCGCTGCACAGATAAGTATACGGGCTGTTTTCCTCAATTTTGGCATTGACCACCGCCACCGCGTCCGGCCGCCCCAAAGGGCCCGCCTCATGGTGGTCCAGAATGATGACGTCTATCCCCAGGCCGTTGAGCATGTCCACCTCTTTTACGGAGGAAGTGCCGCAGTCCACCGTAATGAGCAGGCTGGGAGGGTCCGCACATTCGCAAAGGCAACGCTTGATGCCGGCCTCGCTGAGGCCGTAGCCTTCCCGGGAACGAACGGGAATAAAATACTGGGGATCCAGGTCATAAGCCATCAAAATGGCCCGAAGAAGCGCCACGGAGGTAACTCCGTCCACATCATAGTCCCCATAAATGCACACGGTTTCCCCTTCATCCACGGCCCGGAAAATGCGGTCCACGGCTACCCTCATTTCCCCCATCAGGAAAGGGTCGCTCAGGTGGGAAAGCCTGGGTTCCAGAAAGAGTTCCGTTTCCGTTCCCCCGGTGAACCCGCGCTGCAGCAGAAGCTGCTTGACCAGCAGAGGCAGTTCCGCAGGAAACGCTTTCAAGACCGGATCATCCTCCTTCACGGAAGGGCGTAGAGTCCAATGAAAACCCGGTGTCATGGCAGTATTTTAGCCCCGCATCCAACAGGGTCAAGGTTGTTTCCACAGCAGACGGCCAAAGCGGAGAAAAGAGGTTTCCGCTTCCGTTTCCGGGAAACGGCCTGCACGCAGCGCACCCGTCCCTTTCAAAATAAAACTCCGTCCGGAACGTACCGGACGGAGTAAGATGCCAGCGGCGTCTGAGACGGTTATTTCCGGGAGGAAAAAATGACTTCATTAATGATCGCCTCCGGCTGGGGAGCCTTATAGGTCAGGCGCACGGCAGAAGTTCCGGCAGGGATGGCAAATTCAGAGACACCGGGGCCGGCGTTCCGTTTGCCGACCGGCGTCCAGGCGCCTTCTCCGCGGCGGGCCTGGATGGCGAAGGCGGCAGATCCCACCACGATTACTTTGGTGGCCTTGGGATTGTCCAGATTGGGAACGACTACGTCCAGCGGCTTGTCGGCACGGTAAACCGTTTTCAGGTTTCTGTCGCTCAGGGAAACCAGACTGGTGCCGGGGTCCGCGGGAGGAACGTCAAATTTGAACATGTTCAGAACAATATCCTGCTCACTGCCGCTTTTATTAACCAGCTTCATCCCCTTGATTCCCTTGGGAAGCTGGTTGCCCCTGGCAATGAAGTTTTTGCCCTGTTTGTCCAGCTTCTGGACTACGGGCTTGGAAGAACCTTCCACGTCCAGCACCACTTCCGCCCAGGAGTTGACGTCATCCCGTTCCAGGTTGACTTCCAGCCAGGTAGCGTCCGTGGGGCCATCCAGCTGCAGGGAAATAAATTCCCCGGGTTTCATCTTATGCGTTTCCATCACGCGGTTGATCCGCACGATTTTGTCGGATTTCTGCACGGAAACGCCCTCCAGCCCCGCCACATTGGAGGAAGCCATAGCGGAAGGAGGCGTGTTGACGGCTATTTCCCGCACGGCAGTCCAGACAGACCGGCCGTTGCCTGTTTTTTTCGGTTCAATGACGCGGTAGCGCACGGCACGGAGCAAAACCGGCTTGGGAGCCTTCCAGACCACCTGCATGCCGGAAGTTTCCGGCCCCAGCGGTTTCCAGGTTTCGAGGTCGCGGGAGCCTTCCAGCTGCCCTTTTTCTACATAGTCGCCGTCCTTGTCATTGCGGCCCATCAGCACTTCCACGCTCCGCACGGGGATGGGCATCCCGTAGTCCACGCCATACCAGTCGCCCGGCTGGCCGTAGGCGCCGGAGTGCCAGAAAGAGCCGCGATCCCCGTCACAGAAGAGTTCCGCCTTATCCATGCTGCCCCCCTTGACCAGGGGCTTGGGAGAAAGGGCCGGCGCGCCGGCAATGGCCGGAAAAACTTTTTTGGAGACAATATCCGCCAGTTCATTGACGGCGGGGGCCATCACACGGGAACCGGTCTTTACCGCAGAACGATACAACTGTCCTTCCTGGTTGTGGCGGCGGGAAATTCCATCCATGGCCGCCAGAGCCTGCGTAGCCTGCACCAGCCGGGTCGCGGCTTCTCTGGCGTTGTTTTCCTCCAGCGCCGCTACAGCGTGCTGACCGGCATGCCCCAGCTGCTCAAAGGCATCCACCCACGCGCCTATTTCCTTCATCAGCCGCGGATTGTTCGCCCTGGCACGGATGACGGGCGCAGCGGCGGCCATACGGGCAAATTCCTTTTTGAGCAGGGCCATATCCTTCTTCTCAATCTTGCCTTCCCGGGCGGCTTCCAGCACGCGCTTGACTACGGGCTCTATTTCCACGGATTCCTCACGCCGGTAGCCGTGACCGTTAGGGCCCTGGTCGGAGTTGTGGTTCACAAAAACCTGCATGGCTTCCGCCGCTTTCGGGAACAGGCGCCTGACTCCTTCCTTCCAGGCCTCATCAGACTTGAACCCGTTGATGTTCCAGGAGTAGTCCGCAAGGCCGAAGAGGGAGACCTTGGAGGCCTCCGGCTTATCCATGGGGTTGGAGACGAAACCGCCCATGGATTCCTTCGCTCCCGGTTCCGAGGCAACGCCATACACGCGGCCCATGCAGAGGTTGGAACGGCAGTAGTCCGTGACGGGGAAGTTCCACCAGACGTAGGAAGGGCGCTTGATTCTTCTGTTCACCCATTGCTGGCCTTCCAGCGTAATGTCATGGCAAACGGAGTTCCCCGTCCACATGACGTGGATGGAGGGGTCCAGACGGTCCCCCAGAATGTCCAGATAGGTTCCCGGCTTGGGATCGGCCCAGCCGCGGTTGTACTCCGTGGGGCACATGACCAGGGGGGTGACGTCTTTCTTCACCTTGACAAATTCGTCATTGATTTTGTTCAGCAGAAGGGCCTGCATGTCCCCCCGCTTGCCCTCTCCGAAGATGTCGTCAAAAAACACGGCAAAGGAACGGACGCCCAGCTTGTACATCATCTCAAACTTTTTGATGACGTTGTTCATGTCTTCTTCCGTCCACTTAATGTCTTTGCCGGGGTGGATGGCCCAGACAAAGTCCACATGGTTTTCCTTCGCCACCTTCACCAGTTCCCTGATCTGGGCGGCCTGGTCCGCGGGATAGGGATCCCGCCAGTGGGGGGAGGAATGGTAGGGATCGTCCTTCGGCCCGTAGATGTATGTGTTCATTTTGTTCTGCCCGTAAAAGCGCAGCTGGCTCAGACGGGCTTCATGGCTCCAGGGAGTGCCGTAAAAACCTTCCACCGTTCCGCGGAATTCAATGTCCGGCCAATCCGTAATTTCCCCAACGGGCAAGATCACGCCTTCTCCGCCGGTCTTCGTTCCCAGCTGCCGCAGCGTCTGCATGGCGTAAAATGCCCCACGTTCGTCATGGGCTCCTATGCCCACCTTTCCCTGCGGAGAAATCACCAGCTTGTAGGCTCCGGATTTTTCCGGAACCCCGTCCAGCAGCTTGCTCCCGCCCGCCTTGGCGGAACGTATTGTCACGGAAGGCTTCCCGGAGAAAGCAACCGTCTGGGAGGTGAATTTGGACTGCTGGGGGGACGGATATACGGCAGGAGTCGCCGCCAGAGCGGAACCGGCCAGAAAGGCCGCCACGCTCAAGCCACATTGGAGAAGTTGAAAACCATTCATGATGATGCGCGATAATGGAACCAGAAAAAACTTTCCACCTCAAGAAAAAACCGTTCTCCTCCATCAGGCTGTCGCCACCAGGGGAAAAACACGGGAAAAGACTTCAAAAAGAAACTTCCCCGCCTTCTCTTCCCTCTTCAGGAAGATCTCCCCGCTCCTCATGGAATATTCGGGAACTGTCATCACTCCATCACCCGGCTCATCCGGAGACCGCCCGGCGCAGCCGCCCCCCTGCAGGAAGCGGCATGTTGATGGAATTTCCTGTGAAGGGCAATCGTCCCGCACGGAAATCCTGGCGGGGCTGGATGCCAGGGGCGCCGCCTTCTCCCTTCTTGACCAAAAATTCACCGTAACGCTGAAAAACAAAAAAGGGCCGTGCAGAATCCCTGAAAAGTCAGCGTCATCCCATTTCAGAAGACAAATTTGACCATTGCATCACTTGAAGGGAAGGTTCATCATGCGTAACATGCTCCGGCGCATTTTGATTCCTTTTCTGTGTCTTCTGGGCCTGTTCTGCTCTCTTCAGGCCCAGGATGCCCCAGTATTGAAAATCGCGGCTCTGCACCCCGTCCTGGGAGACATGGCCCGCGCCATCGGCGGCAGCCGCGTGCAGGTGGCGGACCTGCTGCGCCCCAACGGCAACCTGCACAGCTTTGAACCCTCGCCGCAGGACATTGCCGCCGCAGGACGGGCGCGCCTGGTGCTGGCCTCCGGCAAAAACCTGGAGCCGTACCTTCCCAAATTAAAGGACGCCCTGGGAGGCAGCGCGCAAATTCTGGATCTCGGAGCCTCCGTCCCGGATGTTCCCGTGGAGGAAGACACCGCAGACCATGACCACGAACACGACGGAGACTGCTGCGCCCACGGTCCCAACGACCCCCACTGGTGGCACACCCCGGCCAATATGAAACGCGCCGCCCGCACCCTGGCCGCAACGCTCACGCGGCTGGACCCGGCCCATGAACAGGACTATAAAGCCGGCCTGTCCCGGTGGAACAGAAAGATGGACCAGCTTTCCTCCTGGGCCAGAAAGGAACTTGCGGACATTCCGGAAACGGACCGCGTCCTGGTTACGGGGCATGCGGCCATGAACCATTTCTGCAGGGAATTCGGCTTCCGCAGCATCAGCATCCAGGGGATAAGCCGTGAAGATGAAGGCAACTCCTCCCAGCTGGCCTCCACGCTGAAAAAGCTGAGGTCAGCCGGGGTAAAAGCCCTATTCCCGGAATATTCCTCCAACCCCAAGAGCCTTACGGAAATCGCCAAATCCCTGAACATCCCCGTTGCCAGACCAATCAATACCGACGGGCTGGCACCTGAGGGCCACACGTTCGAATCCATGTTCAGACAAAACACAGGCATCATCAAGGAAGCCCTTTCCCCGTCCCCCAGGCCATGACCAGCACACCCCTGCGGCAGTTTTTTCCCACTCTGGGAGTCGTCATCCTGCTGGGATTCTTCCTCTACAACATGACGGCACCCACCACCGGATCACAGGAAGCGGAGCATTCCGCCCCCACGGCGCAAACCGCGGATGTTCCCACGGTCATCACGGTCAGATGCGCCCACCGTCCGGAAGCCCTTTCCATCTCCTGCGGCGGCCGTCTTCTCTGGCAGCCCGAAACGCCCGGGCTGCATGAAGAAACGGAATGCGGCCTGCCGTTGAAAAACGGTTCCGTAACGCTTACCGTTTCCGCCCGCTGGCCGGAAAACACGCCGGACACCCCCGTCATGCTGGAACTGGAACCGGAGGGGAAAACCACCGTCTCCGCCACCCGCTGGTCCTTCGGCCCCTCCCTGAACGACAGCTACTCCTTCTCATGGAAATGAACAGCCCAGCCCCTCCCTGCACCCAGGACCACATCTGCTGGGGCGCGCACGCCAGCCACCCGGACCGCCACCGACTGGAAGTGGACAGCCTCAGCGTTTATTATGGAAGCCTTCTCGCGCTCAACGGCATCAGCTTTTCCATCACCTGCGGCCACACGCTGGCTCTGATGGGTCCCAACGGTGCAGGAAAATCCACGCTGATCAAGGCTCTGGCCGGGCTGATCCGCCCCGATTCCGGAAAAATCCTGTGGAACGGATGCCCCCTGCACGACACGCCGGGAGAAATAGCCTACCTGCCCCAGCGTTCCGACGTGGACTGGTCTTTCCCCATCACCGTCCACGCGCTGGTGGAAATGGGCCGTTATCCGTCCCTGGGCCTGTGGAAAAAATTCGGGAGGCATGACCGGGATATTGTGGAAAAATCCCTTCACGTTCTTGGTATGGAATCCCTGGCGGACCGCCAGATTTCAGAACTCTCCGGCGGCCAGCAGCAGCGGGCCTTTCTGGCTCGGGCCCTGGCGCAGGAGGCCCATGTCCTCCTGCTGGACGAACCCTTCACGGGCCTGGACGCTCCTGCCAGCCAATCCCTGGGGAAGCTTCTGGATTCCCTGGCGGCGGAAGGACGGCTGGTCATCGCCTCCCACCACGATTTGAACACGGCGGCGGACATCTTCGACACCATCCTGCTGATGAACAGGGAGCTGGCCGCCTTCGGCCCCCCGAAGGAAGTGCTTACCCCCGCACGCATCCGGGAGACATACGGAATGGAACCTCAACCGGAACCCCAAGCTTCATGATGGACGATTTTCTCCAATTCCTCCGCGAACCCATCGCGCAGCGGTCCCTGCTGGCCTGCGTCATGATCGGCTTCGCCAACGGCTTCGTCAGCGGGCTGGTAATCCTGAAAAAATCCGCCCTCCAAATCGGTACGCTTTCCTGCGCCCTGCTGCCGGGCATTGCGGTGGCGGTGCTCCTCTTCGGCCTTACCCGCTGGAGCCTGCTGACGGGGGCTGTGGTGGCCGCCCTGCTGGTGGGTCTGGGTTCCCTCTTCGTTTCCCGAACATCCCGGCTGAACCAGGACACCGCCCTCTCCATCCTGCATACCACGGCTTTCGCTGCGGGCTTCATCGTGCTGGTCAGGCTGGGCCTGCAACAGAAAATTGACGACTGGCTGTTTGGCTCCATCATGAGCCTGTCCGACTCCGACCTGTGGATCGCCTTCGCCATCAGCTCCGTCAGCGTCCTGATCCTGCTGCTCTTCCGCCGCCCCATCCTGATCTGTCTCTTTGACCCGGACATCGCCACCACGCTGGGAATCCCCTCCCGCCTCATCAGCTACGGCATCTTCACCCTGATCATTCTGGTGCTCGTTTCCTCCCTGCAGGCCGTGGGAGCGTTCCTGACACTGGGGCTGCTTGTCGGCCCCGCCGCCACGGTGTACCTGCTTACCAACAAGCCGGCCCATCTCTTCTGGGGGGGAGGAATCATCGGAGGGCTGGGTTCCCTGCTGGCTTTTTACCTGTCCTTCCCTCTGGGCTGGCATCTGGGCGCCACCATCATTCTGGTGCTGGGCGTCATTTTTTGCACAGCCTATTTGTATTCATCACGGTGCGGGCTTTTGAAACAACGCGGAAAGAATTCTTCTTAAGTACAATAACAAGGCCCGTTTTCATGACAATCCATGACACGCAGACTACTAGTCCGCCACAGGGAGCGCCATTATAATGCGGGTTGTGAAAAAATGTGAGATATGCTCTGCACCGGCAACGGTGTTCCTGACACAGATCATCAACGGGAAGTCCACCAAATTCTGCCTTTGCGCCAAATGCGCCCAGGAGCGGGGTCTGCTGGATCCGGATGCCTTTGATCTGGCGGAGAAACTGTTCCCGAACCTTCAGGGCCAATTCGGCAAGGAAGGAGCAGCGGGTTCTGCCGCTCCCATTCCGGCCTTGCAATCCCTGCCCCTCACAAGCTGTCCGATCTGCTCCTTCACCCTTCAGGATTACAAAAACGTAGGACGCCTGGGCTGCAGTGAATGCTACAACGTCTTTGAAGAAGAAATCCTCCCGCTTCTTACCCAGATCCAGCCTGATTCCCACCATCACGGAAAAACGCCGGAACGGGCCGAAAAACGCGAAACGGAAACCCATACCATCAGCGATCTGGAACAACAGCTTTCCCTGGCAGTGGCAAGAGAGGATTATGAACGCGCCGCCAAACTCCGCGATCAAATCAAACAATTGCGCACGCCGACCAATTAACATACATGCTCTTTGACGACTTACTCAACAACCCCGCCAAATGGATGGTGGAATCAAGGGATGAGCACGACATCGTCCTCACCTCCCGCATCCGCCTGGCGCGCAACCTGACCGCCACCCCCTTTCCCGGCTGGGCCACACGCCAGCAGAGGGAAGAAACGCTGAAGCTCACTTCCGGAGAAGCGCGCCAAATCCCCGTCATGAAGGGAGGCTATTATGCGGAGCTCTCCGGTCTTACCCAGCAACAGAAACAGTTGCTGGTGGAACGCCACCTCATTTCCCGGGAACTGGCGGCGCGTTCGGAAGGCTGCGCCGTCCTCATCTCCCGCAGCCAGAATGCCAGCATCCTCTTTAATGAGGAGGACCATCTGCGCCTGCAGTATATCCTGCCCGGCATCCAGCTTAAAAAAGCATGGGGGGCTATCTCCAAAATAGACTCTGAACTGGAAGCCAGGCTTCCGTACGCCTACAATACGCGGCTGGGCTACATTACCGCCTGTCCCACCAACCTGGGCACGGGCATGAGGGCCTCCGTGATGATGCATCTGCCGGGCCTCGTCATCTCTGAACAGATGCAGCAGGTCGTTCAGGCGGCCGCACAGCTTAACATTACCGTCCGCGGCCTTTACGGGGAAGGGACGGAAGCCACCGGCAACCTTTTCCAGATATCCAACCAGTCCACGCTGGGGGACAGTGAAGACCGGATTGTGGAACGCATGACCCGCTTCACCTCCGACCTGGCCCATCAGGAATGGAACGCGCGCAGGCGGCTGCTCCAGTCATCTTCCCTGCAGGTGAAGGACCGCGTTTCCCGCGCCTACGGCCTTCTGACCAACGCCACTCTGCTTTCCACGCAGGAGGCGCTGGCGCTGCTCTCCTTCCTCCGGATGGGAGCGTCTCTGGACATCTTTTCCCACCAGGCATTAAAAAACGTCAATAAAACCATCATGAACATCCAGCCGGCCCATCTGGCCCGCCTGTCCACCACGGACCAAACCACTTCGGAACACAGGGACCAGATCCGCGCTGATATGATCCGGAAGGAACTTTCCGGCAACTAATGCAACCATACCAATTTTTTGACCATCCATGAATAATTTTACGCCTAGGGCGCAACAAGTGCTGGCGCATGCGCGCCGGGAAGCGGACCGCTTCAATCATCATTACATAGGAACCGAACACCTTCTGCTCGGCCTGCTCAAGCTGGGCAAGGGCGTGGCCGTCACCATCCTGGAAAATCTGGGCGTGGAGCTTACCGCCGTGCGCAAACAGGTGGAGGAACAAATAGGCCGGGGCACGGAACCCCAGGCGGAGGGCAACATCCCGTACACCCCCAGGGTGCGCAAAGTCCTGGCAATGGCAAACAGGGAAGCCCAGGAACTCAACCACACGTATGTGGGCACGGAACACCTGCTCCTGGGCCTCATCCGTGACGGAGACGGCGTGGCCGGACAGATTCTGCGCCACTTCGGCGTGGATTTGGAACAGGCGCGGCGCGAACTGCTGGACGTGCTGACCCCCAAATACCAGATGGATGCGGATGAAGACAACATCATCCCGGACGACGATGACGACGAGGAGGAAAATGAATCCTCCGCCATCCCGACGGACGAGCCTTCCTCCCCCTCCTACTCCAGGCAACAGAAATCCAAGACCCCAGCACTCCAGGCCTTCGGCCGGGACATGACCCAGCTGGCCCGGGACGGCAAGCTGGATCCCGTCATCGGCCGCGCCTCGGAAATTGAGCGCGTCATCCAGATTCTGTGCCGGAGGAACAAGAACAACCCCGTCCTGCTCGGTGAAGCAGGGGTGGGCAAAACCGCCATCGTGGAAGGGCTGGCCCAGGAAATAGCCCAGGGCCATGTTCCGGAGCTCCTGCGCAGCAAGAGGGTCATCTCCCTGGATCTGGCGCTGATGGTGGCCGGCACCAAATACCGCGGCCAGTTTGAAGAACGGCTCAAGGCCGTGATGGATGAAATACGCCGGGAAGGCAACGTCATCCTTTTCATTGACGAACTGCACACCATCGTGGGCGCCGGCTCCGCGGAAGGCTCCATGGACGCCTCCAACATCATCAAGCCCGCCCTCTCCCGGGGTGAGCTCCAGGCCATAGGCGCCACCACGCTCAACGAATACAGGAAACACATTGAGAAGGATGCCGCCCTGGAACGCCGCTTCCAGCAGGTGCAGGTAGGGGAACCCTCCGTGGAGGACACCATTCAGATTCTTGCCGGCATCCAGCCCAAGTATGAGGAACATCACAAGGTGCATTATACGAAGGAAGCCGTTGAAGCCGCAGCCAGGCTCTCCCACCGCTATCTGACGGGCCGGTTCCTGCCGGACAAGGCCATCGACATCCTGGATGAAGCAGGGGCGCGCAAGCGCGTCTCCCAGATGACCCGCCCGGACCACATCAGCGACATGGAAACCCGCATTGCGGAAATCAAGGAACGCAAGGACAAGGCTGTGGAAACCCAGCTTTTTGAGGAAGCAGCCTGCCTGCGCGACGAGGAAAAACAAGCCAGGGCGGAACTTCAGAACATGCTGGAAACCTGGCGCAATTCCTATGAGACCAATTACGTTCCCGTGACGGATGAAGACGTGATGAGCGTGCTCGCCAAATGGACGGGCATCCCGCTGGCCCGGATGGAGGAAAAGGAAACCGCCAAACTTCTGCGGATGGAAGAAGAGTTAAAAAGCAAAGTCATCGGCCAGGACGAGGCGGCCTCCGCCATCGCCCGCGCCCTGCGGCGCAGCCGCGCGGACATCAAGGACCCTCGCCGCCCGATCGGCTCATTCCTCTTCCTGGGCCCCACCGGCGTGGGTAAAACCTATCTGGCCCGCAATCTGGCGGAAATCATGTTCGGCACCGCGGACGCCCTGATTCAGGTGGACATGAGCGAGTACATGGAAAAACACACCACGTCCCGTCTCATCGGTTCTCCTCCCGGCTACGTAGGCCATGACGAAGGCGGCCAGCTCACGGAAGCCGTCCGGCGCAGGCCCTACTCCGTCATCCTCTTTGATGAAGTGGAAAAGGCCCATCCGGACGTCATGAACCTGCTTCTCCAGATTCTGGAAGAAGGAAGCGTGACGGACTCCCTGGGACGCAAGATCAACTTCCGCAACACCATCATCATCCTGACCTCCAACGTGGGGGCCGCCTCCGCCAAGCGGCAGAGCGCCATGGGCTTCGGGGCCATGGCCGCCGACAACGCGGACTACGCCGCCATGAAGGGAAAGATTCTGGAAGAAGCGCGCAGGCAATTCCGCCCGGAATTCCTGAACCGCTTTGATGACATTTCCGTCTTCCGCATGCTGGAACGGGATGACCTGGAACGCATCGTGCATCTGGAAGCGGACAAGCTCATCTCCCGTCTCAAGACCAAGAATATCACGCTGGCCCTGAGCCCGGAAGCCCTGAGCCTGATCATCAAGAACGGCTACGACCCGCAGTACGGCGCACGCCCGATGCGCCGCACCATCGAACGCCTGCTGGAAGACCCGCTGGCGGAATCCCTGCTGAGGGGAGACGTGAAACCCGGCGATAAAATTGAAGCCGTGGAAACGGACGGAACGGAGACGCTCACCTTCCTGCACATCAAGGATAAAACCCCGGCAAAGCCCAAAACGCCGCGCAAAAGGGCTCCACGGAAGCCCAAGGCGGAATAAAAGCTTTCCGGTTTTTCAACCGAGGCCCCTGCATGCTGGCATGCAGGGGCTTTTTCTTTGACGGATTACGCAAATATCCGTTTTTCGCTGAAAGAACCATTTACCAGTCTGTGATATATTATAAATATGACCTTTTACTTCTCAAAAATTCTATTCCTTTTCATGCTGACAAATCTGTTTGTCTTCGCAGAAGATATACAGAAAAACAGGGAGCGGGAAGCAGCGCGTTCAGTAATCATGCGGACCGTTCCGTCCCTGGCTAAAGCCCCGGAAAAACTGCAACTGGAAATTATTGAAAAAGAAGACGGGCACGATGTTTTTGAAACGAAAGCTTCCGGCGGAATACTGAATATCCGGGGAAGCAGCGGCACAGCCCTCTGCCGGGGATTCTATGATTTTCTGAAGACAAACCGTCTGGGAATGGTCTCCTGGGATAATAAAGATATCCGCTGGCCGGCGCAACTGCCGGATGCCGCGCCGCGCCGCATCGTTTCCCCTTTCCGCAACCACTATTACTTCAATGTGGTCACCTATGGCTATACGATGCCTTACTGGACCTGGGAACGCTGGGAAAAAGAAATAGATTGGATGGCTCTGCACGGCATAGATATGCCTCTGGCCCTGGTTGCCACGGAGGGAATCGCCGTCCGGGTATGGAAACAGCTGGGACTGACGGAGAAAGAAATAGAAGAATTTTATACGGGACCGGCACACCTTCCCTGGCAGCGGATGGGGAACATCGTCAATCATGACGGCCCCCTGCCCGCCAGCTGGCACAAGGACCAAATCGCCCTGCAGCACCGCATCCTGCACAGGATGAAATCCCTGGGCATGACCCCCATTTGTCCCGCTTTTTCCGGTTTCGTTCCCCGGGGAATCCTCCGCCTTTATCCGGAAGCGAAGCTTCACCGGCTGGGGTGGGGAGGTTGGCCTCAAAAAAACCACGCCCATTTTCTTTCTCCGGAAGAGCCCCTTTTCCTTAAAATAGGACGCCTGTACATGCAGGAATGGCAGAAGGAATTCGGGAAAAACACCCATTTTCTTGCGGACTCTTTCAATGAAATGGAACTTCCCGAAAACAAAGGAGGCGCCGAAGCCCGCAACAATATGCTCAGCTCCCTCGGAGAACAAATCTACCGCTCCATTTCCTCCACCAACCCGAATGCGGTATGGGTCATGCAGGGATGGATGTTCGGATACCAGCGCAATATCTGGAACGCAGATACTCTGAAGGCTTTGCTCAGCAAGGTTCCGGACGATAAGATGCTCCTTCTGGACCTGGCGGCGGATTACAACAAGACTTTCTGGCGCAACGGCATGAACTGGGACGTCTTCAAGGGTTTTTTCAATAAACCGTGGGTTTACAGCGTGGTTCCCAACATGGGCGGCAAATGCGCCATGACTGGGGTAATGGATTTTTACGCCAACGGCCATCTGGAAGCCTTGAACTCTTCATCCAGGGGGCGCCTCTCCGGAATGGGCATGGCCCCGGAAGGGATAGAAAACAATGACGTTATCTACGAACTGGTTACGGACGCCGCATGGAGGGACCGCCAGGAGGACGTGGAACAATATCTGGAAAATTATTGCCGTGCCCGATACGGAAATTATCCGGACAGCATGAAGGAAGCCTGGAATCTGTTCCGCCGCACAGCCTATTCCAACTTAAAGGACCATCCCCGTTTCAACTGGCAAATGAAACCCGGCACCCGCGGCTGTTCCGTAAACACAAGCGAAGATTTTCTGAAAGGCCTCTCCCTGTTCGTCAACACTCGCGGCATGGAACAGTCCCCCCTGTTCCGCCAGGATGCCGTTGAGATGACCGCCCATTACCTTGGCATACGCATGAATGAAGCCATCCTGGCCGCTCTGGAAGCCCTGGATGAACAAGACATGGAGAATACGAAAAAATGCATGGAATATTTCCGCAAATACGCCCTTCGGGCGGATTCCCTTCTGGAAGGACACCCCACCTGGAGGCTGTCGCGCTGGTTATCATTTGCCCGGTCTCACGGAACTTCTCCGGAGGGAAAAAACAAGTATGAACAAAACGCCAGAAGGCTGGTGACCAGATGGGGGCCTCCCGTAGACGACTACGCCGCCAAAATATGGAGCGGCCTTATCAGGGACTACTATCTGCCGCGCTGGGAACACTTTATTCAGAGCCGTCTTTCCGATAAAAATCCGGATATGGGAGCATGGGAGGAAAAATGGGTCCGTTCCACTGGCGTAAGCGCGGCGCACGCGCCCGGAGATCTGGTCAACGCCTGCCGCCAGGCTATCCGGGAGGCGCCCCCCCTGCCTTCTTCCCTGAAAAGAAAAGCAGCCGGATCAATTATAGGAAACTGGACCTCCGCGACGGTATCCACGGAATGGAGTTATCTGGACTGGCCCGTTTCTTCCGCTGATCTTGAAAAACTCCGGGGGGTGCGCTTCGTCTTCACTTCCGGCAGCCATGCCCTGGAAATAGACGGCGTCGAACTCCTGGAAAACGGCAAAGTAATCGCCCGCGACCAGCACGCCGGATTGGCAGGCAAGCCTTCCCGCGGGAATTTCTACAAACTTTCCCTTCCCAAGGGAATCCATGCCAACAACGGATGCTCCCTCAGAGCCAGGGTCCGCTCCGTAGGCGGAAAATCCTCCAATGGGAAACTGGAATTGATTAAAGAATGAACGGCTTGAATTTCATTCGCTTTCCGGAAGGAGCCTCATGAATCCGTACCCGTGCCGTTTCCTGACCGAACCAGGAAACGGCACGCCCGGCGTCCCTCGGAAGCCCCGCACAGAACAATCGGACGGAAAGTTACATTTCGAACCGGTGCAGGTTTTCCACATGGGAATATCCCATCTTCCTGAGCGTTTCCAGCGCCTTGTCCGCCCTCTTGCCCGTACGGCAATACAGCAGAATCACGGCGTTTTTATCCGGAAGAAGCTGCGGAGCCCGTTGTTCCACCTCATCTGCCGGAATATTCAAGGCTCCCTCCTTATGTCCCGTGCGGTACTCATCCGGAGTTCGGACATCCACCAGCACAATAGGGCGCGCCATGCCGCTTTCCGGAGACACCACCATGGCGGCGGGAACAGGGGCGCGTTCCGCATTCCTGCCTTTCAGCCAGACGAAGAGGGCTGTCAGCCCGGTCACCATGACCACGTACAAAACCACGTTTTTCACGCGGCCACTTCACTAAACCGCGGCGAAGTAATCAAGAGAAAATACCGCCCAGCCCCCGCACGCAGGCGTCATCTGCCCTCCGGCCCGCTCCGGCGGCCCCGTTCCACGGGAAACCAACGCTCCGGATACAGAAACAATACGCAGAAGCGGTAAGAGAAAAAACTTTCCCTTACCCTCCATATTCAGAAGAGCCGGAGAATTGTCCCCCTACCCCTCATCATCAATCACCACAGCCTGGGAAGCGAATCCAAAAGCGGGGCTTCCCCATTCCACTACATCCCCGGGTTTCAAATATACCGGAGGCTTCATCCCCATCCCCACGCCTCCCGGAGTTCCGGTGGAAACCACATCTCCGGGCCATAAGGTCATGAACCGGGAAACATAGGCAATCAGGCGCGGAACAGGCCAGATCAAGCCGTCCGTATTGCCGCTTTGGCGCACTTCCCCGTTCACCTTCAATTCCAGGGGAATGCCGGCTCCGTCCCCAAGTTCATCAGCGGAAATGAACGTGGGGCCCATTGGGGCAAAGCTGTCATAACTCTTTCCCTTGGTCCACTGTCCGCCATGTTCCAGCTGGTTGGCCCTTTCCGAATAGTCGCACATCAGCGTATAGCCGCTGATAGCCCGCGCGGCCTCCTCCGGGGAAGCGTTTTTCAGCACCTCCTTAATCACTACGGCCAATTCAATCTCATAATCCAGCTTGTCGCAGCCGGGCGGATACAAAACGACATCGCTGCAGGAAGTAATGGCGGAAGGCGATTTCAGGAAAACAGCCGGCTCCTGTACGGAATCCCCGTCAAACTCCTTCGCATGGTCTGCATAGCTCTTTCCCAGGCACACCAGCTTGGAAGGGGAACAGGGCAGCGCGGTATCAATCGTCCATTCAGGGTCAACAGCTTTGGCGGCGGTATTATCCAGAAACGCGGCAATGCGCTTTATTTCCTCCCCGCAGGATCCCGTTTCCCCGCAAATGCAGGCATCCACCTCGGCAAGCACGGAGTCCGCCGCCAGGTATTCTCCGCGGCTTTCGCTCCACAGAGCCATGACGCGCTCCGCCCGGTCATTCAGGTAAAATCTGATCTTCACCCTTCCATCCTACAAAGCTCCTCCTTTTAGGCAAAGGGAGGTTCCGTCATTCTTTGCTCCGGCGGTTCTCTTCCGCCGCCCGGACGCTCTGTGAAAGCATGCAGCGCGTAGGGCTTGCGTTACCGGAGCAAAACATTATCATGCCACCGCTTAACATCATTAACCTATGTCCGATCAAATCTATTTTTTTGACACTACCCTGCGCGATGGAGAACAATGCCCCGGAGCATCCATGAACCTACGCGAAAAGCTGGAAGTGGCGCGGCAAATGGAACGGCTGGGCATGGACGTGATTGAAGCCGGCTTTCCCTGCATCTCCGATGGCGACTTTGAAGCCGTGCACACCATCGCCCGCGAAATCAAAAAATGCCGCATCGCAGGGCTGGCCCGCTGCGTGAAGGCGGATATTGAAGCGGCGGCCAGGGCCCTGGAACCCGCCGGGGAACGCGCCCGCATCCACATCTTCCTGGCAACCAGCAAGCTGCACATGCAGTTCAAATTGAAAAAAGCGGAATCCGAAATTCTGCGCATGGCGGCGGAAGGCGTATCCTATGCCAAGCAATTCGTGCAGGATGTGGAATTTTCCCCGGAGGACGCTTCCCGCACAGACCTGGATTTTCTGACCAAAGTCGTGGAAACAGTCATCGACGCCGGCGCCACGACCGTCAACATTCCGGATACTGTGGGCTACACTACTCCGGACGAATTCTACCGCATCATCCGCCACCTGAAAGAAAATGTGCCGAACATCGGCAAAGCCGTCATCTCCGTGCATTGCCACAATGACCTTGGGCTGGCCGTAGCCAACTCCCTGGCAGCCGTCCGCGCCGGAGCCCGCCAGGTGGAAGGAACCATTAACGGCATCGGCGAACGCGCCGGAAACGTGGCTCTGGAAGAAGTCATCATGGCCCTGCGCACCCGCGCCGGGCAATTCGGAGACGTCACGGACAACATCAACACGAAGGAAATCGTCCGCACTTCCCGCATCGTGGCCCGCATGAGCGGCATGCAGGTGCAGCGGTCCAAAGCCATCGTGGGGGAAAACGCTTTCGCCCACTCTTCAGGCATCCACCAGCACGGCATCCTCAACTGCCGGGAAACCTATGAAGTCATGGACCCGCAGGCGGTCGGCTGGGGCGCCACGGAACTCCCGCTCACCAAGCATTCCGGGCGCGCTGCCGTCAAATCCAGGCTGGAACAGCTGGGCCATGTCCTCACGGAAGAGGAAGTCAACACCGTCTTTGAACGCTTCAAGAAAGTGGGCGACTCCAAAAAATTCGTTTATGATGATGATCTTTCCGCCATTGTGGACGACTCCCTGCATGCCTCCACCGGCCTATGGGAACTGGACTTCCTGCAATTCGTGGCGGGCAGCCACGCGCGTCCCACGGCTACGGTGGGACTGCTCAAGGAAGGCAAGAAATTTGAAGACAGCTCTACAGGCAACGGCGCCGTGGATGCCGTCATCAAGGCTATTGAACGCATCACTAAGCGCAAAGGCACGCTGAAAGGCTACAGCGTCAACGCCGCTTCCGAAGGGAAGGACGCTCTGGGAGAAGTCACGGTTCATGTGGACTTCGGGCAGCCCAAGCCCATTGTGGGCAAGGGAGCCTCCACAGACGTCATTGAGGCCTCCGCCCGCGCCTACCTGAACGCGGTCAACCGCTCTATCCGCATGGAAAACATGCCCCGGCCCAACAATCTGGATTCTGGAACCATCTAACACGGAAAGCGCCCCGTTCGCCCGAACGGGGCGCGACTCTGCCCGGCAGCCTATCATCCTCTACAGGGCTTGCATTTCCATTGCTCCCATGTCATAAGGATCAAGACTCTTATACCGCACCACCCCATGAAAGCGACACCACTCCTTCTCTGCCTGGCGTGCAGCGCGCTGGCCGCACCGCCGGCAAAAAAACAGCCGGAACCCGCCGAACCGCTGCCCGCCCTGGAAAAAAACACCATTGCCATTGACGGACATCCGGAAAGCGTGGCGGCGGATGCCGAGGGCAATATCTATTTCACCTGCATCGGCTCCAGGCTCACGCCTACGGAAAAAGACAAGGACGGCTATCTGGGCGTCATTCCGCACGGTTCCACAGAGCCGAAAAAAATCACGGACGTAGATACCCTGGACGCGCCGAAGGGGTTACTGTATCAGGACGGCTTTCTTTACTGCACAGACGTGGACATGGTCTTCAAGATAAACGCCAAGACCGGCGCTATTGAAGGATACGTGGACTTGTCCCCGTCCCGCATGAAATTCCTCAATGACCTGGCGTTCATCAATGGCAGGCTCATGGTTTCCTCCACGGATACCAACCAGATTTTCTATGTGGACACGAATACCAGCTCTTATGGAGAACTGGTGACCAAACAGCCCATCTACAAGCCGAACGGCCTGGCCTGGGATCCGGAAAGAAAGGTCATTTACCTCTGCGAATACGCAACGGATGAAAAGGGCAAACCCAGCGGACGCCTGCTCTCCATCAACCCCGTTTCCCGGGAGGTCACGGAACTTTCCAAGGAACGGGGACAGTACGATGGGCTGGTGTACCGTGACAACGCCCTATACTACAGCGACTGGTCCAAAGATAAAAAACCGGAAGCTGTCCGCAGGCTGGATCTGAAGACGGGGCGTTCCGCCCCGGTAGCTACCGGCCCAGTTGAAGGAGCGGCGGACTTTATCCTGTATGACTCCATGATGGTGGTTCCGGGCATGACGGAAAAGAAAATCCACATCATGCCCATTGGCGGAAAAAAATAAACCCGGCTGTTCCGCTTTTATTCCCCTTATCCGGGCCGCCGCGGTATTTCCTGCGCTGGCGGTCTTTTTCAATTTACGGCTTGAAGTACATCTGGAGATGCGCTTAGTTAATGGAAATATGAACAAGATTTCCGACCAAATCATGGAGGGGATGAAAACCGCCATGAAAGCAAAAGACACCGTTACCCTCAATACCCTGCGCGCCCTCAAGACGGCCCTCACGAACACGGCCATCGCCAAGGGAGGTCTGGGAACCCTGCTGGAAGAAGCGGAAGAACTGGCCGTAGTCCGCAAGCAAATCAAGCAGCGTGAGGACTCTGCGGAGCAATTCCGCTCCGCCGGACGCCCGGAACTGGCGGAAAAGGAAGAAGCTGAAATCGCCGTCCTCAAACAGTTCATGCCCGCGGAACTCACAGCAGAAGAAACGGCAGCCATTCTGGAAACCGTGATGAAGGAAACGGGAGCCTCTACCAAAAAAGACATGGGGCAGGTCATGAAACTCATGCAGGAACGCACGGCCGGCAGAGTCAACGGCAAGGAGCTGGCCCGCATGGTGTCAGCCAGACTGTCATGAAATGCTGCGCCGCCATCATCGTTGCGGCCGGGTCCTCCCGGCGCGCCGGATTTGACAAGCTGCTGGCCCCCCTGCACGGAGTCAAGGTGCTGGAACGCAGCATCCGCGCCTTTGCCAGCTGCCGGGAAATCACGGAAATCGTAGTCGTCTGCCCGGAAGAACGTTTTCATGCCATTAACGGCGCAGACCTGGAAACGGAAATACCCGTTACCCGTGTGGACGGAGGGGCGGAACGACATGAATCCGTGCAGAACGGACTGGCAGCCCTGCTTTATACCCCGGAATTCGTGGCCGTGCACGATGGAGCCCGCCCGCTCATTACGGTGGAGCAAATTTCCCGTTGCATTCAAACCGCCAGGGAATATGGGGCGGCCGCTTCCGCACATCCCGTAACGGATACCCTGAAGCGTGCGGATAAAAAACGCTTTACGATTCCGGAACAGGTGGAACGGGACGGCCTGTGGTGCATGGAAACCCCGCAGGTCTTCCAATACCCTCTTCTGCTGGACGCTTATGTGGAAGTCACGGAACGGAATATCCAGGTAACGGATGAAGTCACCGCCCTGCAGCTCATCGGCCACCCTACGCGCCTGGTGCATAATCATGAGCCCAATCCCAAAATCACATGGCCGGAAGACATTTCCCGCGCTGAAATGCTAATGGAACTCAAGCACCTCCGCAATGACTCATGACCGGCCTTCTGTGTAAGAATCCCCGCATCGTTCTCATTCTGGGAACAGGGTATCTGGGAAAAGCCCTGGCGGAAAGCCTGCGGAAAGCGGGACATACGGCCCTGACGGCGGATATTGACCCGCAAAAAGCCATTTACGAAGCCGACGTTGCAGACCGGGCCTCCATGCAGGGGCTGGCCGCCCGCATCCCCTCCCCCCAGATCATCGTCATGTGCGCCAGCACGAGGGGAGGCGGAGAGGAAGCCTACCGCAACCTTTACGCCAATGGGACGCGAAACACGCTGGAAGCCTTTCCCGGAACGCCGGTCATCTTCTGTTCCAGTACCGCCGTCTATGGAATCACGGACGGACGCTGGATTACGGAGGAACACAATGTCTATCCCTCCTCCGGAAAAAACGGGCTTCTTATTCAGGCGGAACAGACGGTCCTGGCAGCGGGAGGCACGGTCGTCCGGCTGGGAGCCCTGTACGGGCCGGGCCGCTGTGTTCTCGTCTCCCAGTACGTCACGAAGGGGACGGCCCTCCCCGGAGCCATGGACAGATGGCTCAATTACATCCACCGGGACGATGCCGCAGCCGCCCTGCACCTGCTCTGCACCCTGCGGGAACCGCCTGCCGGCATTTACAACCTGACGGACCGCACCCCCATGCAAATGGGAGAAATATACTCCTACCTTTCCAATTTGCTGGGGAAACCCGCTCCGCAGCCTGAACCGCTCCCGGCGGAAGCGCGCCGGGGCTTCTCCAACCAGAGGATTTCCTGCTCCCGCCTTCTGGCCCTGGGCTGGGAACCGCTCTACCCAAGCTTTGCGGACGGTGTGCATAACGTACTGGAGGCGCTGGAAGAGTAATTTTACCCCCATCCTTTTCCACGCTGACCGGCCCTTTCCGGACATTCCATAAATAAGAAGAGGCATCCCTTCTGAACGCATCTCGTGAGGCAGGCACATGCCGGAAAAAAATCCAGCCGACGGCCCCTCCTGTCTTTGACTCTCCCCTTTCTTGACTTGCCGGGCGCGAACAGGCAAAATCCCGCGCGCAATGCGTATCATCACAGGTCTTCAACCCAGCGGCAAGCTGCATGTCGGCAACTACTTCGGAGCCATGGAACCGGCCGTCCGCATGCAGGAAAGCGGAGAATCTTTCTACTTCCTGGCGGACTACCACGCCATGAGCACCGTTCACGACGCGAACACGCTGAGGGAAAACTGCAGCAACCTCGCTACGGACTTTCTGGCCGTGGGCCTGGATCCCGAAAAATGCGTCTTTTTCCGCCAGTCCGCCGTGCCGGAAGTCAATGAACTGGCCTGGATACTCAGCACCGTCTGTCCGATGGGCCTGCTGGAACGCTGCCATTCCTACAAAGATAAAATTGCCAAGGGATTCTCCCCCAGCAACGCCCTGTTCACCTACCCCGTGCTGATGGCGGCCGACATCCTGATGTATGACTCCGACCTGGTGCCCGTAGGCAAGGACCAGAAACAGCATCTGGAAGTCACACGCGACCTGGCGGGCAAAATGAACGAACAATTCGGAGAAGGCACCTGCAAACTTCCGGATGCGCTTATTGCGGAAAGCACAGCCATTGTTCCGGGGCTGGACGGGCAGAAAATGAGTAAAAGCTATAATAACACGCTTCCTATTTTCGGAGAGGAAAAAGCTGTCCGCAAACTCATCATGAGAATCCCTACGGATTCCACCCCCGTGGAAGATCCCAAGCCGACGGAAGGTTCCGTCATCCTGCAACTTTACAAACTCTTTGCCTCCGCGCAGGGTTATGAAAACATGGTGCGCGATTTCCAGAACGGGGGATGCGGCTATGGAGACTTCAAAAAGCGCCTCTTTGACGCTTACTGGGAATACTTCCGGCCCGCTCGCGAACGCAGGGCGGAACTGGAAGCCAATCAGGACTATGTGCGCCGGACGCTGGAAGAAGGCGCCCGCAAGGCGCGCGAGACGGCCTCTGTAGTGCTGGACAGGGTGCGCCGCGCCGTGGGGCTGGCCTAAAACGGAACACCCGGGAAAGCCGGGGCAGCACACGTTTTTTTGTGGCATGGAAAAGTACGGAATGTTATACAGAAAGATATGAAGAATATTCTGGTAGCTATTGATTTCTCCAACGCCACGGACGCCGTCATCCACCAAATCGGCAAACTGGCCTGCCCCAACGACAGCATCATCCATTTGCTCCACATTGTGGAACCCAGCATTTGCTATGAAGTTTCCGGCGTTCTGCCGGATGAAGTGCCCGTTCCCGTGATGGACCAGACGGAAGAAAACGAAGTTATTTCCATCGCCAAAAACCATTTGAAACAAACGGCGGAAAAACTCTCCCGGCTGACGGACGCCACGATCATCCAGGCGGTGGAAGATGAATTTGAAATCAGCGAAGCAGTCATTAATTATGCTGAAAAACACCACATCGACATGATCGTGGTGGGCAAGCATAACCACGGCTTCCTCTCCACCGTCTTTCTGGGCAGCGTCGCAAGCTCCGTGATGCGGAAATCCCCCGTGCCCGTTCTGGTAGTGCCCGTCACCAGGGAAGAACAGTAAAAACCGCCATCTGCGCCAGCTCCGTCCCAATCATGATTACCATACTCTTTATAGGCGATGTGGTCGGCGAACCCGGACGCACCGCCGTGAAGCACATGTTGCCGGAACTCAAACGGGAACACGGGGCGGACTTCATCATCGTCAACGGGGAAAACGCGGCTGCCGGGAGAGGCATCACGCCCCGTCTGGCACAGGAACTGCTGCACGCCGGAGTGGATGTCATCACAACGGGAGACCATGTCTGGGACCAGGCGGAGCTGGCCCCGTGGATGGAATCCGAACCGCGGGTGCTGCGTCCCGTCAACTATCCGCAGGGAACACCGGGGCACGGGAGCGTAGTCGTGGAAACTCCCAAGGGGAAAATAGCCGTCATGCAGGTTCAGGGGCGCTCATTCATTCAGCCGCCGCTGGAAAACCCCTTCCTCATCTCGGAAGCGGAAGCCAAAAGACTCAGGGAAGAAAAAGGCGTGCGGGTTATCTTTGTGGACATGCACGCGGAAACGACCAGTGAAAAAATCTCCACCGGCTACAATCTGGACGGCCTGGTTTCTGCCGTCGTCGGGACACATACCCATGTGCAGACGGCGGATGAAACCATTCTGGAGCGCGGCACGGCCTACCTGACGGACGCCGGCATGTGCGGCCCCGCCGTCGGGGTGCTGGGACGGGAACGGGAACCTATTCTCCAGCGTTTCCGCACCTCCATGCCGGCCAAATTCCCCGTAGCGAACTGGCCCGTGCGCCTCTGCGGAGCCGTCGTGCAAATAGATGAAGCCACAGGCAGGGCGCTCAGCATCGCCCGCATCAGCAAAATCGTGGAAAAACCGGCCTCCTGATATGCATGCTTCAGCAGCATTCCTCTTCCCGTGCCCGGTGGCGGTGCTCTGCGGATGTTCCGGACATGGCGGAAACCCCGTGAAGCGCGGCCAGGATGCGGATTATAAGAAAAACCTGTTTCAACGGACGCCCTCCATCACACTTGCGGAAGGAAAAAGCTGCCGGCGTCCCGCCCCCCCTTCCCGGAATAACGGGAAGCTGGCTGTGGCGTCCGGAATCCAAGGATTTCCCGCGTCTCCATATTTTCAGGATGAAGCAACGGACAGAAACCCGGGCGCCCTTATTCTCCTTAATCTCCCATACTCTGGAACAGACACGTGGTCATGAACTATGAAGCCAGATTCGGCGGTATAGGCCGCCTGTACGGAAACAGCGGACTATCTCTTCTCAGAAGCGCCCGCATAGCCGTCGTCGGCATTGGGGGTGTAGGTTCCTGGGCGGCGGAAGCCCTGGCTCGGTCAGGCGTAGGCACTATCATTCTGATGGATATGGACGACCTCTGCATTACCAACACCAACCGGCAAATACATGCGTTGGCGTCCACAATCGGGCAATCCAAAACGGAAACCATGGCCACACGCATCCGGGAAATCAACCCGGAAGCGGAAGTCATTCCCATCAGCAATTTCTACACGGCCTCCAACGCGGAAAAACTGCTGTCGGCGGAACCGGACGTCATCATTGACGCCATCGACTCCCTGATACCCAAGGCCCACCTCATCGCCTCCTGTTACCGCAGCAAGCAACCGCTGGTAACCTGCGGCGGCGCGGGAGGGCGCATCAATCCCGCCCGGATAGAAATAGACGACCTCTCCCGCACCAGGGGGGATCCCCTGCTCTCCAGCTTACGCTACAGGCTGAAAAAAGATTATGCCCTTCCGCTTGGAGAAAAAGCCCGGAAACTGAAAATCCCCTGCGTTTTCTCCCAAGAAACGCCCGTATATCCTACCTGCGACGGAACAACCTCCTGCACACGTAATCCGGAATTCCAGGGGAAAATGGGTTGTGACGCCGGATTCGGCTCCGTCACCCATATCACGGGAACCTTTGGCTTCTTTGCGGCTTCCGCCGCCATTCAAATGCTCTTAAATAAGAAAAAAACACCATCGTCATCATGAACAAACTCCTGCTTTCCCTGCTGGGGGCCGCCCTCCTTCCCGCCTTGACCCAGTGCAACACCCTGGAAAAAGACATTGCCGGCATCAACGCCCGCAATGCGGAAATAGCCCGCGAACCCAGGGGAAACTACTTCGTCGGCCGCCGCTACCATGTACCGGCAACGCGCTTCTGGGGATACCTGCGCCAGCCAGGCCAGACTTGGAGAACGGCCCAACTCGTCATCATGGATGAAAGCGCCTGCCGCACCCCGGACCGCCTGCCGGAATACACCGGAAATCCGCGCTACGCCTACGACAACAACTATGAATACAGGGTATACGGCAAATACACGGGCAAATACGGTTACGAACCCAATTCCAATCTGAGGCTGCCCATCTTCAAACCGACCAGGTTTGAGGTGGCCAACACCACCCCCGGCTGGCTCTTCAAACCCTCGGAAAAATATGATACCGGAGCCGTTACTCTGCGCCCTGCTATCATGCCCTCGACAACCTCCCTCCCGGTCCGGTAAGAAAAACCTGTCCGCAAAAACGGGCCCGGAAAGATAAAAAAGAAGAAAAAGCTTGATATTTTCATTTCTCTGCGCTAAAAACTCCCCGCCTTAAGGCCTCCATGCTCAGGTGGCGGAATTGGTAGACGCGCTAGACTAAGGATCTAGTGGTGATAAACCGTAGGGGTTCGAGTCCCCTCCCGAGCACCAATTGATAAACCTCTTAATTCGAAAGAATTAAGAGGTTTTCCTTTACCCGGATTGCAAGGTCTCCAATTTATAGCCATTATCAAAATCAGGCACGAATTCGCAAAATTCGGAACACGTTTGGTAGCCATTGGTAGCCGAAATCGCTCTTCCAAAGCCACATTTACAGTCGCATGTACAACCTTGAATTTTCTCTGACAACTATTATTGTATACTCCGCGCACTTACTAAAACATTAGGGCGCAAGATAGCCCTGATCGATAATTTAGATTGCTACTGCAGGAGTTCTTTCATTCGTTCCTGAAAATACCTTGGGTATTTTTCTACCGCTAAATTGGCTTCTTCCCTATTTTGTTTCAGCTCTTTGACTATATCCTTCTTTTGGGTTGCGGCCAAATTTAAGGATGCAACGAGGTCTTGAACGATGACACGATCCGAAAAGCCGAGCTCATAAAGAGCAATGGTAGTTTCTGAGGGCAGTCCATATTTCAGGCGCTTTTGGAAAAGTTTCAGACGATTAACCTGCTCTCCGGTATCATCTTGGACGAGTTCACATACAGCACTTACAACAAGCGCACCGTCATAAGCAAGTACTCCTTCGCAGACCTCAACGACGTGATCGATCTTGAACTCTCTCCGTTGGGTACCCCACATCATCTTGGCTTTCCTCGTATGGATGACTTTCAGGAATTCACTAAAAGGCTTTCCTCTGAGCCATCCATGCGCGATTTCTTTAAGAACCTCTTGTTTATCGAACTTGGTGAATATACCACGATTGATATGTCGGATGAGCAATGGCCAAATAAGATCAAGCACTTCTGTTTCGTCAACGATGGAAAGTAGACTGTCAGCGTTGGACTGAACCCATTCCTCAATGGCTTGAGCCTCCTGAATTCCGTAAAGCATCCTACCATAGATTTTACGGCGAACTGGATTGGTGATTCTTTCCGAGATGTTCTCAGCAAGGAGCTGAAACAAGTCACAGAGATGATCCTTTTTTTCTTTATCTGCAAGGAAGAAAGCCAACGTTCCTTCGGCAAGGCGAATCACATCGGCTTTCGAAAGGCCATTCTCCGATTCATCCCAATGGGATAAGAGAAAACTCTCTACAGCACAAATGAGTCTAATTCTCCATGCAAATTGCTGTTCGATACTATCTCGAGAGCATCCTTTGTCTGCATGCCGTGTCGTTATTTCAACTGCTAGTTTGTTAACTCCATCAGAATCGGTGATATAGGCTTTAACAAAATCCAAAATCTCTATGGGGATGATGTATTTTCCGTTATCACTCTTGAGAGGATCGAAGATCGATAGAAGATTGCTAATGCATGGCTCAGAATTGCGGGGTTCCAGAAGTTTTTTCACCTGATTCCATCTCCATTTATCCTTATGATCCTTTCGCTCGTCATAGATCATCGGATCTGCAAACAGGATGCTGCCTTCAGTATGCATTCCAGCTCGACCTGCTCTGCCAATTAGATTGTGGAAATCGCGGACCTTGATACGTTCCACTCCTTGGTAAATACTGGTTACAATAAGATACCGAATTGGAAGATTCACGCCTTGTGCTAAGGTGGATGTGCAAACAACAAATCGGACAAGGTTATTGCGCATAGCATGCTCTACCGCCAACCGAATACCATGCGGAGTATTACCGTGATGGGAAAAAATGCCGTGTGCCGCGCTCTGGGATGCTGGCGAGTCAGTACCGAGATTTTCGACGTGTAAACGTGCTAGCCGCTCAACTTCCTGAGTGTTTGAAAAATCTGACGGCAACGCTAAAGGTGAACCGCGCTCAATGATATTGACGGCTTTTTCACAGATTTTGGCCGCTGTCGATTTCCTTCCACAAAAAATAGCAATACTGCCATTTGGCACTAATTTCAAGCCGAGATACAGCGCAATAGACTGACCATCCGTCCTTTCAGGAAACAAACGTGTTCCCCTTTCTCGTTTTTTCTTCTTGAGATTGAAACTTTCAATTACCCTCGGAACGAAAAATTCTTTTTGCTCAGCATCACGACTGTCAACGTACTCAATTCTTCCCAACGAATCAAGCCAGCTCACGAATCCGACCGATCTGAACGTCGGAATCAGGGTTGTGCCTTCGACGACGTTAGGCTCACCGTTCAGCCATTCTCCTACAGCCTCGGCGTTACTGATGACCGCAGAAATCAGCACCTTCTGGGTCTCTTTGGGAATCATGAAACGCAACGATGTTAAGAGTAGTTCATATGTGATTCCTCGGGTGCCGCTGTCGAATTGGTGGCCTTCATCAAAGACCAGCAGGCCAACGTGGGCCGCCAGATCTGGAGCGTGTCGAAGGACGTAGATCAGCTTTTCTGGGGTTACTACAAGGATCTGTTGGTGTCCTAAGAATTCAGTAATTTTGAAGTCAGTCTGTAAGACATCGGATAATTCGTCTACTATAGTGGGTTCGTTATGGAATGCTTCTACAAGACTGTTCTTAATCTCATGGCACAGTGCCCTGAACGGAGCGATGATGATGGCCAGTGAAACACGGTCGGCCAAAAATGCACTTCGCAGGATCAATTCTGTTGCCTTCGTTTTACCTGCGCTGGTGGGCATTTGAACGATAGCAGACTTGCCTTTGAGAACATTAGCCTTACCCATAAGATGTTGCGCGGGCCAAAGTTCCTTGATGAACGAATCCTTTTGAAGTGCAAGGAGCCATTTGTCTTGAGACAACCCGGAATATGACGGTAAAGCCTGCCATGCAGAGTTTTCGAGCTTTTTTCTCAGAACGGCCGCTATCACATCGCCAAATAGAAGCTGTCTGGGTGTTCCGAATTGATAGGCAGTGTTCCTCAACTTCGTGGCCAAACCTAGAAGAGTGGCTTCGCCATATCCTTTCTTGAAAAACTGGCAAATCCACTTTGAAATTTCGTCGATGGATTTTCCGAATGGTCCTTCGGTTCCATCAAAATGGGTTTCCAAATCGGCCTTCAACAGCCAGAGCAGTAGGTTTTCCAAACCACCGGCATCCAGATCCGGGCATCCCCTATCAATGCTATTAGCCAAAACAGACGCGCTTCCGGGAAGATCGCACAAGTAATAGGAGGCGGAGCCAATAAGTACGAGGTATGGATCAAGTATTTCGTTTAGCTTTGACTGGATATAAGAGTCAAAAAAACGCGCAGAGAAGAGCAGATTAGCCCTCATCTCCAGAAGGAGATCGGAATCTAGTCCCTCCCGGTTGATTGCGGCGGCAAGATCGCCCAGCACGCCAATCGAGAGGGTGAAGAGCCTTGCCGGATCTTGTGTAATTTTGATGTGATGCTTTTCCGGGATACCGTACTCAAACATCTTAGCCTTTGACCTGGTTACGCCAAGCAGGAGTTGGGATTTCTGTTCAGGCCTCATCTGCAGCCCTCCTGTAGAGTTCGTGAACAAGTGCCATCATCTGATCTCCCTTGATAATCAATAAAAAAAGTTCACCTGAATGTGGATGATAGGATGAATCGGTCAAAGATTCCAAGCGCTCGTCAAAAAACAGATTATCAAAAAGAGCGACAGCCCCATAAATTTCCTTGTATGGGTGATCTACCTCATTTTGGAAGCGTTCAATTTTTTCAGCATTATTAAGCTCATTCCGGACATATAGCCTTTGCTTGATAGCATTCAAAGACTCAGCCTTTCGAGCGATATCTTTCGTTGATCCATCCACCGCATCTTGAAGCCTTGCCTTATTCTTCTTTGTAGAGAACTGAGCCTTCGCTTCAAAAATTGCAAGCTTATCCTCTGAAGAAGCGTTACCATCCTTGACGATATGAAAGCCGATTATATCACTGCCTTTGGTAGATTCATTCCGAATGGTTTTGTCACCGTAGCGTGTACGTGGAACCCAATATTTAAGTATGTATTCAAGAAAATCGGCAACAAGTACTTCTCCAAAGTCGCCAGCACGAATACTTGGCCCTGGTGGATCTTGGGGACTCGGGAATTTTATAGTGTTAAGATACTCTCCGCGAGAGTACTTATACCCTTTGCGCCAATAATCAATTTCACTATCAAAGCAGTAGTGATTCCGAAAGTGCTTAGACCATGCGGAGAGAACAAATTCGTCTTTTTCATGGCGAAATTCCCAAATATGAACCTCCTTGCCGTCTGCGGTGTGTAATCGTTGGCCTGTATCGACCAGCCATTTAGAGTGTTCTGAAGTCCAAGGCATATCATTTCGTTCCTGATTTTTATTTCCCCTTCCATTTCAACGGCTCATCATCTAGTCCGTAGCAAACAATGTCGGTACAGACACTACACCAATTGACCATCACAAATTATATTGATGAATTATTAAAATCAAGCGTTTTGCTCGATCCATTTCATTGTGGAGAGCACCATCGTCAAACGTAGGTTACGTCTACCTTTTCCATATCTGCCCCTAAATTCACTAACGTCTTTTCCTGTCACAATAAACTTGCGGAATACTCCACCTAGGCAGATATTGCTAGAAACTCAACGAATATTTTAACTGAATGAATTACAGACAATATAGATGATTTGTATTAACAGGAACATCTCATATCCGTCATTATTCGGGGTGTGACGAGATTAAGGGCATGACCCTGTCGTGGAAATGTGCTACAAAGAGGCAATGCCCAAACCTTCCGTCATACGATGCGTTCTTGATGAACAACGCAAGGCTCAAAACAGGAAAGCGGTCTACCGTGTTTCCATACCGGCGGAGTTGTCGGAAACAGGCAAGAGGCAGAATCGTTATTTTACGACACAACGGGAAGGAAACGCTTTTGCCGCTCAGTTGCGAACGAGAAGGAATGCGGAAGGAAGCAGCGTGTTCCAGGTTTCTGCGGCAGAGGCTCAGTTGTTCCGGGAGGCGCAGGACATTCTGGAGCCTTATGGCGTGGATGTTTTCGGTTTTGTGAAAGGAATGGCCCCGGTGCTGGAACTGGTGCAGGAAGTTTCGGAAATCGGACGGCTTGTCCGGATGGGGCTGGAGCAGGAAAAGAGAGACAGCAAATCCATCCCTTTTTGTGACGCAGTATCAAGGCTGCTGGAAGTGAAACAAGACGTTCAGAAGCGTCGGGAAAGTACACTTGCACAGATCCGCTACATAACCGGACGCATCGGCAAATGCTGCCCGGATTTCGCTGTGACATTGCTCTCTCAGCTCACGACGGAAGATTGCCGGCAGATGATCTCCCAAACCTTCAAACCTGATAAGCAGAAGAATGATGCACGGAAAATCCTCAGCAGTATCTTCAACTTCGGTATCAAGAGGAAATGGTGCCGTGACAATCCGGCTCAAGCCCTTGACATTATTTCCATTCAGGAACATGAAATCCATCCCTTGATTCCGGAAGAAATACAGGCCTTATTTATGGCGTGCCGTCCACCATCGCCGGAAGAGAAGGCTCAGCCCAAAACGAGAAAGAAAACCGTAGAAGGTGCAAGATTGGATTTGACCTGTTGCCTGGCTCCACTTGCGATCATGACGTTTGCCGGAATTCGCCCGCAGGAAGTAACCAGGCTGACTTGGAATGACATCTTTTTGGACACTCCGTCAAAAGTCATCAAAGTACGCAGTATGGCCTCAAAAACGGGAGGGACACGTCAAGTAAGTATATGTGCGGCATTAGAGTCTTGGTTGCGCATAGCTCCTCGTCAGGAGGATAACTCCATATGTCCGCCCCAGTGGCCCGTCCGATGGGCAGGGCTTCGTTATAGAGCGGGATGGGATGCCAATGGGAAACGATGGCCTAACGACGCCTTGCGCCACACCTTCGCCAGCTACCATGTCCTTACTCATCGAGACATTCCCCGGCTTCAATTGGAAATGGGACACTCCAGCTCTACCCAGATCATGCACCGTTACATGAATCTGTCTGGGGTGGATCAAGAGATGGCGGAGTGTTTTTGGAACATCGTTCCCGAAGAAGATTTCTACGCTGACCGGAATGCATAACACTGCCTACTGATTCATAAGTCCTGGGATATCTTCTTCTCTTCTCACTTATTTTTAGTTTGTTTGTAGGAGGAAAGAGAAATAGACACCATGAAAGCGTCAAATTCAGCGGCATGATGCTTCTGAATTCCCCCATGGGGACGGATCATCCTGACATGATTTGAACTCATGGCTTCTGCCAGTAATTTGCAATGGTCGATTTACTCGTATCGTAACGTTTGGCAAGAGTAGCCTGATCTGCCCAGACGACCGAACCGGATTCGGCAGCCTGCCGGGCAAGAAGCACCTCCAGACATTCCTAAATGCCCCTTAGTTCTTCAATAATGTCTCAGCAGAGACAAATGCACCTTCTATGATTTTCATGTTACTTTTAGGATAAATCTATTATGACTTGGATTTTTGTTGGACTTTGTCCAACAAACAGGTAGCTTAAGGATATTATGAGGTTATGTTGTACTGGATCGATGTTGAGTTAGGGTAAGATTTTGTTGACTATCAACGCATTATTATACAAAAGGTGCGTCAACGCTTTTTATCTCAAAATCTTACATTTGAGACTCTTGCTTAGTAATATCAATTACAGAATGGTGGCTCGTATTTACCCCCTTTTCCATTACATCTGCTATTTTTGAAATATATTTTTTGATTTTATATCATACATTTTTAATTTTCATCAAAAAAAATATGATATAATTATGAATGTATGGTATTTTTATTATTTTCTTCCTCTGCTCCCTCATCTCTTTTCGCCCACCCACTCACGGGTAAAGATGACAAAAATCCGTCAACTCTTTGTTTTCTTTTAACACAGCAATCTTGGTACTGGAAGGCCAGCGTTATTAAATGGTGTTGTCTTTCATGATAGGAGACCCACCTCTTCAGTCATTGCCGGGCTAGTATTCATTATTTCTGTTTTTCTTACGGATCTATGAAATTGCTATCTGTGACCCTATAATAACCTCTTCAGTAACATGATACTCGTAAATATCCCGATCTGCCCGGTTTGCAAAGCAATGCCAGACAATGGCGCCGGTCATTAAGAGGATGAACAAAAGAAAGCAGACAAGCGCCTTATTCCTTCTCGAAAGGACGGGCTTATCATGAACATGGGGAATTGATGGGCCGCACTCCTGCTCGATGCACCTGATAAGTTCATCATGATAGTGTGCGGCAGTTTCTCTGAGACAAATGTCCGGCACTTCCTTGTTTTTATGATCCTCCTCTTTAGTAATGGATGGTCTGTTTTTCATTGTTGTTTTCCTTGTTGGTGACATGCGTTCCCCTGGCAGGAACATACGGCATGGCGTGAAAAGGGTTATCAGAGACAGCACCTGCCGTGAATGATGAGCTTGACCAGCCATTGCCCTCTTTTGGGGAAGGAACTTGAAAGATGGATAATAACTGTTGCTCAATTGCCACACTTGAAGAATATCCTCGCTACAGGAATACAGCATTCCCGGCCTGTTGGCAAAAACAGCGCCGGCGCATAACGAGGACACAGTATATCGGCACATGATACTAAAGGTCTATTTTATGTTCCCTAGCTTGCCTGACCTGGATTAATCCTGCATTGAGGAGTAAAAAGACCATACTCCAGCAAATGACGGCACATATCCCCCATTTTGCATAATACAATAATGCCGACTTATACAACAAAGGACTGTTCCAAAACATGTGAAGCCCTATCGGGATAACGGCAATTCGCCAAAAAGAGGGTTGAAGAATGGAGGGAATGTTGTTCTGCCGTTGTTTCTTCATCGCAAGCCAGAATGCCCCGGCCATGATTGCCGACCAGGAAACATGACCAAAGGGAGCAAAAATTCCTCTCATTACCGCTATATCCAATGGATCCGGACCTGGGCCGGTATATTCAGAATTCACGATATAACCCGCTGTTTCAAAACCAGCGAAACCGGCGCCTACAGCGGCACCACACAACATGCCATTTAAAATTTGCCCATTCAGAAAGAATTTTCGGGCAAAGAAAATGGCAACAACAAGTTTTGCGGCTTCTTCAATGGGACCGGCCCAGTAAGCAGCCCTGGGATTACCGGAAAGCTCGTTCAAAATCATTGTAACAATCAAAGACAAAATCCCTCCACCTAGCACCAGGACGATAATCGAATACCACGAGATGTTCCTTCTGACATTAAATTCCGCAAACAGGACAAGAATGGAAAAGGGCACAGTAAAACTTATGGAAAACAACAGACCTAAATAAGCGGCACCAGAAACTACAGGAGCGTTATTAAATGCCTCAAACATGAGTCTCCACCCGATGCATATCAACAGGGAAAGCGCGAGAATGCGGGTGAAGAGCCATGGCGAAGGCCAATCCGTAGATATTTCTTCCAGCGCTGGGGTAGATTTCGACCCGCCTGACGTAAAAAAATCTATCCTTTCCTGCGCCGTCCTGCGGCGGAATACCCCTTTGAATATGCTTTTCAAACTGAATCTTTCTATGGGAGAAAGGCCGGTCAGAGATGATAGCATTCCAAAAACCCCCACCCAGAAGGAGCTTTCCTCCTGATAGCCGCTGACAAATTCCCCCACTCTTACCCACTCGGCCATTCCCTCTTTCCACAGGAACGCCTCAGGAGAAAGCTGTCCGGTCGCGTACCAGTTGCTTATTTCCTTGAATGTATAGGGTCCCTTGCGGCTTTCTCCGCCCGCTGAAAGAAAATAAGACGCTTCCTCCTTCCCCGGTCTGGAAGCGTCTGATGTACCCGCCTGTTGCGAATGCGGTTCGTCCTTCTTTTTTTGAACTTCGCGAAGAGGAAGCCATGCCGGCATTCCTTCCGTCCATACCAGATCATCTCCGCTGATTCTTCGGGAAGCATATAGTTTATCTATCTTCTCCCATGGAAACGGCCCCATTTGAGTTCCGTCCGGCAGTTTGATCAAATAAGATTTCATCTTGCCTCTTCTTGTTGTGAATATTTCTTTTTCCTTTCTTGAGGACGTGGAAATGCCTGAATAATTCTTTCCGTGTACCAGAACACCGCGATCGGCCATGGGATCCAAAGCCAGGAAAGAAGATCAGAAAATGGTCTAAATTCAGGGAGGGCTCCAGTAATGATACTGCCTCCAAAGGTGAGTTGTGAAAACAGCACGAAGGCAAACATCGGCCATGCTTTCAGCCGGAGGCTGGTTTGCCGGGAGGCCCGGGCAAGCCAGGAGGCGTTGTCGGCTAATCCGACAAAGCAGACATACATCCAGTATAAATTAAATACGGGAACGAACAACAGCCCCACAGCCTGCCCCGCTGAGGGGACGCGACGACCATACCGGGCAATGGGCTGTATGCATTTCCACGCCCTCCATGTATTGATCAGCAATGCAATCTGAGTATACAAAAAGAATAATATTCCTATACCTATAACCGTTAGGCTAACCCGGGCATTACCTGCATAGGTTGCTGATGCCACTATAATCAGCAACGGGGACAAAAGATACAGCATGGTCATTGTCCAGAACGCTCTCATGTCATACCTCTGCCCAGAGGGAGTACTTCTTTCATCCTGCAACGGAGGATTGCCGTATGAAGCGGTTTCTTCTAATGGAGGCGATGTCTTGGGCACAGGAGGCATTTCCGGCATTAAATGAGAATTCTTGTCATCTTCGCTTGAGCAAGAAGAACGGGAGCCTTCCCTCCTTCCTCCTGTGATTTCAGGAGAAGCAGTCTGTTGAACATTTTCCCCGATTAACGTTTCAAGCGCTTCCCATGAGGATGCGCCCGTCTTGCAGCAAAGAAGGGATCCGGCCAAACGACCGTTGCGATACAGGGCTTTCATTTGTTCTTTGGTGTAAGGGCCTTCAGTGTCTCCATCCGGCAGCGCAATCAGATAGGAGGATTCATCAGCCTCCTTCCGGGGATTGCCCTCCAAAACTTTTGCCGCAATGTCTGAATATGTGCCCCATTCAGAAGACTGGGTTTCACGAATACGGGTATCAGACCGTATGGAACCCTCTTCATGGAGAACTTGAAGCACATGCTCGGAATAGGGGCCTTGCAGATTCCCGGAATCGTCGCAAATAAAATATTTTTTCATCTTTGATTTGAAAATTGAGTTCTAATATCCGTGATGCTGTTACAATTTTCTGCACAACCTGCAAAAAACTCCTAAAGGAATGACAATCAGGAGCCCCAGAAAAATCAACGGGAGAGCCATCCCGGAAAGCGGGCTACAATTCGTGTCCTCTGAAACAGGATCCGTATCTTCTGAAATGCCAAGTCTCCGATAAATATCTTCCGGGCGATCCATGGAACCACCCATAATGCGGCTTCTCGCTTCGATAATGTCCCTGGCTCGTTGCCTGCATGCCAGAGACAAATTAGGGTCATAGGTTTCTTGTGAAGTGCCTATCATTTTATCAACCTCTTCCGCCCATACCTCATCTCCCATTTCCATGACAGTAGGTAACGAAGGAAAGGCTCTGGACAAACTGGGGTGATAGGCTGTTCCCTGTCCTGTTTTATTCGAAAGAGCACGGTAGTGGGCCATGTTGGTCAGGTACTGACGCATGGCCGGGTCAATGGTTCCCTTGTCGGCGTAAGCTTTCTCGGCGGCCTTTGAGATCTCGACGGGGTCCGTGGACGTCTGAATGACGTTCCTGTTCTTCTCGTCAATTCCCTCCAAGGCTCGTGGGTCAGGAGAACCCAAGGTGCGATATATCATCCTGTTGGTGTCGGTATCGCTCATGTACTTGACGGGAGGTGTTGCAGGAGCCTCGGGCCTGTCCGGAACTGTTGGATGAGACAGTGTGGAAGGCGCTTTTACCGCATCCATGTTCTCTTCTGCTTCTTTTCGTATTTTGGGTAATGCTTTAATAGCAAGCTCATCACTTTGGGCTGCGGCTTTTTCCATCCAAAACAATGCCTGTTTTAAATCTTTTTGTGTTCCTTCTCCTTTGTAATAGAGAGAGGCTAATATAAATGAATCGCCTTGAACTCCTGCCGCCGCCGATCTTGAAAACCACTTGAAGGCTTTTTTATAGAAGACTGAATTACTTTCGGCAAGTCGATGATAAAACCAGGCTGTTCGTGATTTTAAAAAAGGATGCTCACACACGGCGCGGGATGGTTTGTATTCACGATTATCCGACATGAATTGATCCACGACGGATTTCCAAGAATTTTCATTTATTTTACCTTTACCGCGTTCATTCACCAATCTGTTTATTTCCGGATCAAATGCTTGGCGTAACCTATTGATTTCTTCCATTTTTTCATTAAACTTTCCATCTTTGACAGCCTTTAAGATAGGCAAAAAATCTTTCTTTTCCACCAGGCATCCATTCTCCAAAAGGATTTCAACTATGTCCGGCTTTTCAAACATGACGGCACATTGCAATAATGAAAGGTGATCCCTTTCCGGATATTTATAATTGATGTCTCCTTTCCCGGAATGAACAATCTTGTCAAACAAATCAACATCATCCCTCAAAATGCAATTCAGCATGAGTTCATAATAATCTCCTTTGGACAGATCTTCCACTCTAGCGGCCAGGACTTCCGCGTCCGCCGAACTGTTTTTCAACATGGCGACTAACTGTCTTTCCCGTTCTTCCTCCTGTTCACGGGCGATATGCTCTTTTCTCAGACGCTGTTCTTTTCTCGCTCTTGCTTGCTGAAATTTTTCTTCCTTGTTCTTCTCACGAGCTAACTGTTGTTCCCTTTCTTCCTGTTCACGGGCAATTTCTTCCTGCCGTCTGTCCTCTTTATCCCTGACTTCCTCAAACCGGCTTCTGAAATCTATCTCTCCATGATAGGACTCGGCTATCGCCGCAACGGCAAGAGCCAGACTCTCCGCGTCCTGAGGAATGGTCTTATACAAGGTGCAGGCCAGAGTATCGCTTTGCTTCAACGCCTGGAGAAGTTCCCTCTTTCCACTAATAAGAGCATGTTCCGCGTTCAGGACAATCTCTCTTGCCTGCTTACGGGCACGATTGGCCATATAGGAGTTAGGCTCTCCCGTCAATGGATTCGGCCTCATGTTATTCTCCGCCTGGCGTTCATATTGTTCCGCTTTGGCCTTGGCTCCGGCTTGCTGCTGCAAGGCCTTTTTGTAAGCGGACTGCGCGGTAAAAAGCCGTTTGATGGATTGAATGACCTGCTCCGCCTGATTCCGCCCTGCGGGATCCAAGGACTTTTTACTCTGCTCCAATCTTTTGACGACTGTCCTGGCCCCCTCGACACTCCCTCCGCTTATTTCCTTCAAGGAACCGTCCGCGTACGGTATCCGGGTTTTTTCTTCTCTTCCGGCAGACCTGGAATCCGTCCCAACAGTATTTTTATCTGCCTCTTTTCTCTTCTGTTCTTCTTGCAAGCGTCGTTGGTTCCTCTTCTCCCTCAATGCGGCCTGCTGTTGCTCACAGGCTGATTTTCCCATCCAGACACCGTTGACAAAACGCTTTCCGGAATCATAGTTGTCCTGGTATTCCTGCAATCGCTTCAGCCATGGATCGAGAATAGCTGAAGACTTCGGAAAGCGTTTCCGAAAAACGCCCATCTCATATTTCTGCTTGAGGAGCATCTCATATTGAACCGAATCAGAGAGTTCTGAAGGAAGGCCCATTGGAATATCAATGTACCAATAGAGATTCTCAGGCAGGTAGATATCTTTTCCCTTTACGTTGAATATCCCTTTGTTTCCACTCAGCTTTCTCCTGCTGTACGTTGCTATTTTGGCCATGGAGTCCTCATGGAAAGCTTGATCCTTCCAGGCGACGATACCGGCGCCTTCACATAATAAGGTCGAAAAAACTGATAATCCGATGATGTAAGAAAAAACGCGTTTCATGATGTTGGTGGACGGAAGCTATGGAAGAAAATTCTTCATTTTTTACGTAAATTTTTCCTAAACAAAAACTCCTGTCTATTTTAGTTAGGATTACATTTTTTCTCCACACTTTGAATTTTGGAAGCCGGATGTTTTTCTAGAAGTTTATTCAATAAGTATTTTGCTTCCCCGTTTCCCAAATTGGCAGCTTTATTATACCACTCGGCCGCCTTATCAAGGTTCTTGGCAACTCCATCACCCGTTTCATAACAGTAGCCAAGATTAACTTGTGCTCTGGTAAATCCTTGCTCGGCTGCTTTCATGAGCCAGGTCACGGCGGATTTACGATCGCCGATACTTTGAAAAGTGTTCGCTATTTCAAATTGAGCTTCCGGATCTCCCAGGTTCGCAGCCCTGGCAAGATATTCCATGTATTTTTTATCGTCTGATTTGAGCCTGTAAATTGTAGCAAGGTAAAAATGCGCACGAACATGACCTTGAACCGCTGCTTTTTCGTACCACTCGGCAGCTTTGTCGTAATCTCTGGGTACGATACCGTAAGACCTGTCAAATACGCGTTTGGGATCGGTTGAACCATCTCCTACTTCATAAAAATACCCCAAATTGACCATGGCACTGGAATTACCTTGCTCTGCCGATTTAAGCGTCCACTGAAAGGCAAGCTTCGGGTCTTT
>NZ_LBCB01000009.1:101292-142518 GCF_000980515.1 Akkermansia sp. UNK.MGS-1 | reverse complement strand
TTGTTCCGCTGTTTTTGTAAGCCAGGAAATGGCAAGTTGAGGATTTTTCGGAATTCCTCCTTTCCCGTTAAGATAGTAAAGTGCCAAGGCATTCATGGCTTGGATATGACCCAATTCCGCCGCTTTCCGGTACAACTCGAAAGCCTGCCGTTCATTTTGTTCCACCATATTCCCCTGTTCATAACATTGGGCCAGAATATACAAGGCCTTGGGATGATTGAGATCGGCCGCTTTCTTCCAGTGTGAAAAGGCTTTCTTCATATCATCATTCAAGGCGTAGGAATCACCCAGCCATAACAAGGCTTCCGTATCATTTTGTTCCGCCGCCTTTGAAATCCATTTCATGGCTTCATCGTGGTCTTTCCGGCATCCTTCTCCGGAAGAATAGAAGAAACCGGTCATAAACTGTGCACGAGGCAATCCCTGTTCGGCTGCTTTCAGGAACCATCCAAAGGCTTGTTCCATATTTCTTGTCCCTGAAGTTCCTTTGGCTTCCAGCAGCCCCATGTTGAATTGGGCGTTTGCAAATCCCTGCTGAGCCGATTTAAGGAACCATTTGCGAGCTTCGGCATCATCATGATCAACGCCAAGGGCTGTCGTATATGCTACTCCCAAATTGTATTGAGCCTTGGCATGCCCTTGTTCCGCCGCTTTGCGAAACCAGAGAGCAGCTTGCTTACCATTTTTGTCCGTTCCTGTACCGAAGGCATAGCATCTGCCCAGTTGAAACTGGGATTCCATGTCCCCCTGCTCAGCCTGCTCCTTTAATACATTAAAATCAGGTAACTGTTCTGTGCCGGATAACGCCGAAATGGGTAAGGTAAATGCAACAAAAGTACAGGCGAAAACATTGTTCCAGTTCATTATTTTCATGTTGTGAAAGGTGAGTAACTATGATTATTATAGAGATAATGATTGCGGGGAGATTATTTCCTCTTACCCCACAGCCATGCCAGAAAACCACCAATGGGTATAATACTCAAAAAACCGGGGCCTCCCGATGAGATTCCAACACACACCCATACTAGGAGCGCTAAACATGTAACTCCTTTCCTGAAGGCTATTAAATCTCTATTTTTCCCAGCGGTTGACTCGTTCACTTGCTGATTCGAGATAAAATCTTCTTTTTTATAATAAGGTAAACATTTCTCTTTATCGTAGGTTTTTTTAATCCTTACGACTACATCAGTTCTTTCCTTGTAGAGCTTGGAAAGGACCTGTTCGCCTACGTCAGAGAGGAATACACTGTATCTTTCTCCAAGCATATATAAAGGAAAGGGCTTATGATCCATTAGGTAGGAATAATGAAGGTTATGAAGGCATTCATTTGAAATTCTGTTTTCGTAGTCATGTTGCTCCTGTCCCTCGTTTTCAATTGCGGTTCTTCTCAGACTACGAGGAGAAATTAGAATCGGGTGAGATGGCTTACATCCTCTGCCCGTTTGTACGGACGATACCCTTGCCGCCGCAGTTGACGCAGGTGATATTTCCGAACTTGCCGCTGCCGTTGCAGGCGGGGCAAACTTTGACTCCATCTCTTTGTCGGCATGCGGTGTAGTCGTTGGCAGACGGGGAAGCATCCGGGGATGACAGACTTGCATGGGCTGCCGGAACACAGAGGAAAGCGGCTATCAAAGCCATGAGGGAGACGCAAAATGTTTTCATTGGTGGAGGGCTTTTGGGTGAGAGGTTAAATGAGGAATGAAACAGGCGGAACATGCGGTTTCTTGTTCTTTCGAGCCGGACGCAGCCTCTCTGCTTATCCCGATGACAATCTCCAGAAGAACCTGCCGAAGGGAAAGGTTACGGGAGGCCATTCGTTTCAGAAGATACAATCTGGCTTCATCGCTTAGCTTCTCGATTAGCTCGGTGATATCGCACTGCATATTCGCCATACGGATATTTTTTATATCTATATACCCCATTTTGTCAAATAGTATTATAGCTATTATGGAAGAATAGATATTATTCAGAGAACCTTGTTATCACTTATCCACCTTCTTCTGAGGATGGTTTTCCCGGCATTCGCCTCTTGGGAATTGACGCGCAATAGCGGAAAAGCTAGTATCACGAATATGAGTTCAGATTCCAAACCGCAGATGGAGTTGAAAGCCGACGTCAAGCGTTGGCTCAAGGCCCGTGGGCTGGACTATAAGTGGTTGGCTGAGCAATGCTTCGTCAGTGAAGTGACCGTCTACAACTGGATGGCCAAGAAAAAGATTCCGGAGGTCAAGGAACACATCATTCGTTCCCTGATGACGGAGATGCCCGTGACTCTTCCGTCCGTGAAGGTGGAAACGGAGTCCCGCGTGATCCTGCAACTACCGCCGGATGTCCAGGCGGCTCTGGAGCGCAAGGCCCTCGACAGCAAGATGACGCTGACCGATTTTCTGGCGACAAAAATCAATGAGATTGTTCGCGAAGGGACTCCCGCCTCTCCTTCCCTGGTCGATGAAATCGAACGCGAGGAATTTTCGAAAGACAAGGATTGATTTTTTCCGTACTGCCGGGGCATGATCGAATCATTCATCCGCCATGCATGAAGCCCCCGTTTTCCTTCCTCCCGGTCAAAAAGTTGGTCCTTACGCCATTGAGCGCGTCCTCGGCCACGGGGCGAACGGTATCGTATATCTGGCCCATGACAGAACGCTGGACAGAAAGGTCGTCCTCAAGGAACATTATCACCAGGGGCTTTGTCGCAGAGATCCAGAGACTCACCTTCTGGTTCCGCTGAACGAAGAAGTAGCTCATACCTTTACCGATTCTGTTGACCAGTTCATCAGAGAAGCCCGCTTGATCGCTTCTCTGGAGCACCCCTCCATCATCAGGATTCATCGGGTATTCAGCCTTTCGCCCACCACCTGTTTTTATGTGATGCCTCTTCTTGAGGGCGGAACCCTGCGGGAGGTCATCCACTCAGGCAAACGCATTCCTCCACGCACCCTCCTCTCATGGCTTCAGACTCTGGTTTCGGCCCTCGATTGTCTGAATCAACATCACATCGTCCATCTGGATATCAAGCCGGGCAATATCCTCTTTACCGGGGAAGGCCAGCCCGTTCTGGCCGATTTCGGCACCGCTTCTCTTCTCCCTCCTCATGGCTCAGTCAATATCCTGGCTCATTCCGCGTACTCGGCTCCGGAATTGTTTACGGAAGACGCCGCACCCGACATCCGGGCGGATCAATACTCCCTGGCAGCGTGCTTTTATGAACTGATGACCTCCTATCCCTGGAACACCATGTCCGGAAAGGTCGGTGAAGCACATGCGGGAGAGTTATTGGTATCACTGGCCCAAAAAGAGAAATCCCTGAGATGCGTAAGCTGTCTTCTTGTTCAAAACCTCTCCCTGAAGAGGGAGGAACGGTCTCTTTCTCCAGAAGCGTGGCTGACCGGGATGAATCATGCCCTTCGCAGCGATCGGAGGCGAAGACTCCGGAGCAGAATTGTGACAATAGCCGCTGTGATGCTCGTCACAGGGGGAGCGCTTACCTGGGGACTTTATGAGACAGGCGTTTTGACGCAAGAGATCAGGAAAACTCCTGAAGATCTTCTTGTCGAAGAACTGCTTCAAAATCCGGAAATCGCGGCATTCAACCGGGAATCCCGGGAATTTCATGATTATTATAGCCGCATGTTCCTCAATCTGGCCAACAAGAAGGAAACTTCCGTCCGGAAGATGCTGGAAACCATCAACGCCGCCAGAAACGCTGAAGATCTGGAACAAATCAGACAGGCATGGCGCAAGCAGCAACAGTTTGACAACATGACCCTGCTGGCGGCGGAACGCGTGTATGCCATCAAGGGAAAAGGCCTTGCCCAGCAATATAAACATCTGACTTCACCCGCATGGTTCCGGAGCTGGAAGCAGAATCATCCCGGTTCCTGTTCCGACGATGTTCTCCCGCCGTCATCCCCGCAGCTCCTGCCAAGGATATTCCCCCATCCCCCCCACAATCCTTCCTACCTCAGTGAAAGCTGTCTCCGCATCAACACCGCTTCCAGCAACGTCACTCACGCTCTGGAGAAAAAGGCACAGGAATTCGGCATTTACAAAACCTCTTATCCGGACGGAACTCCCCGCAATCCGAAAATTTCAGATAAGACGGATTTGGGATCTCCGGTTCAGAATAATGAATCTTTCAAATTAACGAGGTAAAAAGACAAAAAGCTTCCAATCTTCATTCAACGGGCATTCTGGAAAAGGCTCCATTTATTTGGTCATCCCCTCCCAAACCTCTTCGTCCAGCGGAGCCTGGTTTAAGACATCCTTCAAATGCTCCCACGTGGGCATGTGAGCTGCCAGAAGAGCTTTGAATCGGGGGGTGTGGTTCTCTTCAAAGAAATGAATCAGTTCGTGCAAAACGACGTATTCGATGCATAAAGACGGCTTTTTGATCAGGTCCATATTGAGCTGGATGCGATGAGCATCCGGAGCACAGGAACCCCACTTCGTCTTCATTTTGCGAATCGTGAATACTGGTATTGTCAATTCGAGGCGTTTGCACCATTTGGCAAGCAAGGGAGTTACCATTTCCCGCAGCTGACGGCGGTACCACGCATGCAGGAGTTCTTCCCGATTGCCGGCGGGTGTATCGGCATAAACGTTCATCATAAGGGATTTTCCCTTCCGCTCCATACTGTAGGGGCTCCCCGGACGGATATAAACTACTTTCAATCGATAGCGGCGGCCCAGAAAATAATACGTTTCCCCCGATTCATACGTGCGCCGGCTCTGACGCACCTGATCCTCGAATTCCCTGCGCCGGTCATGAATCCAGCTCAATCTCTGTACCGCAGCCAGCCGCACAGCCTCCTCATCCATGGCCAAAGGGGCGGTGATCACGACTTCACCGGCTGGCGGGCAGACCGCCAGCCTAAGGTGCTTGACCCCCTTTCTCACGATACGCATGTTGACGTTCCCTACCTTCATGGTTTGCCCTAATACTGCTTCGCCAGATTGAAAATCTTTTCAATCGCTTCGTCATTGATATCGAGACCGAATTCGTCCGCCAGCTCTTCCAGGCCTTCCTGAATCAGAAATCTGGCTTCCCGATAACGTAATGAAAGAGGGTCTTGAAATCCCGCCTGCATCTCGGCACACTTTCTGTCCATTACCAGAGCGAATTGCTCCGGGAACCGTTCCGCATGTCTGCGTGGAACAGGAGCATTGTCGTATAAGACCTTGAGTCGTGGCGTATTGATCGATTGCGCGCGAGGTTTTTCTCCGTACTTTATCTTTTTTGCAAGATCCACCACCTTCTCCAGAAAATCCTTGTATTCGACAATTCCTTTTTTGTGGTCTTCCAACAGCCTGACCAGCAATGTTCCCATGCTGTCGTAGAATCTGGGGTTGAGTGATCGTTTTTCCGTGATTTCCTTTTTCAGGTTATTGCTGATGCTTTCCGCTGCGTGTTTGCCCGTTTTCCGCTCGGTGTCGCGGATGATTTCTTCCGTCCGGTTGACCAGCAGTTCCACCATTCCCATATCCTCCAGCGTGGAAACACTCTCCGCATCCGATGCATGGACGTAGGTATCGATCAGATTGCGCATTTCCGCCTCATACATTTTCATATCGATGTAGTCTCCGCTTGCCAGTTTGACGGCGTCCCTGGCATTGGCAAAGAGCTCAACCTCCTCCCGGATCAGGACAATCTGCTCTTTGCTGTACCCGGCCAAATCAAGTTCATCGCAAACTTTGGCATAGGCTCGCATCAAAGCCGCTGTTCCCCTATAGAGTTCGACGCGCTGCCGCTGATGTTTCTCCAGGTTTTCACCCATACAGAAATAATCCAGATATTCATCCAGACCCTTCGGCTCCTCGACGGGTTCGCAAAGAGCGCGCAGACGGTCGAGCCGCTGCGCCAGCAGTTTGTTGGCTTCTGTGAGCCGCTCCTTGAGCAATCCCTGCACATCAGCGGATTCATAATTCTCGAAGGCTTCCCCCGTGAAGGACTTGACAGCTTTTCCCAGGCTTAAAAAGAGATCCTTGTAGTCGACGATATAACCGAACTCCTTGCTCTCGCCGTCAAGCCGATTGACACGGCAGATCGCCTGAAAGAGACCGTGATCCTGCATTTTTTGTCGATATACAAATAAGTGGCTGGAGGAGCGTCAAACCCCGTCAGCAACTTGTCGACCACGATCAGCAGTTTCATGCGCCCCGGCTCCCTGATGAACATCTCCTTCACCTTGCTCTCAAACTTCTCGCAGGAGGCAACACTTGCCGATTGAAAGCCGAAATCCTGCAACATTCGTCGACAGGTCTCATATTTGAACATCTCCTCGGACTGCTGCGCCGCTCCCATTCCGGCTGTTCTTGCAGCTTCGTTGGAAGCGATATACGAGCTGACCACGGCACACTTGCCTCTTAACTCCGTCCATTGAAAAACCTCGTAAAACCGGAACGCTTGATTCTAATGCAAAAAAATAGAGTCAAAATAGAGATTACCTATGTAACACTATGGGAAATGCATCCTGATGCGTAAAGACGTTTGGAGGAGGAGGATGGCTGTGAGTCGAGTCATGAGAGAGCAATCAGATATGCAAATATGACGAATTCGCGATTTTTAGTTACGATCACCGTTGTGGTGTTGGACAGACAGTCGGATCACAGCTTCGAGGCGCGTCCTAGCGCCGGCGGCTAGACGTCGGATTCCAAAGGTTCTTGCAAGCTCAAGAGGAACATCCTGCACCGGGGTAGACGGCAGTGCGGCTTTAAGCTCTTCGAATGCAATTTCCTCAATCTTTCTGGTGCTTTCCTCTGATGTCGGAATTCTGAATTTGACCCAACGATCAGGCAAGCCGTCGTCGCGCCAGACGAAGGAGCCGCCGACCTGATCCGGCTTGATGTGAAAATACCGCTTTGCGATTTCAAGAACGCGCTTATGAATCACGTTTCCACTTCGTTGGAATCCATGTGCTCGTGCAATTCGATTAACCAGTAAGCTGTCGAGAATAGGACCTTCCTTCTCGACGATGTGCCCGATCAACTCCATGAGTATGGGGTCGTAGTCCGAATCATAAAATCTTAGAGGTGACATCTTTGACAAAAATGACGTGAGATCTGTCACTTCGTAGAAGGAAGATTTCGGCGCTTCAGATGGTGTAACGGTTGGTCTGTGGTCGGATGTTTCAGAGCTGATGGGATCTTCACGAACCGTTAGCGTAGAAGATGAATTTCCGGCAACAAATCTCGGCGTCTCTTCGTCGGCAAGTTCAAGTTCTCTGGCATTTTCGGCTGCTGAGATGGCAGTAAGCAGCTTTTCCATTTCCGAATTTGCGTTGTGCCACCAGTCGGTGGACCAAATCCGGTGGAGCGTCCAACCCAGCCCCTCCAAAACCGCCTGTCGCAGTTTATCTCGATCCCTTGCCGTTGCAGCGCGGTGATAGGTGGCACCATCACACTCCACACCCAGCAGATATCTACCCGGTGATTTTGAATCCACGACGGCAAGGTCGATCCGATAGCCGGAACATCCGACTTGGTGATGGACATCGTAACCCGCAGACCGAATCCTATCCGCCACCATGCGTTCAAATTCCGAATCGGCCTCGGCGTTGGTGGGGATACTGGTTGCGGCAATCAGGGCACGAGGTCCGCGTTCGGCATATTCAAGAAAGTATTTCAAATCTTTGGAACCTCGTGCACGCGTCCGGGTAAGATCGATTTGATCTCCTCGCAATCCGCTGAAAACAAACATCTCATGCTTGGCTCGGGTTACTGCCACATTTAGGCGGCGCTCGCCACCATCACGGTTTAACGGACCGAAATTCATTGAGAGTTTACCGGCTTCGTCCAAACCGTAGCAGATTGAGAAAAAGATCACGTCGCGTTCGTCGCCTTGAACGTTTTCCAGATTTTTCACAAACACCGGCTCGCCTTCCACTGGCGGTTCATCGCCAAAATGAGGCTCAATCTCAGGATACTTGCGACGCTCTTCATCCAGAAGGTTCTGAATCAACACTTGCTGAGCCTGACTGAAGGTGATGACTCCATATGAGCGGGGCGGTAGGGAAGGATTCCGGAGGCGTGAAACCAACTCCTGCACCAATGCCTCCGCCTCCTGCCGGTTCGTGCGAGATTTACCCTTGTCGTACCGGGCATTCGGAAGGTGCCGGAAATGTACGCCCTCGTTCTCGATCTCAGGAGAGGGGAACGTCAGGAGGTCATTTTCATAATATTGCCGGTTGCTAAAGGTAATGAGCCCCTCGTGCCGGCTGCGGTAGTGCCATTGCAAACGCTTATGGCGCAGTCCGTGGGTCATTAGTTCATCGAGGATGCTTTCAAGATCCTTGTGCTCCTCGGGAGTCAAATCATCCTCGTCATCCATATTGGTGGAGAAGAAGTTCGTCGGCGGGAGTTGCTTGGGATCACCAACGACAATTAGCTGCTTGCCTCGGGCAATGGCTCCGACTGCATCCCAGACTGGAATTTGTGATGCTTCGTCGAAAATCACGACATCGAAGGGCTCGTGGGATGCTTCGAGATATTGAGCCACAGAAAGCGGACTCATCAGTACACAGGGTTTCAAGCGGGGCAGCAAGGTAGGAATGTGCCCAATCAACTGCCGCACGGGGATATGGCGCATGCGTTTACCGATTTCCTTTCTCAACAAACCAATTTCCGCCTTGGGAATGTCGTCCATTCCATCCTCCCTTGGAATGCCGGCTGCAAGCCGAGCCCGGATCAAATCCTTGGAAAGATTGGCGAGATGTTCGTCCAGTTCCCGGAAACGTTCGATTCGTTTGTTGTGTTCATTACCAAAAAACTCCCGGAGAGCGGATTCCTTCTCGATGATTGCGAAAAGTAGTCCGCGCCGGAAGCTCCGTTCGAATAATCCTAAGACCTCGACGTCTGTTCCTTCCGCAGATTCCAGCTTCTCAACCAAGGGCGTTAATCCGAGGCGAATCGCTTCTTGACGGACTTTTTGCCACGAACACCATTCCCGTATTTTCGGCCATCCGCTGGCAACGCGCTCAGTTAGGGCAAATGTAGCAGCCAGGTAATCGGAAGCCTGATTGAGTTCTTCCCGCCTAAGATGAAGTTCTTGACCGTATCGGTTCAAGTTCTCATTGAAGGCTGACCATTGCTCCCGGAAGCGCGCCATACGCACGCCTATGGCCGTGTCTGCCGCATAGAATGTCGGGCCTTCCGAGAAGAGGCGAGCAAGAAGCTGCCGAAAGGAATTGAGCCAGTCGAAATTCTCACCTGCAAATGCGACCATTCGGGCATGAAGGGTTTTACCCCAAACTTGTGCCTTGGTGACCGCCTGTGCATCTGGTTCCCCCTTCTTCCAAAGCACACCGAGGCACTCCTGAGCGGTGGATGCTGCCTGAGAAAACGCTGAATTAATTTCGCGAAGTCGGGGCGCAGCTTGTAGGAATGTTTGCAACATCGTGGATACTGCCGGCAAATAATCAGGTGCCTCCTCAAGCGGGACTCGATTCCATGCGCCCGCTGTCGCAAATGATTCGAATGTAATATCAAATGCTTTGAATGCATCCTGCATGGCAGTCAACAGGTTGCCGGTCGGCATTCCTGCGGCAAATGCCAAGGGGCCGGATTGGAAATGTTCAACCAGTAGGTTTTGTATTGAAGAGCTCCAGGCGGCATCGGCCCCGGTCAATTTGCTCATACGCTGATGCAAGGTTTCTCCCCATGACCGTATTCGCTCCATTTGTTCGATATCTGGCTCGCCTCCTCTCCAGCTTTTTCCTAACATCGCTTCAGCAATTGTGTAGATGGAGGCAAGTTCCTCATTGATATCGTGCAGGCGAATCGCAGAAAGAATCACATTGCCTATTTCCGATTTATCGAGTTCGATCTTGCCGGACAAGGCTTTTCTGAGATTGCTGCGGACTAAAGCGGTATTCAGCACTTTCGGGAGGAACCATGTTGACTGTGCCTTTTGCCATTTCTGTTGGAGCCGGTTTAGATCAAGAGCCAAGAGTTTTGTTTCCTCGTAACCGTCAAGTTTAGCCCGAATACCAGATCGTTCGCGCACCAGGGAAATCCAGTGGTCGAGCGAGGGCGACCAAGTCTCCCAGGAAATCTTTGCAAAGTCAGTGCCGACTTCATATGTATCCAGCAGGCTTTCGGCCCATGCGACCAGATTAATTAGTTGTTCACGCGTGATTTGCATCGCTGGGGCTTGAAGCCATCTAAGCATGTTGTCTGTCGCATTTGCCGCCGATTTCAGCAAGTCTTCAAGTTCCCGTCCCTTTTGGAAAAGCTTCTCTGCTGCCTCCTGAGTGTCTCCTTCACACTGAACTGTCACGGTTCCGGCAGGACGGGCAATATACAGTGGAGCCAAAGTTGCACGGAGTTCACTCCGTTCCTTCGCCAATGCGATCCAATAGTTCAGATCTGCCGAAAGTCGAGACCATGGGCTTGTTGCGAATGCTGGCCCCACGGGTTCGGGCGAGAGCAACGATTCCAACAGTGAATCGAGGCGGCACAGACCATCCTGCGACAGAACACAGTCAAACTGCATCCATTCCAGCAAGTCTCGGGATGCTAGGGAAACCTCTTGGCACCTTCCGGCGAACTCTGTGTTTAGATCCAATGTCCTTTCTGCCCATCCAGGCGCCCACTCTTCGCATGCAAGTGGTGCAAGAGTATGATTCGCCAGCGGCATTAGCGGACGCGAGCGATCCTGCATGAGCTTCGCCACTTCCCGGGCACGTCCAAGCATTTCGGGCGTAGTTTCGAGAATGGCCTCCCAGCCATCCATTTTCACGACAGGCTCGTCCTTGCGCACCAGCAGATAATCAAGACATTGGTGAGCACTGAGGCCACAAGGAGTGCGTCGGTGGAGGGCGCGGGTGTAAGAATTCAATGCAGTTCGCACTCGTTCGAGATCCGAGGCTTGATGCTCCCAGTCCGTGGTCTCAAGGTCTTCGACGAATTTCAAGCTGCGGTTGAACTGGGCAAGCACGTCCGCCTTCCCGGTCTTGTTGGAATGTAACTCAAGACAGAACGGTTCGAGTCCGTCTTCGCGCAGGCGTCGATGTACCACATCGAGCGCGGCCCGCTTCTCCGCGACGAAGAGTACGCGTTTTCCGACCGCGAGGCAGTGCGCAATGATGTTGGTAATGGTCTGTGACTTGCCAGTGCCGGGTGGGCCTTCGAGTACGAAATCGTGCCCGTCCGCCGCAGCCATTACCGCTGCGAGCTGGGACGAATCCGCGCTACGGGGGCAGAACACGTCGCGTGGATGGAACCGGTCGTCCAACTCGTGGGCACGGATGTCCACCGAGGGATTCGGAATCGGCGTGCCTGCCTGGTGGATAAGGTGGTTGACTATCCTGTTCTTGGTGAGGTCTTCCAGGCGGTCGGAGAGGTCTTTCCAAAGCAGGAATTTGGTGAAGGAGAATTGGCTCAGCCAGACTTCCGGCTTCACTTCCCAGCCAGCAAGATCGCGCACGGAATCACGGAAGAGCCGAAGAACGTGATTCACATTCACTCCGCACTCATCCTCTGGCAATGGATCAAGTCCGGGAACTTCCTTTTGAAAGTTTTGCCGAAGCATCTCCATTAGCGTGACATTGATTCGTGTCTCCTCATCAATCCGGCGAAGGGTGAAGCCTTCGAGGACAGATTTGCGTTTCAGTTCCACCGGCACCAACAACAGGGGGGCTCGATGGATGCGATCACTGTGCTGTGTCTCACGCCACTCCAAGATGCCAACTGCGGCGAAAAGGGTGTTCGCCCCTTTCTCGTCCAGCGCATTCCGAGCCGAACGGAAGAGTTCCGTTAGACGCTGGGCGTGTTCGCTTTCATCCATATGCGTGTGCAAACGCCCCTGGCGAAGCTCATCCTGCAAATAATCCTTCACGGCATCGGCGCGTTGCTCCTTGGTGAAGGTTGCTGCATTGCGCGGATCCTCCTCGCTCATCACCTTCGGCTTCGGCCGCAGGGACAACTCGCGCTCCGCAGCGAGCGCGTCCTCCACATACTCAGGTTCGGAAAGAATGCGGATGGTCGATTTCGTTTCTCGGAAATTCAGAAGGCGGTTGCGTAAGCTGAGGTCTAGCAGACGGCTTTTCCAAAGGTCAATCCTATTGACGGGCTTCGCAGGGCCACCGTCAGGGATGGGGATATCGTCGGGAAATTCACGTGAACCAAGTCCGCTCGAAGCTCCACTCGTGGGTGACGCACCTGGTGTACCCGGAATGGTGAGTACCTGACCTGGCATCAGAAGCGGCAAAATCCTCGCGGACCGCGATGCATGGACATCGAGAGCAAGTCGGAATGGCTTCTCGGTTATGAGATGCGGCTTGGCGAGCCGCTCGGCATCTTCGAGTGTGCCCGGTTGGTCGTTGGTCACGGTGGTCGTCTCGAAGACAGCGATCAAGTCGTCCGCCTCGAATTTTCTGACCTGTTGCAAATCATCACCTGCAGGTTCCGGAAGACTCCGTGCCTCAAGCCAACAACCGGCATAGGCGTGACCATCGTGAATGAACACGAAAGGTCTCAATCCAGACTGCTCGCAACAGGCGGCAAAGAGCAGAGCCAGATCAAGGCAAGTGCCAAAGCGCTGGCTGACGATTTCCGATGGAAAACGAACCTTCTGCCCGCTGGTTTCAAAGCTTGCAGGAGGATTGATGTAACGGATGCCTAGCTCACCAATGGCTTTGTATATCGAGGCAACCTGTTCCCATGCTCTCTTGCGGCTCTTATCCTGATACCCATTTAGCCCGGAACGGCCCGTGGCTTCCTTTAACACATCGGATGCCCGGCTTAGAATAGTCATCACCACCGGGTCGTTTGGTAGCACGAAGGCAGCCAGAATTTCCGGCAAAGCTACCAGCCCACACCACTCATTTCGGGCAAGAAGTGTAATTGGCTCCGTGATCGACTGAACGACCTCATGGCCGTCCAGCATCTCCACCTTCAACCATCCGGCAACCTTTTCGTTCAGTTCGGCGAGGAAATCGTGACTCAATTTCAGATTCAGATTCGGCGGCGAGACCCTGAATTCACCGGCAGGTTCGATGGATTGAAGTCGAATTTCGGCGGACGGCGCGAAGGCGGGTTCGGTCGTCAACCGCAACACCAGGTTCTTCCTCGCCACGCCGTTGTTCTGCAAGCGCAACTCCTTCACCACCGGAATCGCGTTCTGTTGGAACGCGTAGTTGATCGAATGGTCGTAGATGAGAGTGAGATGGGGTTGAGGTAGGACGAGTGAAACAGTCGAGGACCACTCCGCCAACGTTTCTGCACCCTTCTTCAATTTTAGGAGAATTGTACCATCGCGTTGCTCGGGAAGCTTGAGAAAAAATTCCGTTTTCAGATCCACTACAATTTCTCCAAGCGACTGTGTGGAATGCGCCGGTAGCGATAAAATTGGCAAAGTCCTCGTTGCAAAGAATGTGGGCTCGCACGAAACATCCAACACAAGTTCCTCATGCAACTGCTCCCCTTTATTCACCACGCTCAGCGCGCCGCAGAGCCGGAAAGATGTTTGATTAATGGTAAACTCGCATATTGTGGAGAGGGGATCGTCGAATTGGAAGCTTATAGCTGGATGATTGGGCATACGTCATTAAAAAAGCAAACTGTTCTTATTGCTTGGCCTTTCGTGCTGCACTGCCCACATTCAGTGAGCAAGAGCTTCGATGGACGATCTAAAGCCAAGACATTTCCACAATCTGGAATTAAGGAGTTGACAAATAGTGTTCAATTTGATCTTTTAAATCAAGGCGAATTCGGTCTTCTTGAAAAGAAATCTTCTGACAAACACTATACATTGCTTGATGTTGCCCTCGTCGCGACTCCTGTAAGGCCTTGCGAAGAAGGAGCAGATGGCAAAGTATTGATTACTTTGCTGGTGTCCGGGGTTCTGTTTGCCATCGTCATAAGTGATTGTTTTGAGTAGCCCTGGAGTTGTAAGGGAGACCATGATTTAACGAATGTCCAGCCCATCTCCAGTGCCCCGCAACGCTTCATTTTGATAAGTCGTAGAAAGCGTATTCTCCTGTCAATGCTGGCACAGATGCAGTATAACCGTACATCGTATTGTTACTCCAAATCAAAGCATGGAAAAATTCAATCTCCCGAGTGTTGAGCCGTACGCTGCCGCTGGGAATAGAGGTGAGTACTCCCTCAAACAACACTTCAATTCATCATAAAATACTTTCAATAAATGTATTGCGTATTTTTTGTACAATACAGTTGTTATACGATTACAATTTTCCCAATAATTTCGGATATTTCTTCCGCATCTCTTCGTGATATCCTCTGTCAATGATCCTCGCAGGGAGACTTTTAATGGCTTTCTCCCTCTGCTCGTTATCGGGATTCACCTCCAGATAGCATTCCAGATCGTTGCTGAGACGACGGACATCCTGAAGGATTGTCGTATTGTAATAGGTCAGAGGTTCCGTCACTTCCTCAAAAACAAAATCAGCCTGTCCCAGAAGGTGCGTCTCTTCAAAAGGAAAAGCCGACATCAACAGTTCTGAATTATTCACTCGGAACCCCAAGGGGCCGGGTTCCTTGAAATTCTGTGTATAATGAAGAGAAGAAAGGGGAGAGTGGCTCCACCGAATATCTGCATTATTCATGAAATTGATTATTTGCTGAATACCAATGTCCCGTGGTTTTGTCACATAATGGCGTTTGACAACTTTTCCGCGCTTGTGATTTTTCTTCAAAACGGCCAACAAAGAATCTGCGTCCCGTAGGCCAATGATGCGTCCTCTGCGGTAGATAATAGAGTCTTCTTCCTTGGTTTTGAGAGCCTTATTCACTTGTGATAATGAAATCTGTCCGGATTTCTTCAGGATGGAATTGTATATGTGCTTCTGACTGGGAAAGAAATTGCAGTTCAGCAATGTCTCTGCGACCTGAATCGCCACGCCCGTATAGGGATTCTTCATGGCAACAGGTAATAGCTTGTACTGATTTCTGAATTCGTTTCTCATCATGAAAAATCCTTTCCATAAAAGAACTCCGTTTCCACAAAAGTCGACGCCACATAAATTGTGTTGCTCCAGGGTTTCCAAATTTTGTGTCGAAAGATAGGGAGTAATGAGTAGTGGAGGGGAGAAAAAAGGCATCCTCCAAACTGCTGGATGAACGACAATTCTTTTGTTTGAGCTCTTTCAGTACCTTCAGAAATTTCTTGGCTGTCAGTCGTTCTACTTCAACAATAATGAAATTGCGTGTTGTGCCAAGAGCAGAAGGATTTTTGCCGGAAAATTCGAATCTATCCTGATCGGAATCGGGATCAATCTCATTATCAAAAAGAGGGGACTGAGTTTTAAAAACCATACGTCCCTCCAAAAAGGAACGGTGTGATTGAAGAAATGTTAACTTACACTTCATGGCAGCAATTATAAAACATGCTGCAGTAAGAACAATACCTCAAATAAACGTAATTCTTTTGTAATCAATCATGAAATTTACTTTCGCAAGATTATCTTCGTGATGAAATACATCCCTTTTCTTTTCACTCGTCATCCCACCTATTTTTCCTTATTCCTCAAGGCAAAGGAATAGGATAGGCATAAGAGGTGAGCAGTACTCCCTATGGTGGAGATGGAGGCGTTGATGTGCGAGGCATTATGACGGTACATGATGTCATTCATATCAAGTTGGCGGTATAAGCCAAACGATGGAAAGCCAACGTGCAGTCTCCTGTCGTTCAACAACTTCACGGCAGTCTGGGAACAGATGAACGAGGCTTGATTGTGACGACTTCCAATTTTTCCAGAGGAGCCAGGGATGAAGCGAGGCGTACCACCTCCCATACCCCCATCGATTTGATTGACGGCGACCAATTGGTTTCTCTTCTCGTAGAATACAATCTGGGAGTCAGGAAGAATCGTTATCAGCTTCTGGAACTGACTCCTTCCTTCTTCTCTGATGAGGAAGAAATACAGATCTGACAGCTAAAAAAGAGGAGTCGATTGGACAACCTCTTGAGCGCCTTCCTCAGACGACATATCGTCCTGGAAGGCATATCTCATCGTCGGGCGATGAGAGTGTAGATGGCCTGCAGCAGCTGGGCGAGGATCATGGAATCAGCGGGGTGGATGTTGAGACCAGAGATCTTCCTCCTCTTCCTCATCAAAGGAAGGAGGACGAGAGCCGTTCCTCTGCTTGTTCCGGATGAACTCGCCAACCTTGTCCGAAGCATAGCCCAGCAGGATGCGGGTGAGCTCGAACAGGATGATTTTAATCATGGGCATGGCGTTTGTGAGTGGGTGACGGCGTCGATGAGGATTTGCTCCAAAGCCTGGACAATGGCCTCAGCGCCTTTTTTGTACACAACGACGGCGAGCAGTTTCCCATTGTGATGGAGAACCGCCCAGTAGCGCGTGCTCTTGTATTTGACGATGTGGTACATGGTTCCGGTATCTGGATGGATGTTTCTTCAACAAAGGTAGAACCACAGAAGCAGCCCTGCCATTATCAAGCCGAAGGCCAGCACGATTCCCCATTTGAGGAGTGCGAACAGCCACGGGAACAGGAACCAGCCTGCCACAGTCACGAGAAGAAAGGTCAGCATACGGATGATGGGTGATGATGATCTTCCTGTTCGATGACAGCCCAGAAACCGGTTGATGCCCGAGTATTCCTGCCGGCCAGCCGGATGTTGCCCAGGTAGGCGGCCCACTTCAACAGGGCTATTCTCCCGTCCCAGGTGGGATGCCAGGTGCGGGGGAAGACGAAGGGATCGTCTTCCTCCGTTTGGCGGATGAGCAGTCCACGGTGTTCCAGCAGGCGAATGATTTGCCTGACCCGTCCCCGTTCTTCCGGGTGGAAGGAGGCGATCAGCTCATCGCTCGTTTGTCCGGATACGGATTGCGTGCGGATCAGGACGGCGGCTTGCGCTCCCGTCAATGAGCAGGATGGATTCATGAGATGTTTCCTTTCCTGTTATCTTTTTTATTACACTCAGGCGATCAGGCCGCAGACGGAATCGCACAGGCCGTGCAGAGCCTGGCTCCGTTTGGCAGCCACATGCGGGTTGACGGCCTTGAACTGCTCCGTGAAGGCGTTGAACAGGCTCCAGACGGTGCGGGGCCGGAATTCCTCATGAAGCGGCTCTCGCCAGTACCTGATGACTTCCGGCAGAACGGTCGTCGTGATGGCCCGGCAGTCGACCGCCCGGATCAGAAGATCATGAGCCGCCTTGTCGGTCAGTCTCTGTCTTTTGTAGGCGGCGATCCGTTCGTCTTCGCGGTGGAATTGCTCTCCCAGCCTTCCGACGGCGCGGGAGGTCATGAAGCGCAGATCCCGCACGGCGAACCTCGTATGCTTCCGGGAGAGTTTCACTTCTCCGGTGAAGGCAAGGTTGTCGCAGACGAAGACGCGCGTTCCCATGACCAGGGAGGCCGGGAAGGTCTTGTCATGGGAATTGCGTATGCCGACAATCCACGAGTAGTCGTCGGGGCCATCGTCAGGACGCAGGATTTGGAGAACTCCGAAATACCGCTTTCCTTCATGGCTGAGGGCATGGGTGGTTTCCCCGATCCCGAAGCCGTGGGCGGTGAGCTGGGATTCCACTTCCTTCAGAAGGAAGTCGTGGGGAATCGGGAACCACGATTCCGTACAGGACGGGGTTTCCACACGGGACAGAGTTCTCCTGTCGATGACTTCAGCCCCGCAATGGAGGAGAAGCCCCTTACGGAATACAGTCGGAGGAACTACTGGAGCCGTTGCCGGTTCCGGCATGATGTTTCTCCGCTGGAGGTGAGCTGCCTGTCTGGTATCTTCCAAAGGCAGGATGTGCCGGGCTGTCGCCGGACAATGAGGCAATGCGATGATAGGATACATATTGATGATGAAATATGGGTTGAAACGAAAACACCCGCTCCCCTGCGAATGGGAAACGGGTGTTGAGGGATGAAGACAGAAGCTAAATGCCTGTCTTCAAGTCTATATAACGGGCAGCCGGCAAGAATTGCTGCCTACCGCCAATCGTCTGAGTGAATGGAAAGATGTCGGGACTGTTCTCCTGAACTTGTCCGATACTTGTATTGAGCTTGTTCGGAACTTACTCGGTACGGAATTGCTTTCAAACCTTTCCCTGCAATCTGTTCTCTACAAGTTTCATTTCATGATAGGGGGCAAGGAAATGGCAGGTAAATTTCATCGAAGGGTATTGTAGCGCGTTCTGTAGGAGAGCATGTAGGCTCGTTTGGCCGGGGGAGAGAGGAATGAGCACTTCACTAGGGTCTCTACTTCTTCTCTGGATTTCATCAAATGGTCGATGACTGTCCTAATGCGTTTGTCCTGCATCCCCAGTTGCCGTCCGAACTCTTCAAACAGGTTGCGATTCGTGTGCGTCGATGCGCCTCGAAACAAGCCGCCGGACAGGGCGAAATCGCTGTCCTGAATGTGCAGGCTTGTGTTGAGCAGATCGTACGCGGGGGACAAGGTCATATCTCCCTGAGGAGTTTCCAGTACGGAAAAATTCTTCAAATGCGCGTCGCCGTTCGAAAACAGATAATTGAACAACACCAGACGGAAGAAGCGTTCCATTTCAATTTTCCACGCGGGGACGTAACGCTGGATGAGCTCTCCCATTTCCAGGTAGGAGTAATCATATTTGAAGTTGGAACCGCCCTGGGCGGATGTTTTCCCGGCCAGTGAGGCGAAGTCTTCCTTGCGTAGTTTACCGCCCTTCTGAGTAATGTCAAATCGCCGGGTGATATAGGCTGGTTCTCCGGTCTGAAAAAAGCATAGTCCGTTGGGAGCCGTTGAAATTCCGAATAGCTGAGCGGCAATTTGCATGGTCACGTGTTCGTTGGCCGGCATGTCGGAAGCCCGGGCGAGGCGTGATGAGATTGGCTTCAGAAGATGCGTTCCCTGTTCTCCCGACTTGGTCAGACGGATTGTTCCCTGGTCAACAAGAACAGAGAGTTTTTCCTGAACCCCTGAGATGGAAATATGCTCGCGGTTTTTCAGAAACTCTTCCGGCTCTCCATGAATATCGGGGGCGTCATAAGGAAGAATCGGAGACACTTTTTTACCGTCGAACAGTTTCCGCAATCCGGCCGGGCTGTAGGAGGTGAATCCGGGAACCAGCGTCGAGGGGCAACGGTCAATGTTCATCGTTGGTATAAGGCTGTACTGTTAATGCTCCAATCGTATCATCATGACCTGTTGCAAGGAGCAGCCCGAAATGATCCTTTTCATCCAGATGGAAATGACGGCACTGAATTTCCTTGTTGACGCCTTCCGAGAGCATGTTGAAGAAAACGGGAAATAGATGGGGGGAACGGTACTCTTCGGAGGTTTTAGGCATTGTCAGGCTGATGGGAGGAAGCTCTTCTCTCATCAGGTAGGAATCCAGATACCGGAATACATAGCTGGAAGGGGATTCTTCTGTCAACGTTCCGGCAGGGATATTCCGCAACAATACAAGGGCGTTTCTCATGATTCAGGCCCTTTCATCACATCGGTTCTTTTGGGGCTCAACGACATTTCCAGTCCCAGTACATCGAATAGTTCCATCAGGATTCTGAATGTCGGGTTGGCCTGCCCAAGTTCGATTTTATTGAGCGTATTGATCCCTATGCCGGAAAGTTCGGACAAATCCTTCAGGGTAATGCCCAGTATCCGGCGTCGTTCTCGAATGTATGTTCCGATATCACTCAAATTCACAATACAATGTGAAATATCATGTTTTGAATGTTCTGTCTACTCTGTTTTCTGGTAAAATCACAATATGATGTGATTTTTGGGAACCGAAGATATCTACTACTGAACAAGAGCTTGCTTTGAAAAGAAGTGTTTTGGTGATTAGAGCCGGAAAACTTCCCGGCTCAGGAATTTCTGGATACGGCAGATAAAACAAGACTCCGTTGCCGGAGCCCTCCATGGAAAGGCTCCGGCAACAGGGATATGCAGATGTTTACCGCATTTCAGGTGCAGCAACCTCCTGAAGTCGAGCACAGCTTCCGAAGGAAGGAGCCTTGCGGGATGTTCCTCCTGATTTTTCTATCAGTTCGTTGATCAGGGAAGATGCCTCCAGCTTGTTCAACTGTGAGGCTCCCTTGCCAAAGCAGAGTACGGCCAGATCATGAAGTTCGGAATTGTTGATCCCGTTTTTACGTGCCAGCGATAGGATAACCTGCCTCTGTTTTTCCGAACAGCTCCACGCCGGTTCTTCGGGGTGAGATGTCTGAGGATTCGAAGACGGCGGCTCAGGCAGCCGTGAAACCTGACGCATGGCAGGAAGCGGAGCGCCGGATATGTTTCCCGATCCATAGGAGGCATCAGGGACAAATCCGACCCGCCGGATCTGGGTATCTACAGCGGACTGGAGCGAGCTGTAGAGACGTTCTGCGGCAAAATCGAGTTCTGACGTATTTCCGATCTCCGTTTCGATGGAGACTTCAAACTGATGGGAGGAATACCCCGGCAGGCCGAGGCGCTTGCTGTAGTTGGCGATGAGTTTGATAGCCATGATGAATTGATATTATTGATAGTTAATGATAAAGGCCTCTGCACGCAATGCATGTAGAGGTCGGGAAATGGCGGATACTTGTCCCGCTCATCTTCATATAACACCATCGTCACCTTAATTGAGGGAGGAAGGGGGCTGATGATTCCGATCAAATACCTCATTTATAGCAGAAACCAGGCTTCCGATGTAATCTTGCGGGGGGCGGCTCCGCCCCCGCTCGCTGGTTCTCTTTTTTCTTTTTCGCTTTCTCTCAAAGAAAAAAGAATCCGCTCGACGACGCAAGATTTAACACGGAAGCTCCCCTTCCGCCTCACCTTGAGCACACCCGTTAAAGGCGTGCCCAAGGTGGCCCTCCCTTCAATTTAAGGGAGCATGATTTGAATTCGTTTTTACCAAGGCATGATATCTTCCGGCATGTCTTTTCACGTATCCTTTTCTCTCCATTCTTCGCATGAAATTGACCGTTTCCACACCAAGGTTTCGGATGGGCCATCCCTCCGGCATAATGAGAGCTTTCAAGGCTTCCTCCTTGATTCGGCTTGCTCTCAGCAGGAGTTCACTATCCAGAGCTTCAGACCATAATCGCAGCTTACGATCCATATTAAGGACGGAAAACCACCATAGGGCTATGGAATCGGCAGAAGGCAATGGTTTGCTTAAACTATTCACCAAGTCCTCTATTCGTCCCCGTGAATGCTTAATGACATGATCAATGAGGCGGCACAAGTCATCCAGGCTGCTACACATTCGTCTTTTGCATGCGCCTTCAGGAAAATCCGCAACAAGTGCGCCTCTATTACATCTGAGCTCAAATTTGAAGATGTCAGCTGTCTTGGCGTAGCAAACAAGTTCCATGCCATTACGCGGATATCCATGGCAGGACACGAGGCTTTCCTGATCGTCCTTTCCGCAATCAATGGCGCCTGCCCGCTCTCCGTGTATTCTAAATCGATTCTTTTTGAAATGCTTCTCAAAAAATGGCTTCATCTGATTGACGATGAATGGAGCATTCCCTGCGGAAAGATAATGGTAGCAGACTTCCATACCTGCAAGAGTAACGCTTACCCCGTTGTCCCAAATGCTGCCCACAGGATATTTTTCTTGTTGGGTTTGGAAGTAAGCTCGCTTGATGTCCTCCCATTCCATATCAATCACAGCATTCAGCATCTTTTTGAGGTTAGCAGTGCGTTGTGCAGCAGTAATGGGTTCTGCTAACCAGTTAGCAGATTTCTGATCGGCAATAGCGGGATTACTAAAATAAATTCGAGAGAACTGCTCTTGAGCCGTCTGTTGATCGGCGGTTCCATCTATCATCCAGAGATGATTTCTTAGTGTTCTCAGAAGGTTTACTGAGATATACATGGTTATGAGGATACTTTCCTCTTTCTGGCTGACGACAAGCTCCACATGGGAAAGAGGTGGGGGGACCTCCCTTAACGAAGGAAATGGCCAGAAGGGTGCGAATTGTCCAGGCAATGAACAATGGTTGACAGGAGTATTCCGAGGCCTAGGCCCTCCTTGATAAGGGGACGGTAAATAGAGGGTGAGCTTCCTGGTCGACAATTTCAGTTCATTCTCCCGGGATGTTTTTTGGTGAACGTTGTGCAACAGGCTCTTCCCCAAAGCATGATTTGAAGGATTGCCCTCCAGATGTTTGATGAACCCATGTAGATCGGTTATGCCATGCAGAGCTGTCTTGACGGTTAGAACGATTTCGTCAGGCAGGGCTTTTTCTTGAGAAGGAAGTGGACATCCCCAAAAGAAGGTATCCCAAGTGCATGGGGTGTGAGAAGGGACTGCTTGGAATGGTTGCTCAGTTTGGTATGTATTTTCTAGTTCACAGAGAGCCTTTGTCTTGGGCTTCCGGATGGATCTGCATCTCCGAACCATACCGAAGAGGGATGGATGACCTCGCTGTTTCAAACGCTGTTCCGTTGCGTGAACGTCTACAAAGCGACTTTTCCCGATACTCAGGACACATAGAAGCCCCTTTTTCTCCAAGTTGTAGACTGTTCTGCGGCACGGGATGGCAGAAGGAGGGAACAAGGAAGGAAAAAGGGACAATTTGACAAGGGTTGTTTTCCCTAATTCATATTGGAAGCCCTTCTGCAGGGCCTGCGCTTCCAAGCATGTCTTCAATGCCGACAGATGTATAACCCTTTCTTCATTTATTCTTTTGCAGGGAAGAATTCCTTCTTTGATCCATGAATAAATGAGTACCCGGGAGGGTGTAGAGCCTAATGAAAAAATCTCGTTATTATCTACGAATTCTTTGATTCGACAGCATTGAGATTCCGATATGGAGGATGCCTGTGCTGACCGCATCCTTTCGGAATCTACTCAGACTGCGGGTAATTTAATCAACTATCGGACATGGAATTTCCTCTCCTGACTTTCAGTCACAAGCAACTTACAATGAATATGCCAAATATCGAGCACGTCCCATATCCGTAGTACATGAGAAACGGATACAGAGAGGACATGGTTCCTGCATGCCGACTTTTAAAAACTCAATGGTTCATTTTCCGAAAAATGAAATCCATTTTTACGAAGTCGGAAACCAGCCGAATCCCCAACGAGTCAAAAGCTGTGCCAACTTGGTATTGGATGAACATTTGGCTCCTCCTTCCTGCAACCCGGAAGAAATGGACAGGATTGAAAAAGAGTCTTTCTTGCAGGAGTTGGGAGGCGCAAACAATTGAAGCCATTTTTCACGTACATCCCAGCGAGTGAAATTCTTAAATCCTTTTTCCGCACACAGTGCGATGAAAACAAGTTTGAGGGCACGCCAGCTATTGACTCCATCGTGTTTTTCTGCCGGCAGGATCGTATCCATGGCAAGAATTCTGTCTGCTTCTTTGGCTATTTCGGCGGAGGTGATATCCAACGTCCAACCCAATGTGTCTCTGGCGTCCAATGGAGATTCATTTTCAAAATCTTCAACGGGCGTTTCCAGGAACTTTGCGGCCTTTTTCAAAGGCAATGCCCTTAACATGCCAGCAGCTCTACGGAGTTTCAGTATCAACTGTTCGCATTCCCGGGGTGTTTTAACGATGGATTGCGCATATACAGCTTCGCTTCTCAATACCTTCTCATCATCAAGAGAACAGTTTGAGTCGAACAGAGGGTGTGATTCGAGTCTAATACTTTCATCGCAGTACAATTCCCAAGGCAAGGAGTAGTAAAGGTTCAGATACTCTTCCGAAAAACGTCCGTATTCATCTACTACACCAGCATCCTTGATTTTTGAGGTCAGGAGCTGCCTGGGGAAAAGAGCCTGCCTGTATTGAAAGGAAGATGTGTGGATCTCCATGCGAATGGGGGCATTTGGGGAATACCTCCACGCACGCAGATATCCTCCTTTTTCTCTGAGGTCCTTTTTAATTTCTTTAAGAAGCGTTTCTTCTCTGTGATTTTTTCTCACAGATACCCCCGGATTTGTTTTTGAGTTTGCCAGGATTTCTCTCCAGCTCCTTATAAGACGATCTCTGGCGGAAGATACCCGCTTTTGTTTTCCCTGTGGCGTTTCGATAGAGACAGTCTCCGAGTACTCCCAATATTCGGATTGGAGGGAAGGTAAATGAGCTCGACCTTGAGTAGTCATGATTATAGGTGGTTTAGATTAAGATGAGGCCTTCCTCAGGCAAGAAGCAAAATGGAAGCTTAATATTTGATTATTATTTATCAACGTATTACGAATAAAATTCGATCTATTCCTCGGTAGTTCGATAGTTGTCAGGAAGTTCGGCTATATGGGTAAATTCCAGAGGGATGCATTCAAAACAAGCATCTCCCATACAAGTACCTCAATACTGCCGTATCGGTCAATTCATGACCAGCTCCGGAATTTTCTTTCCGGGCTCATCACCCTCCTGGGGAACTATCCATGCCTGGATTGAAGACAGATGCCTTCCTGTAAAACGGATAGGTAAGACGAACTACATAGATATGAAAGCTCTGTCTCAACGATTGGCACGGCAAGCCCTCGGCAACGGGTTCCGATACGTCATGGAAGAAACCGAGCTTGTCAAATTGTCTCTTTTCCCGAAAGGAACCGATTTGTTCGACAGTTCCTCCTGCCCCTGTCGCAGAACCGTCTACAACTGGGAAAAGAACGGCATGCTTTGCATCCTGTGCCTTGGAAGCAGCCGGTTTGTCGACCTCAGGGCAACGAGGGAGCGCTTGCAAAGGGAACATTCATCCTCTCATTGACATAGTTGCCGTTGCCCCCTTTTTAATCATTCACTCAAAAACTTTAGAGCTCGAATTTACTCTATAGGTAGAATTTACTGACGCAGTGAATTTTGAATATAGAGTAAATTTATGTTGTGCATACAAAGCAGATCAAGTAGAAAAGTCCTATGGAGTCAAGGCAGGAAGCATCCCTTATTTCTACAGAAAATGAATTGCGTGAGGCATTCGCAAAGCTTCACGATACATGGGACTTTCCGCGACTGTCCATTGAGTCAACCAGAGTGGTTCTTGATTTTGAGGAATATGATGATGCCGGGAGGCCGCAGGGATACATTGAACTGCCGACGGTTTACAGGCTGATGCCGCCTCGAAATCTGGATTCCTTTAGGGATCAATTACTCGTTCTTCCCTGTATTCCAGCGGGGCCGTTCGTTAAAAAAGCCTTGGAAGCTCATGTTGCCGTTGCTGATCCCAATGGAGCGTTTTATTACAAAAAAGGGAAAGTTTATTTTGGCAATACTGGAAGCCCCTTGAAACGATTTCGATTCAACAAAGGCGCCAAAGACCTGTTCTCCGGTAAAAGCGAACGCATTGTCCGGGCTCTTCTTTTCAATGTTTCCAAAAAATGGAGCCAAAAGGATTTGGCCGAATCAACAAGAACAAGTACAGCCTTGGTGAATAAAGTCATCAAGGGGCTGGAAGATAGGCAATTTATTGATCGTCATCCTTATCGGCAAGTTTCTCTTCTTCATGAACGGGAGTTGTTGGACATATGGCATGAAAAGCGCGCTCATCAGAGAGTTGTCCGGTATTCCATTGTAGGAATCGGTATTGCCGAACTGGCTGATATGTTGCTCCAGTGGGCGGAGAAGAACGGAGCCAGGGTAGGATTTACACAATGGGTTGGAGCCTGGCAACGCGCCTCTTTTACGGAACCAGTCATTTGTAGTGCCTATGTGTCTCGTATTCCGGATTTGTCTGAATTGTCTCCGGGGTTGGTGGGAAGAAGAGTGGAACAAGGGGGAAATCTGCTCTTGTTCTATTCTGAAGATCAGGATGTCCTGCGTCAACTCCAACGTTCCCGTCATGTCCCGCTGGTTTCGGATGCGCAAATTTATATCGATTTGAAGGGACAGGGGCTGAGGAGTGAAGAAGCCCTGGAGGCCCTTGAACAATGTCCGGATTTTTGCAGGAATCATGAAATTTAATCATTATACCAGCTACAGCGAAGTTATTACGAATCATGCGGGAAAGGTACTTGCCTCCCTGTGGGGAGCCTTGGAAAACTATCGTCATGGCATGGTTTTAATAGGGGGCCTGGTGCCCAGGTTCATCTGTTCCGGCAATATGAATACCACTCTCTTGAGGCCGGTGACTCTTGATGTGGATTTGGGAATCAGTGTTGCTGTAGACGGGGACATGTCACCTATCGATTGGAAATTGAGAGCATTGGGGTACCGGGAAGATCAGAAGGAAGGAGGACGTTTTATAGCAGATATAGATGGCATTCGTATCCCTATTGACTTTCTCACAGAACACGTCCACCCCACCAGTTCGATAGAAATAGCCGGAATCAGAGCCAGTAATTTGCTGGGCGTTAAACGGGCTATCGAGTCCTCCCGCAAAATCATGTTTGAAGTTCCGGATGAAGAGGGGGAAGCCATACAGGTTCCTCTGCGTGTTTGTGAAGCAGGAGCTTTCCTGATGCTTAAGTTGCGGGCGTTTCTTCATCGCCGCCAACCCAAGGATGCCTACGACCTGTACTACGTCATGCGTTACTACGATGGGAAACATCAGGATGGCTGGAATATTTTCCAACAGTTTGCATTCGAGAAGAAATCGGGCAATACGGCAACACAGGACGCACTTCAATGTCTGGAAACCTATTTTAGCAGGGAAGAAGACGAAGGTCCCTCCAAAGCTGCCGATTTTGTGGGGACACACGTTTCTTCTGAAATGGCTCTGGAAATTCGTCAAACTCTCGTGACTGCGGCAGAGGCTTTGTTGCGTTGTTAATGAAGCAATTTTCAGTAAAAGAGGTATCGGAAAGAGTTCTTGCGAGTGATTTCTTCTTATCCACTGTCTGGGAATATCTGGTTTGTCAACCTCAGTACGACGAGGGAGCGATTACAAGGGGAGCATTTATCCTCTCATTGACAAAGTTACCGTTGAATATTCTTCACGTTCGTCATCAATTTTAGCGATTTTTGCACACTTGTTTCATTTTGAGCTGATTTTTCCTGCAATTCTCGCTAACTTTTCTCTATTCGATCACATGGCTTCTTTTCTGTCCAAATAGTTTGAGACTGTCCCTGTCAATACACATACCCTTAAGTCTGCGCTTAAGGAGTACAAGGCTCCCATGGTCAAAATATCCCTCCTGCAGAGAGAAGGCGTCATTCTCAATCTTCGCCGGGAGATTTACCTGTGTCTTCCTGAAGAAGGGGAGGGCACTTATTCTCGTGAACTTGTCGCGAACCATCTTCTTCATTCCTCCTATGTTTCTTATGAAACGGTATTATCCAGGGCAGGAGTGATACCGGAACGGGTGGCTCTTCTCAAGTCCTCCTGCATGAAGCGGAGCAAGGTGTTTGACAATGCGACAGGTCGTTACGAGTACACATTCAGGCGCCCGAGGCTTATTTTCCGATTGGCCTGACCCGGCAAAAGACGGAAGAAGGGTATTTCTACCTGACAGCGACTCCCGAAAAAGCTTTGTGCGATTTGATTGTCTCTTCATCCAATCTTCACATTCAGTCGATGAAGACCATGCGGTCTTATTTGAATGAGTACCTGAGAGCTGACTGGGACATGATCACCGGGATGGATATCTCCATTATCCGGGCATGTGCCGAAAAGACGAACAAGAAAAAGAACTAATTGAATTTTCTGGAAAGGACGATGTCATGCCTTTCATCAAAGATCAGAACACGCTTAATATCTGGTCGACAGAGTACTTCCTGCAATTAGCGGACATGGTGAAGTTGTCCTAGGAAAATACTCAACCTCATTCGACCAACAAAACCCTTCTTGCATTCGCTTGATTTACTCCATATTCGGAAATTTACTAATGCAGTGAATTCTGAATATAGAGTAAATTTCCAATCTCTTAAAAAGACATAAGAGGGCAGATTTTACACCTGCGAAAAGGCATTCAAAAAGGGCTTGCTTCTGCACGTTTGGTAGCCTATTGGTAGCCGAGAGGAGTTAAAAAACGTTTATTATTGATAATCAATAGTAATGCATAGGACTAAGGATCTAGTGGTGATAAACCGTAGGGGTTCGAGTCCCCTCCCGAGCACCATCCTCTTTCATACCGCAAGTTGCTGGTTTCCAGCTCTTGCGGTTTTCGTTTGCCGCCGGCGGGAAAATAAGCCGCAACACATTTTTTATCAACAGGGGAGGGCATGCGCTATAAAAAGAAAGGCATTTCCCCACTTCCGGCCCCCCCGAACTCTTACTTGCCGGAAACAATCCGGACGTAATCAGTAAAGGATTGGCCCTTACGGCATCCGTTAAAAACCCTCCGCCATCAGGGCCACGGCTTCTTCACGGCTCGGCATGGAACGGATGGCTCCCTTGCGTGTCGTCACAATGGAAGCGGCGGCATTGGCGAATAAAAGCATGTCCGCCAACTGGCCTTCCGTCAGGTTTTCCAGCCCGGTTTCCAAAATCCGGTCCAGGCAGCATCCCAAAAAGGCGTCTCCGGCTCCTGTTGTGTCAATAGTCTTGACATTCAAGTACGTAGGCTGGTGAATAAGTTTGCTTTCATAGGCAGCCCAGCTTCCTTTTCTGCCCCCCGTCACCAGAATAAGGCGCAAATTGTCGAACTCCCTCTGCAAAATCCTCAATCCTTCTTCCATGGTGGCGCAGCCGGTGAGAAAGAAAAGTTCCTCCATTTCTATTTTCATGATGCCGCATGCGCCGCATCCGTAGAGCATTTGTTCCCGGGCCAGTTTCATATCAGGCCACAGGGGCGGACGGAGATTGGGGTCAAAAGAGATGAGTTCTCCTTTTTTCCGCGCATGGCTGACGGCATGCCGGGTAGCCCTCCGAACATCATCATGCGTCATGGAAATCGTCCCGAAATGGAAGACGCGCGCGTGCTCCACCAATTCAAGGTCCACTTCTCCCGCAGTCAGCTTCATATCGGCGCCGGGATTACGGTAAAAGGAAAATTCACGGTCTCCGTGTTCGTCAATCTGAACGAAAGCCAACGTCGTATTGACTTCCCGGGATGCGACGAGACCTGAATCTCCGATGCCTTCTTCCTGAAGCGTGCGGCGAAGCATTTTCCCGAACATGTCGTGGCCCACCTTGCCAATAAAGGAGGTTTTGCGCCCGAGCCTGGACAGCATGGACAGGACGTTGCAGGGCGCTCCGCCCGGATTGGCCTGATAAACGGGCAGTTCCCGGTCATTTATTCCGCAGGGAGTGAAGTCTATCAGCAATTCTCCGAGAGCTACGACGTCATACATGCTTTTGCAAATGTTGAAAGTAAACCTTCCGGCGAAATATAAACCGGGAGAGATAAAGAAGCATAGAACGCGACGGCCTTGCGGGAAAAGGAAAAAGAGATTCATTCCAGTCATGGCGGAAAAGGAATTTCCCTTTTTATCCCGCCCTGCAGAAACCTCGAAGGTTGATGGAGCATCCGAATGTGAACAAGTATGGCATATATCCCTAACGCCCTCCACTCAGGAAATGCCCCCTTACGGGCATTTATGGGCGCGACTTCTTCTGCTCCCTCCCATTCCTCCGCAACAAACACGCATTTTCAAGGCATTTCAAGCTTCTTTAAGAGAATTCAACCCTTTTCAAGCATGTGTGATGGTCACAGTATTCCGCATTTTTCTTCATGATTCCCTTCCCATCCTGTAATATGCGCCCATGCAAGAAAAAAGCAGCGGCTTTCAATGGCCCGCACAGTGGACCCCCGATATTCTCGCCACGTTAATGTTCGTGGTGCAGAAAGGAAGGATTCTCCTGATACGCAAAAAGAGGGGAATCGGCGCGGGCAAGGTGAACGGCCCCGGCGGAAAGTTTGAACCGGGGGAAACGGCCCTGCAATGCGTTTTGCGGGAAGTTCGGGAAGAGCTTCACATTGATATTGAGGATGCCCGGGAAATGGGCGTGCTGAATTTTTCCTTTGCCTGCGGCACCATTCCGGAAATCCGCTGCCATGTGTTTATGGCGACGTCTTTTACAGGCACCCCCACGGAAACCCCCGAGGCGGAGCCCTTCTGGTGTCCGGTGGACGGGATTCCCTATGACCTCATGTGGCAGGATGACCGGTTCTGGCTGCCCGCCATGCTGGACGGGAAACGGTTTGAGGCGTTTTTCACGTTCGAGGGGGACCGGATGATGGAATTTTCCCTGAAAACCGGGGATTGAACCGCCAAGAAACCCCAGGTTGCGGCCTCCTCCCTTTAAGCCGGATGGGGAACGCTGAACTTTTTTTATTCCGTCCTTCCCCACGGAGGCAACAGATTCAGAAGGAGGGGGAAACAGTACTGCCCGGCGCTCCAGAAAAGATTCCCTGAAATTCACCTGAAGGTGGGGGGCAAAGAGGGGGGCATTTGCCCTTGAAGACCATTCTGAACAGCAGCTTAACGTTGAAGGGCCGGTTTCCGAAAAAAAATGGACCTTTCCCCTTGTACCGGGATGCATCGTATTCATCCCCTTCCCTCCAGGTATCCTGAAACGGATCATAGGAATTGCTCCGGACGCCTGCATCGCAGAGGTTTCCCCATGGCGTCCAGAAAAAGGAAAGTTCTCCCTGCCGGAAACCGGTTCCGGCTTGAGGTTCATGCGAAGGGCTGGAATTCAGCCAAATCCGCGGCTCCGTAAGAAAACGGGAGGATGATTGCATAACCGGAACCGATAATGGAGGTTTAAGGGAGCAAATCAGCTCCGGCCTTTATTTTTTCCAAGCGCATCCGAATATCCACTGGTGCATCAAATCCCTTTTCCGTGAACGGGCGGGGGCTTTTCTTTTTGCCCGGTATCCGGGAAATGCTGATTTTTCCGACGTTTTGCCTTCTTTTTCAGGTAAGGCGCGGATGCCTGCGCCCCTGCCGCTTTTTTACTTTGCACGGGGAAAGGACGGCTCCCGCCTCCGGGCATCAGGCCGTATTCTTTAAGCTTTTCCTCCCGCCTCCGTTGTGATAATGATACGGGAGCAATCGTGTGATCCTTGATCGTTCACTTGCTGACTATTTCAATTCATATTCCATTATTCAACATGTATACCCCCGAATTCAAAAACATCCTCACTTCCACCCTGGACGGACTGCGTGCGGAAGGACTTTACAAAGAAGAACGCTTTATCGCCTCCCAACAGTACTCCCAGGTGACGCTGAAGGACGGACGCTCCGTCATCAACATGTGCGCCAATAATTATCTGGGCCTTGCCAATAATCCGGAAGTGATGGAAGCCGCCAAGAAAGCCATCGACCAGTGGGGTTTCGGTATGGCGTCCGTGCGTTTTATCTGCGGCACGCAGACCCTTCATCGTCAATTGGAAGAACGTCTTACCCAATTTCTCGGCACGGAAGACACGATTCTGTTTCCCTCCTGCTTTGATGCCAACGGCGGGCTGTTTGAAGGCCTCCTGACTGCAGACGACGCTATTATTTCCGATTCCCTGAACCACGCTTCCATTATTGACGGCGTGCGCCTCTGCAAAGCCAAGCGCTTCCGTTATGCCAACAACGACATGGCAGACCTGGAAGCCAAGCTTCAGGAAGCGGACGCCTCCGGAGCGCGCGTGAAGCTGATTTCCACGGACGGCGTCTTTTCCATGGACGGCATCATTGCCCAGCTGGACAAGATTCACGAGCTGGCTGCCAAGTACAATGCCATTGTCCACTTTGACGACTGCCACGCCACGGGCTTCCTGGGCGAAAAGGGCCGCGGCACGCATGAATACCGTGGACTGTTCGGCCATATAGACATCACCACCGGTACCCTGGGCAAGGCACTGGGAGGCGCTTCCGGCGGCTACGTCTCCGGCCCGAAGGAAGTGGTGGATGTCCTGCGCCAGAAGGCGCGCCCGTACCTGTTCTCCAACAGCGTGGCCCCGGCTATCGTAGCCGCTTCCATCAAAGTGCTGGACCTGTTGGAACAGTCCACGGAAGCGCGCGACCGCGTAGAAGCCAATACCAAGTATTTCCGTGACGCCATGACGGGAGCCGGATTCACCATCGGCGGCAAGGACCACCCCATTTCCCCGGTCATGCTGGGAGATGCCGTCCTGTCCCAGAAATTCTCCGCCCAACTTCTGGACGAAGGAGTGTACGCCGTCGGCTTCTTCTATCCCGTCGTTCCCAAGGGACAGGCCCGCATCCGCACGCAGATTTCCGCTGCCCATACCCGCGAACAGCTGGACAAGGCGATTGAGGCCTTCTGCAAGGTAGGTAAAAACCTGGGCGTTATTTCCTGATTCCCGCGCTTTCCATGGCTTCGGACGCATCACCCATGCCCGGCGGCAACCTGCCGACGCTGCCCGTCAAGCGGGTGGTGCGTCCCACTCCCTCCATTCCGGACCATGAAGTTGTGCGCCAGATAGGGAGCGGCGCGTACGGAGAAGTATGGCTGGCAAAATCCCTGACCGGGGCGTGGCGCGCCGTCAAAATCGTATGGAGGGAGGATTTTGAAGACGAGCGTTCTTTCAACCGGGAATTTGAGGGCATTCTCCAGTATGAACCCATCGCCCGCAACCATCCGGGGCTGGTCCATATCCTGCATGTAGGGAGGCATGACCAGGATTCCCCGTTTTATTATTACGTCATGGAACTGGGCGACGACGCCCGCACCGGGGTTCATATTACACCGGACGAATATATTCCGCGCACGCTCCAGACGGACAAGAAGTTTTCCGGCAACAAGCCTCTTCCCCTGGATTACTGCCTGGAGGTAGGCAGCCAGCTGGCCCACGCCCTGCTGTACCTGCACAGCAAGAACCTGACGCACCGGGACATCAAGCCGGCGAACGTCATCTTTGTCAACGGACGCCCCAAACTGGCGGACATAGGCTTGGTGGCCCATCTGGACCAGCGCAGCTTTGTAGGGACGGAGGGATTCATCCCCCCCGACGGCCCCGGCACCCGGAGGGCGGACGTTTACGCGCTGGCCAAGGTTCTGTATGAAATCAGCACGGGAAAGGACCGCATGGATTTTCCCGAACTCCCGGATGACTTGCCGGAAGGCACCGTGCGCAAGAAATGGCAGGCCTTCAACACCATCATTTGCCAGGCGGCGGAACCCCGCATTGAGGAATGCTCCATTGATTCCGCAGAGGAGCTGGCGGAAAAAATAGACGCCCTCCGGGGGTATGAAGTTCCTTCCCGTTTTCGTCTTCAGAAGAAAAAGAAACGCCGCAAACTCAGACGGGCTCTTCAGCTTCTGGCTGCAGCCGTCGCCGGAGCCCTGACTGCCTACTGGGGGGCTTTATGGCTCAACAACAGCCAGCATCCGCCGGAGGAACCTGCCTCGGATGTTCATCCGGATATCCAATCATCCGCTCCGGAAGAAGAATCCCGGACCGGATACGTGCTGGTGACCAGCTCCCCGGCGGGAGCGTCCGTGTATGATGCGGACGGCAACTATCTGGATGAAACGCCCTACGGCCCCATTGAACTGCCTTCCGGCTCCCCGGTAGCCTATACCATCAAGAAATCGGGGTTTGCGGACAAGGAAGAAGCGGGAACCGTCAAAGGAGGGTCCACGCTGGCCCTGGGCGGTGTGCTGAAGGAGTACCATCCCCCTACGGACAGCCAGCCCTGGAAGGATACGGAGGGTGTTACGTACCTGCCCGCAGAAACACGCCATGTGGCGCAAGGCCCCCTTACCGCCGCCCTGTTCAACAAATTTCTGAGGGAAGACCGCCAGAAAGGGAATTTCCAGATGAAAAGGGAACAGACGGAACCGGGGCATCCGGAGAAGGATGTGGCCCTGCTCACGCAGGACGGCATCACGGCCTACCTGGCATGGCTGAACAAGAAATGCGAACGGGAGGGGCTGCTGGGCAAGGAATTTTCCATCAATGCGGATCCGCTTCCGCAGGCTTCCGGCAGCACGGAAAATCACAATGCCTACGTCCTGAACGTCACCCGCGTGTTCCAGGTGCCCATTACCGTCACCACCAATCCGCCGGGAGCCAGCGTCTTTTTCAATAACAGGCTCATCGGGCGCACCCCCATTGAAGAATACGTCAACCAGGTTCCCTACGTCATTGAAATCAAACTGCCGGGGCACGCCACCATGCGCCGCAGGGGGCTGGATCCGCAGGATTTATACCTTTCCCTGCAGTTGGAGCCGGACAAGTCCGTCGTCTTTGGCTCGCCTTGGACTAACAGCCTGGGCATCAAATTGGTTCCTGTGGGAGGAAATGCTCTGGTCATGACCCACGAAGTGCGCGTAAAGGACTTTCAGGAATTCCTGAAAGCTACCGGAAGGAAAGCTCCGGCCCGGCCCGGCTTTCCCCAGGGAGAAGACCACCCGGTGGTGAACGTCAGCAGGCAGGATGCGCGCGCCTTCGCCAGATGGCTTACCAGCAAGGAGCGGGCACTGGGCTTGATTGATCAGCACGACTCCTACCGTCTTCCCAAGGATGAGGAATGGAGTTCCTGGGTGCGTCTGACGGATGAACAGGGAGCCTCCCCCTATGAAAAGACGCTGCCTCATGAAAACTCCCGGGAAGCCTTCCCGTGGGGGTATTCATGGCCGCCGCCTGATAAAACGGGAAATTTTGCGGATCAGTCCGCCCTGATTTACTTGCCGTCCTCCCGCGTTATCGTAGGATATAACGACGGGCAGCCATACACGGCTCCCGTAAAAACCTTTCCGCCCAACCACCTGGGCCTGTACGACCTGGAAGGAAACGTCATGGAATGGGTAGACGATTCCTATGGGGGGCCGGAATCTCTCCCCATCCGCAACTACGGCGTCGCCCGCGGAGGCAGCTACCTGTCCTTCCGCCCCAAACAGCTCACCACTTCCATCCGCACTCCCCTGCCGGAAAATACGAGGGATAACGCGCTGGGCTTCCGTCTTATCCTGTCTTCCGAACGCCCCGCCATTCCAACAGCTCCCTGACGCCGTATCTGCGGCAGCGTTTCTCCCCCGCTCTTCCCCTCCCTGAAACACACCGCCCCCCAAGGGAGAAAGCCCTGAGGCTTGAGAGAGCTTCCGGCTCTCCGGGAAAATGATTGAAAGGACCTCCCGTTATGCTACCATTTTTCCGCATCCTTTTCCTGAATGAAAATCATCGCCATCGCCAACCAGAAGGGGGGAGTGGGAAAAACCACTACGGCCATCAACATGGCTGCCGCCCTGGCTCAGCTGAAAAAGAAAATCCTTGTCATTGACCTGGACCCGCAGGCCAATGCCACCAGCGGCATGGGCATTGACGGAAAAGACATGCCCAGCCTGTATCCGGCCCTGCTCGGCCAGCTTCCGGCGGAAGAGTGCATCCTGCCTTCCGGCAGGAAACGGCTGGATATCATCCCCTCCACCATGGACCTGGCCGGCGTGGAAATAGAATTGGCCCGTTCCGGCAACCATCTGACCCGCCTCCGGGAAACGCTCGCTCCCCTGCGGGAGTCAGACACCTATGATTACTGCATCATGGACACGCCACCTTCCCTGGGCGTTTTAATGACCTCCGCCCTGGCCGCCTGCGACGAAGTGCTGACTCCCCTCCAATGCGAATGGTTCGGTTTGGAAGGGCTGGCCAAGATTCTGCACGTGACGGCGCAAATCTGCGCCAGCGGCGCCAATCCCCGCATTCGGCATGAAGGAGTACTGATGACCATGTATGACGGCCGCACCAATCTTTCCCGCCAGGTCATCGACCAGGTGGAACGGCATCTGCCCCAGATGCTGTACAAAACGGTCATCCCCCGCTCCATCCGGCTGGGGGAGGCCCCCAGTTTCGGCCACACCATTTTTGAACACGATCCTTCCGGAGCTGCGGCGGACGCCTACCTGAAAGCAGCCCGGGAATTCATCAAACGCCATAAACCCTGAACATTTGAAGAAACAAGCTTCCCGGAATGCCGCAAACCTCTGCGAGAGGAACAGGCAGAAAGGGCACCGCAGAAAACTTCCTCCTTCATTTTGCCTTCCGGGTTTGTTGCGTCCATTTAACGTCAGGAAAACATCTTCCATACCGCCCCCCCCGGAGACGGAGGAAAACAGGCATTCCCCTTGACTTGACTTCCGCGGCATATAAGAATGCTCCAGCTCCGTTTCAGGAACTTTCCCCTCATGCCAGCAGAAGAAGGCCAGCCAGACGACCAGCCCCGGGTGACAGGGCAAGTCCCGCCTCCCGCTCCGACGACAGGCCTGGAACAGATTCTGCCCGGACGTCCGCCCCTGCCCCATGCGGAAGAAAAAGGGGCCTTTTTCGTTTACCAGCGGGAGCTGGCTCCCGGCACGCGCCTGGAACAATATGAAATCATCCGCGTCCTGGGTAGCGGAGGTTTTGGCATCACATACCTGGCGAAGGATCTGTTCCTGAACCGCAACGTGGTTATCAAGGAAAACTTCCCTTCAAGATACTCCTACCGGGACCCTCTGACCGGGCATATCCGGCCCAATAATGAACACGATCTGGAAAATTACACCTGGGCTCTGAAAAGCTTTCTGAGCGAGGCTCAGACGCTGGCGGAGCTCAACAACCCCGGCATCGTCAGAATCCTTTCCGTCTTTGAAGCCAACGGCACGGCCTACTTCGCCATGGAGCATATTACCGGCCTTTCCCTGGATTATCTGGGGGAAAAACTTCACAGCACCGGGCACCGGTATACGGAAGACGAACTCAAGGGGCTGCTGACGCGCCTGCTCCGGATTCTGGACTATCTCCATTCCCGGCACATTTACCACCGGGATATCAAACCCGGCAACATCCTGCTGACGGAGGAAGGCACGCCCGTGCTGATCGACTTCGGAGCGGCACGGCATGCCCTGAAACTTCATGCCGCCACCGTCCTGACCACCCAGGGGTATTCCTCCCCGGAACAGGCGCTGGGCAAAACGAATATCGGCCCGTGGAGCGATCTCTATTCCGTAGGGGCCACTTTTTACGCCCTGCTTACAGGAAATCCTCCGGACCGCGCGGAAGCGCGCCTGGCGGAAGATGAAATGCAGCCGCTGCACAGCGATCCCGTGCTCACCCGCTATTATTCAAGGCAGTTCCTGCTTTCCCTGGACAAGGCGCTGGCCCCCCAGATCAATTGCCGTTACCAGACTGCCGGCGAATGGATTCACGACATTTGCGCCATTTCCGGGGAAGAATCCTCCGCCACTATTCAAGTCCTCCCGGCAGACCTCCGCCATGCCCATCCGGAAGGAATGCCAACTCCCGGCGCCGGGAAAAACATCGGCAGCAGAAAGGCCGCCACCGGAACGGACGGTCTTCATTCCGCCTCACGCAGGCAGTCCGCACGCGCTCTTCGCCGCAACCGCCACATGATGTCCCTGCTGGTAGGAAGCGCATGCACCATCCTGCTGGGAGCGGGAGCATTTTATCTGCTGGATTACATGAAAAAAGCCCCTATGGGCACTACCATCAATACCATCAAGGAAGCCATCCAGCAGCCCGCGGCAAGCTCCAACGTGGGAGAACCGGAACCGCCGCCACGGGATCTGGCATCCATCCGCATTCCGGAACTCAAAATAACGGAAGACGCGGCGCTGGAACCGCGGTCGCTGACGGAGTTCCGTTTGCGCCTTGACGACACCATCCTGACCCGTTCCGGGCTTCCTCCCATCCTGCCGGAAAAACTGCGCATCTCCTGCATTTATCTCCAAATCATTCCCCCGGCAGCAAACGGGGAAAAACTGTACCTCACCATCCGGGACTCCAACGGCGTCCTGGTAGACCGCTCCATCAATGCCGTCCCCTCCTTCACGGTGCCGGGGCAATCCACCTCCACCTTCTTCTTTCCCGCACTTCCGGAACTGTCCACGGACCGCACCTACACGTACTCCTTTGAAAATGCCGCCCACCAGGCCGTTCCCATGCAAATGGCATGTTTCAAAAACGAGACGAAACGCACGGAGGAAGCCTTCCCGAAAATCCGTTTCATCGCTGCTCCCCCCGTACCGGAACCGGCCCTGCTCCATGACCCGGCCTACAAAAATCTTGTGGCGGCAATCGCCGCGCCCTCCCCGGAGAACAAAAATATTCTCGACCAGGCAAATTCCATGCCGGGTATGCTGCCGGCCCTGGAGCAACTTTCCAAAGCCGGCTACCCGATAGCCCAGCAGGCACTGGGGAAAACCCTCATATCTCCGGACTGTCCCGACGGTTCCAGGCCGGAAGAAGGCGTGGAATGGCTTTACCGTTCCGCCACAGGAGGGTGCTATGAAGCCATGAAGGAGCTGGGCATTCTGCTCATGGACATCCCCTCCTACTTTCCCCGCCTTCCCCAGCAGCCTCCCCTTGCCTCCCGGGATTACGCCCAGGCAGCGCGTTTCCTGAGAATGGCGGTCCAATACCGGGACCAGGAGGCCCTGTACCTGCTTTCCCTCATGTACTCCCAGGGCTGGGGCGTACCCGCCTCCCCGGAACTTTCCAGCCTGATGATGGAACGCCTCAATGGATCCTCCTACTCCACGGACAGCCTGAATCCCAACGCGCCTATCGCGGCGTACTGGCTTCCCCTTGCCGGAGAAAAAAACACCATTCTGCGCTTCACTATTCCAGGGCCGTTCGCCCCGTCCCAGCTCAAGGGCGTTACTCTGCACAATACAAGCCTGAAGGATGCCTTCTCCATCAGTAAAATCAATATTCTCCAACATGGGCGCCTCATTCTGGACATCATTTCCCCCCAGGAAGTGCTGCCCGGTAAAAGCTCCGCTCCCATAGGCATATCCATCCCGGAAGGGCTGCTGGCGGATACGACCCTGCCTCTGGAAGTGGAAATTTTGCTGACCCCCGGAAACAGCTGCGGCGTGGTGGAAATGCCCCCTCCGGTGGAAAAGAAAAACTCCGGAATTGAAATCAATTAAGCTTCACCGCTTTTCAACGCGAAACAACAACAGGGGAAACGGAAAACACCCTTGATTCCCGCCTGGGGCATGCTACAAAGGATAAATGAATGCCCCTGTTTTCCTGCGGCGCATGCTCCCTATGCTGGCCGCGTTCCTGATGGTCTCCTGCGGTGATCCTACCGTCTCCTACTGGAAAAAGGCGGCGGACATCAATACGGAATACTCGGAAAAAAGCGACGTACTGGTGCAACGCCTCCTGAAACTGAAAAAGAACCCTACCCTTCCGGGCCTGGAAGAAAGCAGCAGGGATGCGGCTGACCTGTTGCGGGAAAGGGACGAAGAACTGGCGGACCTGAGCACGAAAAACGTGGATCCCGCCGTGACGGCCTATGTGGAAGAAGACCGCAAGCTTTTTGCCAGAGGAAGGGAATTGGCGGAACGCTACCAGCAATACTTTGAAAAATATCTTAAGGGAGGACCGGATTTTACTCCGGATCCTTCCCGGGCCGTCGCCCATATAGGCCGGGGCCGGCAGGAAATACGCAAAATTCTGGCAGAAGCCCGAAAACTGGAAGAACGGGCTGAAATGCTGAGAAAAGAAAAATCAGCTGAGCTTGAGCAAGAACTTCCTCCGCTGCACTTTCGCCTTCCGGAGTTGAAACAACTTCTATCCAGCCGTTAGAAAACGCGTACGAACCATTTGCATCAATGCGGAGTCACCGCCAGTCTGACAGCGGCCTTTACACTGCACGGGCGGACACAACCGGCTCCTGAAACTTTCCCCGTCCATGTTACGGAAATATCCCTTCCCTGGATTTACAGGAAAAACGAGTCCCCCTGCTGTCCATCGTCGTTTATTTCAGCATTCAAATTTCATTCCCTGAATACCCCTTAGCACAGGCTTCATAGTTTAAAATTCCAAAGAAGGGGTTTGCCTCCCCTCCACAAAAAAGCCCCGTTCATATTTCATGAACGGGGCTATATTAATTTTTCAAATTCACCTGGGAGTTTGATCAATGACGATAAAATCCTTTTTCCCCACATACTCCCTCCGGGCATCCGGATCTCCATATCCGTCCCGGAAACGTACTTCCAATTCGTATATTTTCCCGCTGGCCAGAGGTTGTAAACAGGTCAGCAGCAGGTATGCATCCTTGACAGGCACTTCATGTTTCTCTCCGGGGTTTAGAGTAATAAAGCGCATAAGATTCGCGACACGCTCCATTTGATAGGAGGGAAGATACCATGCCGTTGGCCTTTTTCCCTTCTTTCCGTTTCCCTGACTCCATATCTTGATGATCATATTCGGCCCGCGTTCCTTGAGAGGATAGAAGTCGTCGAAAAGACGCACAGCCTTTTCTCCCTTATTGGCAAACACCAGCTTGAAGTCCGGAAAAACGGCTCTTGGATCGAACGAAGCCTTTTCCATCACCACGGAACATTCAACCCCGTTATCGGCCATATCCCCCCATGCAGGAGCATGGAAGAACAGGCTGGCCAAAAGCCCTAAAATTTGGAAGATTTTCTCATTGCAGCGCGAGCTTTTGGGAGAAGGCGAGAATTCGCGCTTCATCGTCGAGTTCCCTTCGTACTTCCCTTCCTGGATAGGTTCCCTGTCCATCGTGACGTTGAACGCGACCGCATTGCCACTAGAGGGATCGTAAGCGTTATTCTCATACTTTAAAGCCACCTTGTAATAAAATGTCTCACTATCTCCAGGGCGATTGATCGACCACGGAGAAATCTTTTCTTCCTACATACTTCCTCCGAACACCGGGATCTCCATATCCGTCACGAAAGATTACTTCCAACTCATATTTCTCACCATTGATAAGACGGCGAAAAGGTTTAAGATAGAGCATTAGCAGGTACGCATCCTTAATGAGCACTTCATGCTTTTCTCCGGGCTTCAGCGCAATGAAGTTCAAGAAACGTCCTCGCTCAATTTGATACCTGGGGTTGTACCACGCAGCTTCTTTCTTCTGCCCTCGTGTTTGTTTTTGAAAAATCTTTATGAAAATATTCGGGCCGTTATCCTTGAGGGGATAGAAATCATCGAACAGACGCACGGTCTTTTCGCCCTTGTTCGTGAACACCAGCTTGAAGTCCGGGAAGGCAGCCCTCGCATCAAATTCGGTTTTTTCCATCACCACGGAGCATTCCACTCCGTTGTCGGCCATGTCCCCCCATGCCGCGGCATGGAGGGACAGGCTTGCCAGAAGTATTAAATACCGGAAGATTTTTTTCATTGCAGCGCGAGCTTTTGGGAGAAGGCGAGAATTCGCGCTTCATCGTCGAGTTCCCTTCGTACTTCCCTTCCTGGATAGGTTCCCTGTCCATCGTGACGTTGAACGCGACCGCATTGCCACTAGAGGGATCGTAAGCGTTATTCTCATACTTTAAAGCCACCTTGTAATAAAATGTCTCACTATCTCCAGGGCGATTGATCGACCACGGAGAAATCTTTTCTTCCTACATACTTCCTCCGAACACCGGAATCTCCATATCCGTCACGAAAGATTACTTCCAACTCATATTTCTCACCATTGATAAGACGGCGAAAAGGTTTAAGATAGAGCATTAGCAGGTACGCATCCTTAATG
>NZ_LBCB01000009.1:87566-98717 GCF_000980515.1 Akkermansia sp. UNK.MGS-1 | reverse complement strand
GAAGTAGTGGAGCGCCCCGCCTCCGTTGTGAAGGAACTGGTGGAAAACAGCCTGGATGCAGGAGCCAAATTCGTACGGGTGGAGATACGCCGCGGAGGCGTGGGCATGATCAAGGTGACGGACGACGGCAGCGGCATGTCACGGGCAGACGCCGAGCTGTGCACCAAACGGCACGCCACCAGCAAACTTTCTTCCCTGGAGGAGCTTTTTGAAATCACACACCTGGGATTCCGCGGAGAGGCTCTGCCCAGCATTGCCAGCGTTTCCCGCTTCAAACTCTGTACCAGGCAGCAGCAGGATCTGGAAGGCTGGGAAATACGCATTGACGGCGGCCTGGAACACGAACCGAGAAGCTCAGGCGTCTCTCCCGGCACCGCCATTGAGGTGGCCGACTTGTTTTACAATACTCCAGCGCGCCGCAAGTTCCTCAAATCCGCAGAAACGGAAGCTTCCCATGTGGAGCACCAGATACGCCTGCATGCCCTGGCTTATCCCCAAGTACGGTTTGCCTATAAACGGGACGACCAGCTTGTTTTTGACCTTCCCGCCACAGCGGATCTGCGCGTCCGCATTTCCGCACTGACGGATGCTGCCACAGCGGCGGCCCTGATTCCGATAGAAACGACCATCGGCCCCGGTATTTCCATCACGGGATTCCTGCTTCCTCTTTCCGAAGCCAGACGCACCAGAAAAGGGCAGTACGTCTTTATGAACACGCGCCCCGTGGAGGACCAGCTCATTAACAGGGCCATTCGGGACGGCTATGGAGGCTTCCCCACCGGACTGCATCCGGCGCTTTTTTTGTATATGGAGGTGGAGCCCGCTCTGGTGGACGTCAATGTGCACCCCGCCAAGAAGGAAGTGAGATTCCGCCGTTCCGCAGACGTGGTAAATACCATTGTGGAAGCCATAGCCAACACTCTTCAAAAGCACGCCCGGCAGGAAATCCACGCTGCCGCCGCGCCGGAGCCGGAGAGAACTCTTCCTCCTGCCCATTCTACCACCGCGCCGTATGGGGAAATACCCGCCCGTTCCACCAACCCCGGTTCTGCTTTCCCGGCGGCCGCCAGACCGGCCCCTGCTTCTTCCGCCGCCCAACCGCCGCTTTCCTCCTCTGCCAGACAATCCCATGGGCCTGTCCCTCCCCCTACCCTCCGGGCCATTCCCTTGAAACAGGTTCCCGCCACCCAGGGGAAACTGGATTTTCACCGTCAGGAGGATGAAGAAACGGCACGAAACGCCCATGAAAACGCAGCTTCAGAAAGGGATGCCTCCGCCGGATTTTCCTATCTGGGAACACTCCGCCAGCAATTCGCCCTGTTTGAAACGCCGGAAGGCCTGGTTCTGATGCATCCCAAGGCGGCCCGGGAACGCATCATATTTGAACGGCTGCGCGCACGCCGGGAAGCCCCCATGCCGTCCCAGCAGCTTCTGGATCCGGTGGTGCTGGATCTGGACCCGCGGGATTTTGCCGTCATCCGGCAGTTCGCCCCGCATTTTGACCAGGCCGGCATGGTCGTTACGCCCTTTGGACAGAATACCATCAGAATAGAATCCATCCCCGCACTGCTGGAACTGGAAAACGCACGCGCTTTTCTCCTGGAGCTGGTGGACCGTCTCACCCAGTCCGAATTCAGCCGAAATGCCAAACGCGTGGCTTATGAGACCTTCATTGGGGAATTTGCCAGAAAATCCGCCTGGAGGGAGCGCATTTCCCCTCACCGGGCCCCTGCCATCCTAAAGGATTTGCTTGCCTGTGAAGTGCCGTACTGCACCCCGGGGGGCAAACCCACGCTGGTGAATTATTCCGTTCCGGAAATTAAACGTAAATTCGGCCTACAGGCATAAGGGAACCTTGTTTTCCAGAAAACAGGCTGAAACGCTGCAAGATTTTACGGCGAACGGAAAATATGCAGCCAAAGACGGATTGATGCCCGCTTCTGCGGTATATTATTTTCCCTTACCGATACTCAGTTTTATTTCAGCCGCAGTAAGGGGCAGAAACTCTCCCTGGCAACAGGGATCATTTTATCCTGTCCGGCTTACGGACACCTTTTCCGTCTTGTCCGCCAGAACTCTGGCATTTGGACGCATCCTCCCGCATACAACAGGGAGCTTGCTCTTGGCAAGGAAGTTTCCCGCGTTTATACTGCAGCCTTCCAGATAAATTCCCAACCATGCCAGACTCTCCCCCCAGCACCTCCCCCGCTCCGCGCATTGCTGAAACTGCCGCCGGGAAAATTCTGGCGGGCCTGCTGGCCCTTTTTTACATCTTCCTGGCAACGACGGCGGCAGGCGGGGAATGGCACACCCTTTTCCTTCCCGCCTGCTTTCTGGCGGCAGCCCTCCTGCTGTTCTGCTTCTGTATTCTCCGGGGATACAAGATTCCCAGCCCCGGACTGCCGGGCTGGCTGGCCCTGGGTCTGGGAGGCGGCTATTTCCTTGTCCGGGCATGGTTTTCCCCCTGGTTTTATTATGAGAGCGTAGCGGATCTGGGCCTTATCGCCACGGCCATCGTCATGTTCGCGGCGGGAACGTATGCCGGAGCCGGAAACGGGGAAAAGAGTATTCTTCCCGTACTGGCTGCGGCATTGGGGCTGCTGAATGCCCTGCTGTGGGGGTATCAGAACATAACGGGAACGGAAGCCTCCTGGTTCAGACCGGATTATTCCCTGTTCGGCACGGAAATCCGCAACATCGGATTGTTCGGATACAAAAATTTTTCCGCCCATTTCCTGTCCGTCACCGGTTTTTTCCTTTGCGCATACAGCATGGCTTCCGCCAGAAAATGGGGCATCCGCCTATTCACAGGATTGGCGCTCATCCTCGTTTCCTTCACGTGCGGCTCGCGGTCCGCCTTCCCAAACGCCCTGGCTGGCGTAACCCTGTGCTTCTTTATTTATACCTCCAGCGTTTTCCGCAATAACAGAAAATTTTACACGGCGTCCATCCTCTTTATTATCCTGCTTTTCCTGGGCACGTCCTATGCCGTGCTGGATTTGTCCCGGGGGGCGGGCAGGCTTACCGCCCTTCTGGATACATTTTCCTTCGGCAACCGGCTGGACCTGTCCAAACTGGCCTGGGCGCTGGCGGACCAGGCTCCGCTGTTCGGTCACGGCAGCCGGATGTACACCAATCTTTCCACGGAGTTTTTCTCCGGAGCCAACCTCCCCAATTTTGCCCACCACGAATACGCACAAGCCGCCTGCGACTACGGCTATGCCGGGCTGGGGCTGATGCTGGCTCTGCTGGCCCTGTTTCTTATTTCCGGACTCCGGAGCGTTCTGAAATTGTCGGGAGAACATCAACGGCCCAATCCCCTGGGACCGGCGGCGTTCTGCGTATTGTGCATCGCCGCTTTCCACGCCTATGGGGAATTCATCTGGCATAACCCTGCCTTGCTTGGAGCCAGCGCCCTATGCGGCGGCATTACCTGCACGGCCCCTCTTTCCAGGGTGAAGGCTTCGCGCCGAGTCGGCCGCTGGCTTCAAGCGACCGCCGCACTGCTGATGGCCATATTGGCTCTGTGTTATGCGTTTCTGGCTTTTCCGGTCTGGAAAAACTCCCTTCAAGCCGTCCCGGCTTCCTCCAGCAATCGGCTGCCCATGCTGGAAGCAGCCGCCTCCTGCAGCCTGGACCCGGATTTGGTGCGGCGCAACATTCTGCATGCCGCAGGCAGTTCTCCCCCCCCAAGCCCAGCCCGGCTCAAAGTATTGGAGCATCAGGAAGAAAAAGCGGAACGCCTGAGCCCCGGGAACCACGGCCTGACGGCGGCTAAAAGCCTCCTTTACATCCTCCAGGGACGCCTCACGGAAGCGGAACAGCTGCTCCGCCCGTACGTAGAGAGTCCCGGCAGGTTTGACGACCGCATGTTCGCCTGGACTACCATTTACAATAATATGCTGTATTCCTGGAGTACGGCCATTGCTGCCCAGTCCCCAGGACGCGCCCTGTCCATGGCCATGACGGCCCAGCGCCTGATGTCCGCCCAAACGGACCGGTGGCTGTATTATGGGGCCCTGGATCCTGAAGTCAGGAAAAAACACTACTCGCGCCTCAATGAGCTCAAGATGCTCATCATGATGCTCCAGGCCCGCAGAACGACGCCCGACCCCTCCTGGAGGAAATAGTATTCCGGAGAATCGGGGAAAAGGAATCTGTGCAGCAACCGTTATATCCTTTTTCCAGAGAAGCCGCTCCATACAGAAGTTTCCCCGTCTTATCCGGTTTCTTTTTTACCGGATTCCACGTCAGCTTATTTGTCCACGGAACACAGAGCGTACTGCAGCCAGAAAGATGAAAAGCCGACAGCTGGCGTAGCAAGTCCGCACAGGCGTTACGCCGGAATTTTAAGCGGCTTCAGCTATCTTCCGCCGGAAGCGGCAGCCTCTCCGGAACAGAACCGTTTGTTTCTTTTTCCCCCAACTGCGGACTGCCTCTGTTGGCGGTCCCGTAAAACGCATGTCCCGACGCAGCTCAACAGAAAAAAACTTTCCCGGCTCTATTCCTTTATCGAATCTTTTTGTATGAACATAACCATCAAACGAATTTATGACCCCAAGGAACCCGGAGACGGCTACCGCGTCCTGGTGGACCGGCTCTGGCCCCGCGGCATTTCCAAGGAAAAAGCTTCCTGGGACGAGTGGCTGAAGAACATAGCTCCATCCACGGCGCTCCGCCAGTGGTTTGCCCATGATCCAGTCAGATGGGACGCATTCCGCAAAAAGTACGATGAGGAACTGGATGGAAACGGAGAAGCCGTTTCCCATCTGCTCCGGCTGGCGCGGAAAGGGAAGGTTACGCTGCTGTACTCCGCCAGAAACACGGAGCACAACGAAGCTGCGGCTCTAAGGGATTACCTTTTGCAACGGTTTGCTTCATAAATAGAAGCATATTCCTGCACAAACTCCATCCGCAAGCCCCAAATGCTGTCACGGGAACCTATGATACGGCAGGATTTCTTCTCTCGTTCATGAACAAGCGAAGAAAATGGAAAGGAGGTGAATACAACATGGCCAGCAGTTCCCACATGGGTGGAAGTCATAAGGGCAATTCCAAAAAACGCTCCGAGACTACCACAAGCAAAACCGGGCGGCGCATCAAACGCGATGCTTCAACCGGGCAGTTTATGAGCGATAAAAGCTCAGGCTCCAAGGAAAAACATTAATGCCCGCGAGTTTTCCGCCTGATTCAGGCTCCGGATCCGGTCCGGAGCCTTTTTATTTTTCTCCGCATCCGGAACACGAGGAAGTCTTCCGCCATCCACTCAGGCCTAATTCTTCAAAAGCCCGAAGACCCATCGCTTCAGGGGCTTTCCGGTCTCCGCGAATCACAACGGCAAAAGGCTCTTCCCTGCCCGGAACGTAATACGCAGCCCGCAGAACCAGTTCCTCTCCATCCGGATGGGCGTAAACACCCACGGGCGTGGAACAGTTCGCACCCAGACGTACCAGGAAAGCCCGTTCCGCCAGCGCACAGGCAAAAGATTCCGGATCATTGATGCCTTCCAGCATTTCCGCCGTCTCCCTGTCCGAGGAACGGCATTCCATTCCAACGATGCCCTGCCCCACAGCAGGAATAAAAACTTCCACCGGCAGAGGACGCATGTAAAGTTTTCTTCCTTCCACAAGGGTTTCCGGCGCGTACAGCCCCAGGCGTTCCAAACCGGCCCTGGCCAGAATCACGGCATCCCAGCCGGGCTGTTCCACCAGCTTTCCCAAACGCGTAGGCACATTCCCCCGCAGGTTTTCAAACCGCAGGCCGGAACCCCAGTACGTGCGCGCCATCAGGCGTCGGCGCACGCTTCCGGTAGCCAGCGTTCCGGAACCGTTCCAGTCCGGTTCTTTCGTGATAAGCACATCCTCCACGGCAGCACGGGGCAAGACGGCGGCCAGCGTGAAGCCGGCGGCAAGCTCGCTCGGCACATCTTTGAGGCTGTGCACCGCTACGTCAATGCGGCCATCCCGGAGGGCGGTTTCCAGTTCCTTAATGAAGATCCCCTTGTCCACCATGCCGGAAACGCGGGCCACATCCGCCAGAGGAACATCCGTGCGGCGGTCTCCAATAGTATGGATGATTTCACAGCGCACGTCCAGTTCCGGATAACGGAGGGAAAGGGCAGCACGGACCATATCCGCCTGGGCCAGGGCCAGGGCGCTCCCGCGGGTGCCGATGATGAGGGTATTTTTACTGGTCATAAAGAGCGGAATCCGGAAAATATCTGGAGATGCTGTCCCGGATGATGGCCTCGCACCGGGAAACCTCCTGCTCCCGGCTGCGCTTGGCTTCATCCGCCAGCTGGGTGAGGGTATCAATATCGTAGAGATACACTTCGTCAATATCCGCCACGTCCGGAGAAATGTTGCGCGGCACGGAAATATCAATCAAAAAGAGGGAGCGGTATTTACGGGAGGCGCGCAAAGGCAGAAGCGTTTCCCGGGTGATGATGCAGTGGGGAGCAGCGGTGGCGGCCACCACCACGTCAATATCCCTGAGATAGTTCCCCCACACGTCATACCGGATGGCCTGGCCGCCGATCATGCCCGCCAGCTCTACCGCACGGTCAAAGGAGCGGTTGGCCACATAAATGCCCTCAGCACCCCGGGCATGCAGGGCGCGCCCCGTAACGCGGCTCATCTCGCCCGCCCCCAGAATAAGGACGCGGGTGCCGGAAAGGTCCCCGAAAATTTGTTCCGCCAGCTCCACTGCCACGGATCCCACGGAGGTTGCCCCGGCATGAATCTGGCTTTCCGTCCGCACTTTTTTACCGATAGTAAAGGCTTTCTGAAAGGTTTTGTTGGCGCAGGCCGCAGTTACCCCGGCATCCAGGGCCGTCTGGTAAGCCGTTTTTACCTGGCCGAAGATTTCCGTTTCCCCCAGCACCATGGAATCCAGGCCGCTCAGCACGCGGCACAGATGGCCTAGAGCATCTTCTCCCTGATGGCTGTAAAAATAAGAAGCCATATCCAGTTCCCCGCGCCCATCACCCAGAAAATGGGATAAAATGTGCTCCTGCGCATTTTCCGGAGCGTTGGACCAATAATAAATTTCCATGCGGTTGCAGGTGGAAAGCACAACGCACTGGTCCACTCCAGGAAGGGAACGGATGCGCTGTCCTTCCTCCCGGAGCTTATGGGACGGCACGGCAAACCGCTCCCGTATTTCCACGGGAGCGGTCCGGTGATTCAAGCCTAAACAAACCATTCTCATCAGCTTACCAGGAAAATGCTCATGGATGCAATAAAGAGGGCCACGCAGCAGCAGGCCAACATCCTTCCCGGAATGCCGCGGCGGTAGATGAACCACAGCAGGACGCTGTAGCCTGCCGTGAGAAGAATGACAATGGAGGTCTTGGCCGCATTAATGGGGAGATTCCCCCGCCACCCAAGCCATTCCCCAAGCAGAAGAAGGAGGAATGCCACAAGAACCAGGCGCTTCATGCTGGCTTCCAGTGTACGGATGGGAGGAAGCACACGGCAGGTGCCGGGAATCCGGTGTCTTTTAAGACATTCATTCTGCATGCAGAACGCCGCCCCCGCGGCAGCGGCCAGGCCGCCGGCTCCGTAGGACATCATGGCTATGCCCACATGCGCCGTCACCCAGAAGTCATGCGTGCCCTGCACGTCCGCTCCGGAACGGCCTATCAGCAGGGAAAAAACCGTCAGCACGGCAATAGCCGGAGCCGTAAAGATGCCAAGCACGGACATTCGGTAAGCACGTCCCAGCATCAGATAAAAGAGATTGATGCTCCAGGAGAGGAAGAAGAGCACCTCTGAAGCGCCGCGGATGGGACACATTCCCGTCTGGTACGCTTTGACGCATAGCGCCCCTGTCTGGAGAACAAAGAGGCACGCCATCCAAAGATGGGCATATAAAAACCGCCGACCGGAAGCCAGCAGGCGCCATCCCAGCCCTGTGAAAGCCAGAGAAAGGATGAGAGAGGCAACGGCCCACCAGTTATCGTTCATAAATCCGGCGCGGAAATGGTTCAGGAACGCAAATCGCGCTCAATGACGGCATATGCCTGGTGGTTATGGATGGATTCAAAATTTTCCGCTTCCACCCGGTACCAGCTGAAGGCGGAATGACTCTGCGTTTTCAACGCCACGTTGCGCACCAGATCTTCCACAAAGACAGGGTTTTCATAAGCTTTTTCCGTCACCCATTTTTCATCCGGCCTTTTCAGCACGCTGAACAGGGAGCAGCTCGCGCAGGATTCCACCAGGTCAATCAGGTCTTCAATCCAGACGGGCCTGGAGGCAAAACGCACGGAATAAGTAACCAGCCCGCGCTGGTTGTGGGCTCCGTAGGCACTCATGGCCTTGGAGCAGGGGCAAAGTGTCGTCACGGGAACGATAACTGTCAGCTTGAAATCAGCCAGTTTGTTGTTCGCTTCCGCCTCCATCTCAAACCGGACAACGTAATCCATGAGCCCTTCAATTCCGGTCACAGGAGCGTTTTTGGAGCGGAAAAACGGGAATTCCATTTCCACATGGGAACGGCGGGCGGACAGACGGCGGAGCAGTTCCCGCGGAATGGCCAGGGCCGTATGCACATCCAGCAAGGGGCCATGCTGGTGCAACGCTTCCACAAAACGGCTCATATGGGTGCCCTTGAATTCTTCCGGCAGATCCACCGCCAGAGAAACCGTCGCCACGGTGGACTGGATGCGGTTGAGCTTGTCCTGTATCTGGATGGGGAAGCGCAACCCTTTTACGCCCACCCGGTCAATGGAAATATTGCGCGTATCCGCCTCGGACTGGGTATCTTTCAGTTCCTGCATGGAAAAAGAGGATGATGGGTGGAAATAAAACGGGAGTCTGCCCTGTTACCGGACAAACTCCCGCCTGCAAAGACAATTCTACCGAAAGAGATTTTCCTTGGGGCTTGTTACGGCAGAAGGTTGATGGAACGGGCCCGCTTGATTTCACGGGTTATCTTGCGGTGAATCTTGGCGGACAGCCCGGTCACACGGCGGGGAAGAATCTTGCCGGTTTCAGAGGTGAACTTGGACAGAAAATCAGGGTTGAGCAGATTGACCTGATCCATCGGGATGTCGAGACGGCGGCGCGGCATCTGACGATTGCACGTGCGGAAACGAATACGGCGTTCTACAGTCTTGGGTTCAGTGGACATAATAATAAAGATAATCGATAAGCCGAACCAGTTAACGCATTTCACGATGAAGCGTACGGCGCTTCAGGAAAGGATTGTACTTAATCTTTTCCAGGCGGCCGGGAGTACGCAGGCTTTTTTTATTGCGCGTGGTGACGTAGCGGGACGTAGGCTTTCCTTCGGCTTTGGCCTCGGTGCATTCGAGGATGATGATGTCTCTTGGCATGATGAAAATGTGTTACGGGGGAGGATTTATACACTATTCTTCGTCATCGTCAAGAGAAACAGATAAATCTACATCATTTTGTCCTCCGGCAAAGCCCAGGGCCACTCTGGGACGGAACCTGGCATTCTGGCCTTTTTCCTTTTCCCACTGGGCCTGGCATTCCACGGTAAGCCGCGCAAAGGGGATGGCCTCCAGACGCAGGATGGGAATGACCTTGTATGACATTTCGCAGATGCCATATGTTCCGTTGTCAATGCGGGCGAGCGCCTGTTCGATTTCATACAGGCCGTCCTGCTCTTTGGAAAGCAGGCTGAGCGCAAAATCACGGTCATAGGCGTCACTGCCGGCATCCGCCTGGTGCTCCCCGGAGCCGGAAGCCTCACTGCCTTCCGGATGATTCCGGAGAGTATCGCGGGCCACGCCGCTCATGTTGTCCAGAGCCCTGTCGCGCAAGTCCAGCAGATGCTGGCGCTGCATCTGCACAAAAGGCTCCCATTCGGGGTTGGCGGCCAGTTCGGCCCTGGCGGCGGCAATGGCTTCCGCCTGTTCATCCGTCAATTCATTTTTCGCGGGAGCGGGAACCGGGGCAACAGGAGCGGGAGCGGTTTTCTTAACCGGAGCCTTTCTGGCCGTTTTCGGCGCAGGCTTCTTTTCCATTTCAGCCGCGGCGGCGGCAGCCTCTTTGGCGGGCTTGGCGGCTTTTTCCGGTTCAGACGCCTTTTTCCTGCAGCATTTCTTCTTGGCGGGAGCCTCCAGGTCTACAGCGGTCTTGCAATCGGACTTCCCGCAGGTCTTTTTCTTGGAAGCCGGAACTTCCTTGGCGACGGTCTTGCTATTGGTTTTCTTGGGAGTAGGCATAGGAGGTGTCTCTATGGGCTGAGGTTGACAATATTTCACGAACAGAGGGCAGAACCCGCCCCGCTGACTAGACTATGAGACATTACAAACGCCCAAATGTTCATTCAAGAAAATTCAGTGATGAAACAAGTCATTTCCCCCCCTTTTGCACCCTCTATTTTCCTGTCGGGATTTTACCGGGAACATACTTCTTTTAACCTTTTCAACGCCCGATAAAATTCTATATTGGCGTTATATGACAGCTTCAACCATTCCCTCCATCGGCATTGACTTCGGAGGCACCTCCATCAAGATGGGGGTCGTCAAGGGCGCGGAAGTAATCGCCCACGCTCCTTCGATAGCCACCCAGGAATACGGCAATCCCGATCAACTGATTGAAGCCATAGCCCAGTTCGTGAATATGCTGCGGCTGAATCACCCGGAAGTGCAGGCCATCGGCATGGGAATGCCGGGGTTCGTCAATTTTTACCAGGGGACCGTTTATACGCTTACCAACGTGCCCGGCTGGAACAACGTTCCGGTACGGGACATGCTCCAGGCCGCCTGCGGACTGCCCGTATACGTGGAAAACGACGCCAACTGCATGGCTTATGCGGAATGGAAGCTGGGCGCCGGAAAAGGAAAAAGACATCTGGTCTGCCTGACCCTCGGCACCGGCGTTGGCAGCGGCCTGATCGTGAACGGAGAACTTCTGCGCGGGTCTACCTGCTCCGCCGGGGAGCTGGGGCAGACGAGCATCGACTACCGGGGGCGCCTGGGCCATTACGGCAACCGCGGCTCCCTGGAGGATTATGTAGGCAACCGGGAAATAGCTGCGGATGCACGCACGCTTTACGCCAGCCACGGCATTGACAAGGCCATTGTGGACTGCAACCCCATCGCTTTGGAACGGGCCGCATTGGCGGGTGATGAAGTGGCTGAACAAGTATGGCGGGACCTGGCCGTAAAACTCT
>NZ_LBCB01000009.1:30759-87313 GCF_000980515.1 Akkermansia sp. UNK.MGS-1 | reverse complement strand
ATCTCCTGAACCCGGAAGCCATCATCATCGGCGGGGGCGTGGCCAAGGCCAAAACCCTGCTTTTCCAGCCCCTGCAGGAAATCATGAAAGCCCAGCTCGCCGCCCCTCTGGTGGAATACCTTGAAATCCTTCCCGCCCAGTTCGGTACGGAGGCGGGTATCCTGGGGGCCGCCCATCTGGCCCTCAACACCCACTTCGGAGAAACATTCCGGGCCTGATCTCGTGTCTTCATCCCAAATACTCAGACTCTCCCGCAAACTGGAATTGACGGCGGAACAGGAACGGGATTTTCTGGACGCCATGCAGGCCGGGAACCGTTCCAGAAGCGCGCTGGTCATTACACCGAAGGCTCCGGAAGGCTACCAGCCGCCCCTGCCGGCAAAAAACACGCCGCAGGAGTGGGGGCATTCCTTCATTCTGGAGCTCCCGCCGGGAGAGACAGAAACCAAACCCGGCTCCCTGCCGGATTACGAATGCGGCTATTACTATCCGCTGGATCTCTCGTCCGTCTGGGAAACGGCCCCTCTGGCGCATCTTCCGTTTCGTCCGGGACGCTGCCTGGACATGTGCGCGGCGCCGGGAGGAAAAAGCATTCTGGCGCAAACGCGGGTATCTCCTCAGGAGCATGTTTCCAATGAGGTGCATCCGAAGCGCCTGGGCATTCTACGCCACAACCTGCTTCGCTGCGGCTTCACCAATCTGTACACCCAGCGCCTGCGCCCGGACCAGTGGGCGGAACTGGCCCCAGGGTGTTTTGACCTCATTCTGGCGGATGCCCCGTGCAGCGGGCAGTCCCTGCTGGCTAAAGGCATTCCCAACCCCGGCTGTTTCAATTCCTCCGTCACCGGAGGCAACGCCAAGCGGCAGCGGGGCATTTTGCTGGCCGCCCTCCGGTGTCTGGCTCCCGGCGGCTTCCTGCTGTACACTACATGCACCTACGCTCCGGAGGAAAATGAACGCAATGTCCTGTACCTGCTGAAGCGCCATCCGGACCTGCACACCGTAACCGTGCCGGAGCTGGAGCATTTCCGTTCCTCCCTGACGCAGGAAGCCTGCTACCGGCTCATGCCCTTTCACGGAGCAGGAGCGGGCGGTTTCACCTGTCTGCTGCGCAAGGAGGGAGGCCATCCGCTCCCACTTTCCCTGCCGGATGAATTGAAGGCATGGCCCATTCATGCCATGAATTGCTGAAAAAAGATGAAGATAGGCATTTTTTCCGACTTGCACAACCGCACAGACCATCTGGAGCCAGCCATGCACCGGATGCGCCTGCTGGGTTGCGGACATTTCATCTTCCTGGGCGACTGCACCACGCCGGAGAGTTTCCGGCGCCTGATTGAACTGACGGAGGACTTTCCTCTGGATGCCGTTCCGGGCAACAATGACTATGATGTGGAAACCATGCGGCGGATGGCCGCCAGTTCCCCAGCGGCGCGCCTGCATCCGGAACATGCCCTTATCACCCGGTACGGCATGAAACTTTCCCTCTCCCATTACCCAAAATACGCCTTGCGGGAAGCGCGCAGCGGAAACGCAGACGCCGCCCTGTACGGCCATACCCACCAGGCCGTCAGCGAAAGATGCGGCGGCTGCCTGCTGGCCAATCCCGGAGAACTCCAGGGCAGGACCGGACGCATCGGTTTCGGCGTCCTGGATACGGACACCCGCATCATCAACCTGCATAACCTGGACTTTTACGCCCCATGAACACGCTGGACGTCTGCTGTGCCCTGATTGAACTGCCCGCCGCACGGGGCCCTCTTCTTCTGGGCGCCAAAAAGAAAACGGGGCAGTCCAACGGGCTTCTTTACGAATTCCCCGGCGGAAAAGTGGAACCAGGGGAGAATGCCCGGCACGCCGTCATACGGGAAATACGGGAAGAGCTGGGATGCACCGTCTTCCCCGTCCGCATGCTCACCCCCGTACGGCACCGGGAGCCTGAACGCATTATCCGCCTTATCCCCTTTCTGTGCCGTCTGGAACTTTGCGCCCTGCCCCGGCCTCTGGAACATGAAAACCTGGGGTTCTTCTCCCGCCGTACGCTGGAAGAACTGCCCTGAGCACCTGCGGACCGCCTTGTGTTAAAGGAATGGCTGGAAGAACACCGCTGAAAGCAGCATCCCTTTCAAAATCAATCGCTCCACGGGAAAGTTCCCTCCATGTCTGAAAAGATTGCAAAAACACCTTGGAACATTCCCTACCATGAGGTATATAAGGTGGTGGCTGCTGCACTCGTCATCGCCTGGCAAAGTGGCCCGGACCGATATTACAACCTAATGGGGGCAGCCCCGACGCAGGGCTGACTACGTCCTATACCGGAAAAGTCAAAACAGCGGCGGAAGTCCCCGCTCTATTGAGGCACGGGAACGTGGCTCACAGCCAGAGACGGTGCAGCGGTGTCTTTTTTCCATCACCTGAATCCAGAAAGCTCGTTCTTTCAACGTTTCTCCCCTCCTTGAGCCCGCAGGTAAGCCGGGATTCCCCTCTTGGGCAACATTACTCCTGTCGGGATTCACCGCCTTTCCCTGTTCTTCCCACCCCCGCATCACTTACAAACACGGAGAAGCCAATTCCCCAAAAGATCGAATGGGAGCACCTTCAGATATTTCGTGGCCCTCCATTCCCGCTCCTTCCGTCACTGGGCGAAAAGGAAGAAAGGAAATATTATTAGTTAATAAACAGCAACTGTTAATAAACATAATAATCCCTTAGACATTTCCGGAAATCATGATAGGATCACGCTCCGTTGCGGAAAAGTTTTTAACATCCGTGCAACTTTTTCATTATTGCGAAGTATAATATAGTCGTGAAGGGATTCATCAAACTCATCATCGTCATTGCCGTTCTCGGAGGCATCTGGTTTGCCTGGGAACAGTGGAAAGGAAATGAAGCCATCCAGGTGGACTACCAGACAGAACCTCTTGAAAAAGGAGACCTGATGATCACCATCGAAGCAACCGGCGTCACGGAGCCTGATGAACTGGTAGATGTAGGCGCCCAGGTCAGCGGAATCATCATGGAGTTCGGCAAGGACATGAACGGCAAGGTAGTGGATTATTCCAGCCCTGTAAAAGCCGGTCAGATGCTCGCGGAAATCGACAAGCTTCCCGTGCAACTGGACGTTCAGAGGGCGGAAGCCTCCAAAGCGCAGGCCATTGCCGGAATCGCCCGCTCCAAGGCGGACATCCAGCAGGCCAAAGCCAAGCACCAGCAGGCCAGACTGGACCGGGAACGCGCGGAAAAGCTGGGGCCGGGGGATGCCCTGTCCAAATCCAGCTACGACCAGTATATTGCGGATGAAGAAACCGCCCGCGCCAACGTAGCCGTGGCGGAAGCCTCCCTGCAGGAAGCGGAAGCATCCCTGAAACAGGCGGAAGCCGCGCTGAAAAAGGAAATGCGCAATCTGGAATACACTACCATCAAGTCCCCCGTGGACGGCGTCGTGGTCAAACGCCTGGTCAACATAGGCCAAACAGTGGTTTCCAGCATGAGCGCCTCCAGCCTGTTTTACATCGCCACAGACCTTTCCAAGCTGAAAATTTGGGCCGCTGTGAACGAGGCGGACATCGGCAGCATCCGCAAGGGGCAGGAGGTGCTGTTCACCGTGGACGCTTTCGCCGGCCGCAAATTCAAGGGAACGGTGGACAAGATACGGCTGGACGCAACCATGACGTCCAATGTGGTCACTTACATCGTGGACATTGATGTACCCAATCCGGACAAGCTTCTTATCCCCTATCTGACGGCAAATGTCCAATTCGTGGTAGAGGACATACGAAACGCCTTCCTCGTTTCCAATGCGGCCCTCCGCTTCCGCCCGGAAACAGAACTGGTCAGCGCTGAACAAAAAGCGGCCTTTGACCGGATGCAGCCGGAGCTGGCCGCCCCCGTCCGGGACGGACAAAAGAAAAAAGCCGTGGTCTGGGAATTGCGGGACAATCTTCTTTATCCCCACCTGGTCACCAAAGGGGAAAGCAACGGCATGCTGACAGCCATTGCGGGAGAAACGCTCCGGGAAGGAATGGAAATCGTCTCTACGGCCCAGATACTGAACCGCTCCGACAGTTCGGGGGACGGTTCTTCCGCCTCCGCCGGCGGGGAAAACCCGTTCGCGCCCAAAATGCCCCCACGCCGCAAGCCTAGCACAGGCAATACAAAAACGCCAGCCTCGGCTGGAAATGACGGCCCTCCCCCGCCTCCCTGACCCGGGGAACCGCCATCATTCGACCTCTTAATTACTCTTTTTCACCGCATCAAGCATTCCAACAAACGTGATCCGCTTACGTGACATAACCAAGGTGTACCACTTGGGAGAAATAGACCTTCAAGTGCTCAAGGGCATCACCCTGGATATCAACGGGGGGGAATTCGTCTCCCTCACAGGAGCTTCCGGTTCAGGAAAATCCACCCTGATGAATATCCTGGGCTGTCTGGACCGCCCTACCTCAGGCCATTACTATATTGCCGGGGAAGATGTTGCCAAATTCAACGCCGCAGAACGAGCCACGCTCCGGAACAAGCGCATCGGATTCGTCTTCCAGAACTTTAACCTGCTCTCCCGTACCACGGCCCTGGAAAACGTGATGATGCCTGCCGTATATGCCCACCCTGCCCTCAGCATGAAAGCCATGCGCGAACGTTCCGTGGAATTGCTGAATTTGGTTGGGCTTTCCGACCGCATGGACCACACCCCGGCCCAGCTTTCCGGCGGGCAGCAGCAGCGCGTAGCCATTGCCCGCTCCCTCATCAATAACCCCAGCATCCTGCTGGCGGACGAACCAACGGGAAACCTGGACTCCACCACCTCCAAGGAAGTGCTGCACATGTTCAAGGACCTGAACCGCCAACAGGGAATCACAGTCATCCTGGTGACGCACGACCCCAAAATAGCCGCCTTCACGGACAGGGCCATCAACATGGCGGACGGCCTTATCTGCGAAGGGATTTCCGATATGCTTAGCAAGGACGACGTATGAAATTCCTTCCTCTCCTTAAAACCTGCATCAGGGCCCTGGTGCGCAATCCCATGCGCGCGGCCCTCACCATCCTGGGCATCATCATCGGCATTGCCGCAGTAATCGCCATGGTGGAAATCGGCCAGGGATCTACGCTTCAAATTAAAAATACCATTGCCTCCATGGGAGCGGACACACTGAATATCCGCCCCGGAGCCATCTCCAAAAGCGGCGTCAATACCGGCGCGGGCGGACGGGCCTCCCTGACCAACGCGGACTGCGAAGCCATCGCGAAGGACTGCCCCATGGTGCTGCGGGCTACCCCCGTGGTGCGCGCCAGCGGCCAGGTTATTTACGGCAACAAGAACTGGAGCCCGGAAACCGTAGAGGGCGGTTCCGTGGAATACCTGAAAATCAAAAGCTGGTATGACATGGCGCGAGGCCAGCCCTTCTCCGAGGAAGATGTGGAGCAGGCCAGGCGCGTGTGCGTCATCGGCCAGACGGTGGCCAAAGAACTCTTCGGGGACGAAGACCCGCTGGGCAAGGATATCCGCATCAAGAATGTCATGTTCAAAGTCATCGGCATCCTTCAGAAAAAAGGGGCTAACATGATGGGACGCGACCAGGACGACTCCATCATCCTCCCGTGGACAAGCATCCGCTACCGCCTCCAAGGGCTGGGCGGCGGTTCCACCACCACTTCCACCGGCAACAGCACCACCACCTTCAACCGGGCGGATAAATACACCGCCAGTTCCGTGGATTACTACACGGAAACTACGGACCAGCCCTATACGGACGCTCCCCATCCGCGGCGCTTCAACAATATTGATTCCATCATGGCTCAGATTTCAGACCCGGAACGTTCCTCCGAGGCCATTGACCAGATTACGGAAGTGATCCGCGCCAAACACAACCTCAAGGACGGCCAGCTGGACGATTTCCGGGTATGGGACATGGCGGAAATGTCCCGCGCCATGAGCAGCACCACGGAAGTGATGACCAATCTGCTGATGATCGTGGCCATGATCTCTCTGGTCGTCGGCGGCGTCGGCATCATGAATATCATGCTCGTTTCCGTCACGGAACGGACCAAGGAAATTGGCCTGCGCATGGCGGTGGGCGCCCGTCCGCAGGATATTATGCGCCAGTTCCTGCTGGAAGCGGTGCTGCTCTGCGTGGTGGGCGGCGCGCTGGGCATCATGCTCGGCAAGGCGATCTCCATCATCGTCAGCCGCACCATGAACTGGGCCACAGCCTCCTCCCCGGAAGCCATGGCTCTGGCTGTAGGCGTCTCCGTATTCATCGGCCTGGCCTTCGGATGGTACCCCTCCTGGAAGGCGTCCAAGATGGACCCCATTGATGCCCTTCGCCACGAATAACACCTTACTTTTTATTTTTCCATGTCATCCACGTTCAAACATCTCCCCCTTCTGGCCGCCTGTTTCCTTGGCTCCTGCATGGTAGGCCCGGATTTCCGGACGCCGGCCAATGACCTCCCCGCCACGTGGGAGGCGAACAGGCCCCCCCACAGTTCGGACAAAGATTTGCGTTCCTGGTGGAATATCTTTGGAGACCCCCAGCTCAACCGCCTGGTCTCCACCTCCCTCAACAACAATCCGGACATGAAGGTGGCTTTGCTCCGCATCCGGGAGGCCAGGGAAAAACTCCGCGTCTCCCAGGCATCCCTGCTTCCCTCCGCAGACGCCAGCACCGGGTGGAGCCTGTCCCCGGACAGAGGTTTTCGCAGCTCCACTTCCCAGAACTTCTCCCTGGGAGCGTCCACCTCCTGGGAGCTGGACCTCTTTGGCGGCAACCGGCGTTCCATCGAGGCCTCCCGCGCCTCCCTCATGTCCACGGAAGCTTCCGCAGGAGCCGTGCGCACAGCCCTGCTGGCGGACGTCGCTACGGCCTACTTTGACTGGATTACCGCCTGCGAACAGCTCCGCATCGCCAGGGAACAACTGGAAATCCAACGCAGCACCCTCACCATTGCGGAAAAACGCTACAAAACGGAATTCGCCCCCCGTCTGGATGTGGAGCAAGCCACCTCCACCGTCGCCTCCACGGAAAGCCGCATCCCGCAACTGGAAGCACAGGTGGCCTCCTCTAAAAACCAGCTCGCCGTGCTGCTGGGCACCTATAATTCCCGTGTAGAACTGACGCTGCCCAAAGCTTCCGTTTTTGAGAAAACGCCCGTCGTTCCGGTAGGCCTCCCCTCCGAACTCCTGCGGCGCAGGCCCGACGTTATCGCCGCTGAGGCGGACCTGCACGCGGCCGTGGCCAACGTGGGCGTAGCCGTAGCGGATCTGTACCCGCGCTTCAGCCTGACGGGTTCCCTTTCCAGCCGCGGCGGAGATTTCGGCCAGCTCTTCAGGGAAAACAACAACGCGTGGTCCCTGGGAGGGAACCTGCTTCAGACCCTGTTCCAGGGCGGAGCCCTGAGAGCCACGGTACGCGCTCAAAAAGCCGTGGCGGAACAAGCAGCGGAAACCTACCGCAAAACACTCATTACCGCTGTTTCCGAGGTAGAGGACGCCCTGATCGCCTATGGCAACTATACCTCCCAGATGCAATACCTGCACAAGGAAAACAACGCCAACAAAGAAGCGTTCCAGCTCTCCCGCACCCTGTACATCAACGGCGAGACGGACTTCCTGAACGTGATCACCGCGCAGCGTTCCTGGCTCAGCTCGGAAGAGTCCCTGGTCACCATGAAGCAGAACATCCGCAAGGCCGTAGTGCAGCTCGCGCGTGCGCTGGGCGGGGGATGGTAATCAAACGGACCACTCCAAAAGGCCGGGTTCACTATCCTCGGCAAACGGAACCCTGATTTTTCAACAGGGAACAGGGCAGCAAGGGAATGACTGAAGAATCATTCTTTTGCGCCCCCACGTTCAGATTAAAAAAGGCCCGCAAGAATAGGAACTAATAAAACTATCCGGAAACTTCCGATGGGATTGAACAGATAGCCAGGGCTCAGGTTAAGAACACTCTTCAGCCACTTCTTTCATTACTGCGTCAATAAGGTTCCGGGTTTTCACGCCGGGCAGCACGTTCAGGTCCATGCGGTTCATCGCGTAGCCGAAGGAAAGGCCGTGGGCCGGATCCGCAAAGGCATGGGAACCGCCCGCTCCGGCATGCCCGAAGCCGCCGGAGCCGAACAGATGGCGCATCTTGCGGCCCGTGGAGGGGTCTGCGGGATCATGCATGAAGCCGCAGGAGAAGGCGGTGGGCGTTTTCAGCGTCAGGTCCGGCCCGTCAATGACGACGTTCCGCATCCAGCCGCGTACGGCGGACGGGAACACCCGGAGATCATCCAGCCCCAGGCAGGCCTGGTAGAATTGCGCCATGCCGCGGGCGGAAGCCACGCCGCCAAAGGCCGGCGCTCCGGACGACCACGCTTCCGGCGTGTTCATCTGCCGCACACTGTTCAACCCTATCAGAGTGTTGAACGCACGGTGTACGGGCGTGCCCTTGTTCATGTATTCCAGATAAAACGGCGTCCCCATGTTGGACATGTCCATCTTGCCGGGATACAGCGTCGCCACGCGGTTCCATTCGGATTCCGGCAACCTGATGTAAAAGTCCAGATTCAACGGTTTGCGGATGCATTCCTCCCAGTAACGCCACAGGCGTTCCCCGGTCAGCCGCAGCATGAGCTCATCAAGCATCACCCCGTAAGTATGCGGATGGTAGCCGTGTTCCGGCGGCTGCCACGCCGGAACGGTTTCCTCCAGGGCGCGCACGCAATCCTCATGGTCAAACACGCTTGCCGTCCGGGAAAAAGCCGCCAAACCGCATTGATGGGACATCATCTGCGCGATGGATGCATAGGGCAGCGGGAATTCAGGCCACAGTTCCCCCATGCTCATCTGCGGAGAGGCTCCCTGCTGGTGCAGGGCCAGCAGAAGGGCGGCGGATGCGGCTCCCTTGGTGGCGGAGTAAACGGGCACCAGCGAATGTTCCGTCCATGGATGCGTTTCATCCGCTGCGGCAAACCCGGAATGCAGGGAAACGATCTCCCTTCCCTCCTTCCAGACAGAAACGGAGGCGCCCAATTCTCCGTAGTTACGGAAATTTTCCTGAAAAGCTTCAGTTATCTGCCGGTACTCATTCATTCCCTTAAAATGGCCCGGCGTTACTCCCGGCGTCCGGACAGGAGAATACTCCCCTCCAGCTCCGAAAGCAAGTTCCGGCGCTGCCCTGAATGGTCAGCGCCGGAACAGGACAAGCTGTAAAATATCAGTCCTTCGTATGGGCAGCCAGGTATTTCCTGGCTCCCACTTCATCCGGATCCTCCTTCAGATCATTCAGGGAGAATTGAATACGGAATAATCTCATAATGAACACATAAGAACATGGAATCAGAAAAGCTCCCACCAGCGTCGCCACGCCCATGCCAATCACCACAACCGTACCGATAGCGTTGCGCGCCAAGGCTCCGGAACCGGAGGAGAGCATCAGGGGGATACATCCCAGAACAAATGCCAGCGAAGTCATCAGAATGGGACGCAGGCGCAGACGCGCGGCAGCTAGAGCAGCCTCCATCAAGCCCTTGCCGCGTTGCATTTCCAGATTGGCGAATTCCACGATGAGGATGGCGTTCTTGGCCGCCAGCCCCACCAGCATCACCAGACCGATCTGCGCGTAGAGCGTCAGCTCCATGCCCTGCCAGAACAACCCGGCATAAGCCCCCAGCACGGCAATGGGAACCGTGAGGAAAACCGCCAGGGGAAGAGACCATTTCTCATAAAGCGCCACCAGGATAAGGAAGGCGAAAACGGCGGACATGGTGAAGATGGCCCCCAGCCCAATGCTGTTGCGCACTTTATTTTCCTGGAAGCTCATGTCCTGGTAGTCGAAGCCAACCTTCGTGGGGTCCATCGTCTGACGGAACACTTCCTCCAGCGCATCCATCACCTGCTGGGTGGAGTGACCGGGCCGGGGCATCACGTTCAATTTGGCGGCGTTGTAGATGTTATGGTGCATTACGAATTCCGTATCCTCTATCTCCCTGATGTTCACCAGGGCGGAGAGAGGCACGCGGGCTCCGTCCGCGTTCGTGACAAAGAAGCCGTCCATCTTTTCCAGGCTGGCGCGGTCTTCGCCCTGTGCCTGGATATACACCTGCCACTGCTGGCCGAAGGCATTGAAGTAATTGATGAAGGAGGAACCGTTGTAGGAGGCCAGAATGCCGTTGGCCACGTCAATATCCACCTTGTGGAATTTGCATTTTTCCTTGTCCAGGTTCACGTACTTCTGCGGCATGTCCGCCATCATCATGTCCATGCACAAGGCTATTTCCGGACGCCGGGAAGCCGCTTCCTGGAACCGTTGCACCTGTTCATGCAGATAAGCCACGCCCTGCCCTTCCAGATCCTCCAGTACCATCGTAACCCCGTTGGCGGTTCCCACACCGGGTATGGCGGGAGGTTCCAGCACCATCGCCATGCCGTCCAGGCCGGCCTGGGCCAGCTTTACCTGAAGCTTTCCGGCCAGCTCCGCGGAGGTTTCCGGCCGTTCGCTCCAGTCCTTGAGCTCAATGTAGGCAATGCAGGCGCCGGGAGTCTGCACGCTGTTGAGGATGTTGAGCCCCACCACGGTAGTAAGGTTCTTCACGGCGGGATCCTGGAGGGCCGCCTCAAATTTTTTGTCCTGTTCATAGGCAACCTGCAGGGAGGTATTCGGCTTCAGGATCAGGCAGGCCAGCAGAAAGCCCTGGTCTTCATCCGGAAGAAAGCCGCCGGGAACGCGCTCCGCCACAGGAGCTACCGCCCCCCAGAATAACAACAGGAGGGGGATGGAAATCGCCAGCTTGCGGGCCAGGCTTCCGCACATGCGGGTATAGCCGTTGGAGACACGTCCGTAACACCGGTTGAACAAACGGTGAAATGGGGAAAAGAGGCTCTTCCTGCCCGCATTCCGGGGTTTCAGCAACAGGGCGCACAAGGCAGGGGAAAGCGTCAGCGCATTAAAGGCGGAAATGAGCATGGAAATGGCGATGGTCACGGCGAACTGCTTGAACAGCGTTCCCGTGATGCCCTCCAGCAGCAGGGAAGGCAGGAACACCGCCGCCAGTACCAGGGCAATGGCAATGACGGGGCCGGATACCTCCTGCATGGCGGCGAAGGAAGCCATGCGCGGATTGAGCCCCTTGTCTATGTGCTCCTGCACGGCTTCCACCACCACAATGGCGTCATCCACAACCAGGCCGATGGCCAGCACCATGCCAAGAAGGGAAATGGTGTTCAGAGAAAACCCCAGGACGGGAAAGAGGCAGAACGTGGAAATAAGGGAAACCGGAACGGCGATGAGCGGAATGAGGGTGGCGCGCCAGTTTTGAAGGAAAACATACACGACCAGGGCCACCAGGATGACGGCTTCCATGAACGTGTGCTTGATTTCATCAATGGAATAGCGCACCGCCGTAGTCGTATCCAGGGAAACGCGCCCGGTAATTCCTTCCGGCATCAGCGGAGCCTTGGCTTCCAGCAGTTTTTCCACGCGGTCCGCCGTAGCGATGGCGTTGGAACCCGGAGACTGGAAGATAACGATAGCCGCGGAAACTTCTCCGTTCAGGCGGCCGGTGGCGGAATAGTCTTCAGCTCCCAGTTCCACCTTGGCAATATCTTTCAGGTACAGGATTTCATCCCCATTCTGGCGAATGATGATGTCTTCAAATTCATGGGGCTCCGAAAGACGCCCCTGAGTGCGCACGGTAATGGTCTGCTCCTGGCCGTCCGGCACGGGGTCCGCCCCAATCTTGCCGCCGGGGTTGGTGGTGTTCTGGGCGGAGATGGCGCCCCGCACTTCATTGACGGAAACGCCGTAATGGGTCATTTTGGACGTATCCAGCCAGATGCGGATGGCATAACGCCCCGCGCCGTACACCTGAACTTCCCCCACGCCCTCCACGCGCTTGAGTTCATCCACCAGCTTCACCTGGGCATAGTTCGCCAAATCCACGGAATTATAACTGCCGTCCGGGGATGTCAGGGAATAAATCATCAGCGGAAGCCCCGGCTGCTGCTTGATGGTCACGCCCGTGCTCTGAACTTCCTGCGGAAGCTGGGAGGAGGCCTGCCCATAGCGCATATTGGTCAGCACCTGGTCAATATCCGTATCAGAACCCGGTTCAAAAATGACGGAAAGGTTATACACGCCGTTGTTGGAGGAAACGGACGTCATGTAGTCCATGCCCTGCACGCCGGAAATCTGGCGTTCCAGGGGAGTGCCCACGGAATCCGCCACCGCCTGCGCGCTGGCCCCCGGAAACATGGCCTGAAGCTGGATGGTGCGCGGCGTGATTTCCGGATACTGGGAAATAGGCAGGTTGAACATGCAGACCAGCCCCAGCAGCGTGGTCACAATGGCAATCACGGCTGCGATTGCGGGATGCTTGATGAAAAACGCACTCATGGCTTATTTGGCAGTTACGGAAGGAGTGGTGGAAACAGGGGCGGTATAGATGAAGGGAACGGGGACAACCGTCCCGAACCCTTCCGTGGCACCATGTTCCCGCATCAGGCTGTTCGCCTTGGAATACTGGGCGGCCATCATGCCGCCTTCCACAATGACGGGAGCATCCGCCGGCTTTCCGTATCCTATTTCCTTCAGAGATTCCGGAATGGGCTTGACCGTTCCCGTCACTATCTGCATCAGCATGGGGGCCGTGCCGCCCTTGCCGTCAGGCATGTCAAGGACTACGGTTTCCCCCGGCTGCACGTCAATGCGGCGCGGCGTCCCGTCCGGAGCCACCACCATGATGTTGCGGTGGTTCATGGAAGAAAGCAGGGCGCGGGCGGGAACCAGCGAGGCATCCTTCTCCGTACCCGTCACGGCGCGCACGCGCACCGCCATTCCGGAACGCAATTTCAAATCCGGATTGGGAATATGGCCGATGAAATTGACGGTGCCCGTCGAACGGCTCACCTCGCTGTCCACGGAAACCACCTTCCCCTTCTTTTCAAAGACGGAGCCGTCTTCCAGAATCAGTTCAAAATCCGGCATGTCTCCCATGCGCCCGGTTTTCACATTCACGGTTCCATCCATCAGACGGCTGAGAACCTGTTTTCCCGTCACGGAAAAATCCACCCGGATGGGGTCGATGGAAGACATGGTCGTGAGCGGCGAGCCGCTGGCGGAAATCAGTTCCCCCACGCTGGCCGTCGCCTTGGAAGCCAGTCCCCGGAACGGCGCGCGTACTTTGGTGCGGTCCAGATTGATCCGGGCGTTTTCCAGGGAGGCTTCCGCCTGCTTGATGCCCGCTTCCGCCTGTTCCAGAGCAGCCTGCATCTCCTTAAGGTTCTGTTGCGCGTCCGTCAGGTTCTTGACGGAAATAGCCCCCGTCCTGATCAGTTTGTCATAGCGGTCCAAATCCTTCTGCACCCTGTTCAGAGAAGCTTCCGCCTGAAGTTTGACGGCACGAGCCGTAGCCAGGTTGGCCGCCTCCCTGTCCACGGCGGCCTGATAGGTAGCCGGGTCAATTTCAAAAAGCAGTTCTCCCTTGTCGCAAATGGAGCCGTCCCAGTAAACCTGGCGTATCAGCGTTCCGGAAACTTGCGGCCTGATGTCCGCCTGCTCCACCCCGCGCAAATGGCCGAACCAGGAAGATTTCAACTCCACCGTTCTCTGCTCCATATTCATCACGGAAATCTTGAGCGGAGGCATTTCCCTCCGGTCTGCAGCATCCGCGGCGCCGTTGTCTTCCCGGCACCCTGTCAGCCCGCACAGGGCCGCTATCAGTATATAGTGTGCTTTCATGTTGTTGGTTAACAATATTATTGAAGCATGCTTCATATTTTTCAAAACCTGTTTACCGAAAAAAACGCACGGGACTTTATTATTTGAGATTGTCGTACATGCGCCGGAGCAAATCCCTCAGCATGCTGCGGCTTTCCTCCGGCACCCCGTCCAGCAGCGTATTTTCAATCACTCCTATCTGCTGGCAAATGGCCTCATGAACGCCCCGGCTCATATCCGTCAGGTACACATTCTTCAGCCGTCCGTCTTCACTGTCAAAAGCCGTGGTTACCCAGCCCTTCTGTTCCAGCCTCTGAACAATTCCCTTGGCCGTGGTATGGGAGACCCCCAAATGCCGCTCTATGTCCCTCTGGGAGACGTTTTCTCCGTCACGGGACATCAGGTAAGCCAGCACCCGGCCCTGGGAGGCCGTAACACGCTCCAGAGTCAAACCGCGCGTAAGCATCATATCCACGCGGTCCGTAATCATTTTCATCAAAAACGAAATCGTAAATGGGTCGGCCATAAAACAATGAAGCATGCTTCAAAAATGTACCGATAGGTACTCTTTATCCGGACGCAAGTCAAGCGGAATCAGAATGACAGAGCGCGGGAAAAACACGTTGACCTCACCAGTAAAAATAAATCAAATCCGTTCTTTATCAATAAATTGAAAAAACAAATCATCAATAATCCGAATACCTTCGCATTTCTTTTCCGCATCATCCGGCGTTTCCCGGCAAACATACCCCTTCCAGCCACAGGAAACCAATGCTCCGCGCAGGGATAAAGAAAAAAAATAGGGACCTACATACTTGACTAACCATATTATTTTAAAATATTTTCGTCATCCCCTTATCATCTGAAGGTGAATAACTTAGACAAAAACGCTGACTAGGTATTCTAGTCAGCGTTTTTCATAATATATTTGTAATAAATAAATTACCTCTTATCAAATGTACCCTTTGCAGGTAATTCCTTTCCCATATTCTCTTTCATCGTTCCTTCAGCAGCAACATTACTACCATTAAACGTCAAATTAAGATGAAACCCTACCCAATTTGACTCAATTTGCAGGGTTCCTACATTAGTTCCAGTTTTTTCAAAAACATAACTTCCTGTAATTGTTCTGGTTGTCTCATGGTCATTGGCATCATATTCGACTGCGCCAAACGTAACGGTTCCAGTACTGAAAACAAAATCCTTTGCCTCCAATTCCCAACCATCACCTTCTTGATAGTCTACATACATGCCTCCCGTAAGAGTTTTTCCTTCCAGTGTCAATGGAGCTTCTGAATTGCTTCCATCTCCATTGGATGATGAATTGCTGCATGAGGTAAGCAAAGCCAGGGATGCCAAGACTGTTCCAAGTAATAATGTCTTCATAGTTCTATCTCGTTTTGAGGATTCCCAGATTTGGGAACTCATCCGCATAGTACGAGATATAAGCTGATTGTAAACCTAAAAATATCCCGATTCGGGTTATTTTGGCTTCTAGGTTATCCTGCTTAAATGCTCAGAAAGAGGGACAATGTCCAAGAAGAAAAATTGCGTTTATTCCTTAGGATGAAGCGTAAAAAAATGGGATTGTCTCAAGTAGAACTTTCCGAGATGTGTAATCTTCCTCAGTCATTCGTTTCCAAATATGAGACAGGAGAACGGTATTTGACCTTTTTGGAAGTGTTATCTCTTTGTAAATTGCTCAATATTAATATATTTGATTTGATCAAGGAACTAGAGTCTTAACTTTTGGGAATTGGTTTTCCCCAAATTTCTTAGAAGACTACAAGTTGACTCTTGACTTCTCAAGAAAATTATTCAATTATATGCAAATGGAACCAGAAAATGTACATCCTAGAGATTTCACAAATCATAGAGTCTTATACAATAATAAAGATTTTTCTATAGCGATAGGGAATTGGGACGACGATGAAAGCAATTCACGTGTCGGAATGAGATGGAATGAAGCATACAATGGTATTGGCTATCCAAGCGCGTTCGGTCATCCCAAATGGTTTATTGTAGAAAACAATGTTGCACTTCCTCTATTGGTTTGGCTTCTTGGGAAAAGTGGAGAAGAGAATGATTCTATTATAAAAGAAGCTATAAAACAAATTATCTCTCAGAAGAAATGACCACATATTTGATAACATTTAGGATTACAACAAGAGATGGTTCTTCTAATTCCTATCAACAACGGAGAAAAGAATTTGATGATCTATTAGCGTCTTATGCTCCTAAAAAATTTCCGCTAGAAACCGATAATAATTCTTCTACTTCAACATATATAATTCACGAAGATGAACCAGATTTAGGAGAAATATCAATACAATGTATTGAAGAAATTCCTGATCTAATTGATTCTGTGAAAAATTTTTTTGAAAAATATCGTTCTGAATTTGAAGATTCATTTATTTTATTAAAAATTGATTCCTCAAATATGGTAGTTCATTCTATGAGAATGGACGAAGGTAATGATATTAGTGATGGACCGGGGATAAATTGTCTAGATTAATATCATCTTTTTTAATATATTTGCCATTTACAGTGTCATAAATGATACTTTTGTGTCTCCATTTTTCCTTTTTGTCTATAATTATTTTTATATTTAATAATTTTGAGATAAAAAATAGGAATTTTATTTTCCATAATGGATTGTAACTCATTTGTTCTATTTCAATTAATATTGGATCAGTAACAAAAAATCCATTTTCTGAAATCCATCGATCTCTTTCTTTGTTATAATAATGTAATCTTTTTTCCATAAAATTACTTATCCTTTATTTTTAAAAGTCACTTCACCAATTCACAATACATCATTCTCTTACCAACCATTTTGGTAATCGTATCTCCTATACATTCCATTACTTCAATCTTGGAGGTATTATGCCTATAGGCAAATTCATGAATGTACCTCTTCAAATGCTTAGGGGACATGTAATGGTAAACGCCATAGTAACCTCTCTTCAGTAGAGACCAGAAGCTCTCAATGGAATTGGTATGAACATTACCATTGACGTATTGTTTCCCTTTATGGTTGATAACTCATGGATAAATCCGACAAGTCCCTTGTAAGACTTGAACTCATCCGTAAACACATTGGAATTCCTCTCTACATGTCTTCCGATGAATCCTTGTAAATTGTAAGCGGAAGTATCGTCGATATGTTTGACGATCACCTTTCCGTTCCTCTGTTTGGCCCCGATGACAATCAATTTACCTACTGAACCTCTTCCCTTGTTCAGCTTCTTGGAAAAGTGTTTGTTGGATTCCTTACCTCCAATGAAGTTTTCATCTACTTCTACAATACCATCCAACTTCTCTTTTTTATCCTTCATCCAAAATTCCCTGATTCTTTGACAGAGGAACCAGGCACTCTTCTGAGTAATTCCGAGTTCTTTTGAAACTTGAATGGAGGAAATACCTTTACGAGATGTTGCCAACAGGTACATACACATCAACCATTTGTGAAGAGGCAATTTGGATTCCTCTAAAATTGTACCAAATCTGACTCTGAAAAATTTTCTGCATTTCCTACATCTGTAAGGCATTGGAGAGTGATCCTTACATTCGGTGATATGGTCAGAACCACAATGAGGACAACGGACACGACCATTCCAACGCTTCTTCTCAAAATACTTCCGGGCAGATTCCTCATTAGGAAATTCGAAGAAGAACTCATATAAGGAAGTGTATTTGAGCTTAGTTTGTCCCATATCATTGCTTGGTTGATATAGAAATTTTGTCGTGTTTTGATTAGTTCGTACGCGTTTATTTTCAGCGTATTGAAGATTATTTTGATAGTTTATTTGGTATACAATTTTCTTACCCATATAGGGCGAGTAGAAAATTGTCCTTATAAATCTTAGGCGAAGAGTTAGATGGAGCTAATTTTTGACAATGTAGCGATATAACAGTATGATGTCCTTATGTCAGAAGGATATAGAATTAACGCAGAAAGAATCTTCCAAGACCTTGCCGCCGATGCCTATAACAAATATCTAAATGACATTGAGCATATACACACAAGAGTTCCTATCAGCGAAGGTGATGAAATTTCGGAATTTGAAACAGTTATTTGTCCTGAGGGAATAAAGAATGCTATTTGTGCAATAATTTTTTGGGGGCTTAGTATTGAAGCCTTCACCAACTCTGTTTTTAAGCAGCAATTAGAAAAAACAATAGGTCGTGAACAAAATATATTAGTGAAAAAACTTATCACATCGTTTAATATAATTGATAAAATAAATTATTTGAAAGTTATACCACCTCATAAAATATCAATACTGAAAAAATTATACGATGATCGTAATAGATTTGCACATTATAAAGAAGGGATGAAGTATACATGTGCAACACCCGATTTTCATTTTTGGTTTCCGAAAGAAAAAATGAAATCCTATTATGAAATATTTTCTGAAACAATTTCTCTATTGAAAGAAAAATACCCTAGATTTGTATACTCGGATGAGTACATAGAGGTGTGGCAGTGATAATAAGGTATAAAAACTAAGCTCCTGATTAGTCAAGTATGTAGATTCCAAAAAATACCTAAGGAATGACCCGCATATCAAAAAAGGCCGGGACCGCTTCGCCTTCTTTCCAGGGACAATACGCGCAGCCGCTTGTCCTTTACCTTGAATTTCACCTCCCAGCCAGAGAACGAAAGGCCGTAAACCCGTTCCGGATCATCCTGATACTGGGGACGGGGATCCAGGGACAGCGTATCTTCCAGCGCACTCCTCTCTTCCGGAGACATGGAACCGCCAAAAGATTCGGGAATTTCCACATCCAGCCGTTCATAGGGGACAGCCGTAAACCCTTCCGACGCCTCCGGAATGCAGTCCGCCAGAGGAACATAGGGCTTGATATCCAGAATGGGGGTGCCATCCACCAAATCCACGCCGGAAAGATGCAATACCGGGCCGTCCAGAGGATGCAATTCCACCCGTTCCAGCCTGACGGCAGACAACCCGATGGGATTGGGACGGAACGGCGCACGCGTGGCGAACACCCCCATGCGCACATTGCCCCCCAGCCGCGGAGGCCGGACCGTAGGGCTCCACCCCTTATCCACGTTTTCACTGAACACCCAGACCAGCCACAGATGGGAAAACCCTTCCAGACCACGAACGGCATCCGGATGACGGAACGGCGGCTCAAATACCAGCCGCGCCCGCGCATCCGGAACCAGGCCGCTCTGGCGCGGCGCACCGAATTTGTCCGGATAACACGTGCTGACGCGGGCGACGGGCTGCAAGCGGAGACTGATAGTTAATAATTAATAGCTGCCGGCCTTTCTCCGTGACGCTTTCATCAGAAGCGGTGGAGCTGTTCTCCGAACACCACGGCATCCACTTTTCCCTTCAAGGTCTTGCCCAGGAATGGGGTGTTGCGGGCGCGGCTGCGGAGCGTTTCATCCGTGACGGGCGTTTCTCCTTCCGGGTCAAACACCACCAGATTGACCGGAGCCCCTTCTTCCAGGGAGACGGGGGCCAGCCCCATCAGCCTGCGGGGAGCGTCGCTGCAGGCGCGCACCACCGTCTGCCAGGACATTTTTCCAGGTTCCACCAGATACTGGTAAATAGCGGGCAGGAACGTATCCAGCGCAATCATGCCCTGCGGGGCGACAACGAAATCCTGAAGTTTGGAAAACGGCGTGCAGGGCGTGTGATCGGAAACAATGCAGTCAATGGTGCCGTCATTCACGGCGGCAATCAGGGCATCCACATCCGACTGGTCGCGCAGGGGCGGCAGCGTCTTGTAGCAGGTATCGTACCGGCCCACGTCCTCATGCGTGAACAGGAGATGGTGAAGCGCCGCTTCCGCGCTCAACCCGGCGGTTTTCCGCTTGCAGCGGCGCAGGATATCCACGCTGCCGGCCGTAGAGACGGTCTGCACATGCAGGGAGTTGCCCGTATCCACGGAAAGGCGGATGATGGTTTCCAGCCCTATTTCCTCCGCACAGGAGGGGGAGCCCATCAACCCCAGACGGTAGGAAGTAGTGCCCGGGTGCATGGCCGCCCTGGCCGTCAGGGACGGCACGTCTCCGCGCAGGGCGAAAGTAAGGTTCAAATTGCTGGCGTACTGCATGGCGCGGTACAGCAGCAGCATGTTGTCCGGCGCACGGTCCCCGTCCGTGATGAAACGGACGCCCTTGGCGCGCAGGGAGTCGTAGGAGGCCTGCTCTTCCCCGCCGTCCCCCTTGGTCAGGCAACCGGAGGGGATAACCTCCACCAGAGCATCCGTCCGGCATATTTCCATGAACGTGGTAATCTGGGCGGCATTGTCCATCACGGGTTCGGTATCCGGCATCGCCATCAGTCCGGTCACTCCTCCATGCAGGGCGGCGGCGGTAGCCGTAGCCACACGTTCCTTGTCCTCCCGGCCGGGCTGGCACAAATGGGCATGGATGTCGAACAGGCCGGGCAGAACAAGTTTCCCGGAAGCATCCAGCGCCTTTTCCGCGGCGCTCTCCAAAAGCGTTCCGGCAGGAGCTTTCGTTGTAATCACCCCCCCGGAAACCAGAAGGTCCGCCGGGGCGGAACCGTCCGTCAGCCGGGCGTTGCGAATAAGTACGGAAGTTTTCATGAACAATCAGTGCTGGGTTTGCGGAGTGAGATGGTAAAGGATGGACATGCGGCAGGCGATGCCGTTTTCCACCTGGCGGTTGATCAGGCAGCGCTCATAGTCCATCGCCAGGTCACAGATTTCCACGCCGCGGTTGACCGGCCCCGGATGCATGATGTACAGGCCTTCACCGGAAATGCGCTTCAGGCGTTCTTCCGTGACGCCGTAAATCTTGTTGTACTCCCGGGCGCTGGGGAAGAAAGGGGCGTCCTGCCGCTCTTTTTGAACGCGCAGCAGGTAAATTACGTCCGGCTTCCAGGCAAACGCCTCATTGAAATCGGAAAAACGGGGAATGCCGGAATGTTCGGTGCGCGGCACCAGGGAACCCGGCCCCAGGAAGGCGACCTCCATCCCCAGCCTCTTCATCAGCAGGGAGGTGGAACGGGCCACGCGGGAATGCAGGATGTCCCCCACAATCAGAACACGCTTTCCCCTCACATCCGGAAACACCTCCCGGATGGTAAAGGAATCCAGCAGCGCCTGAGAGGGATGGGCGTGGGCTCCGTCCCCGGCGTTCACCACACTGGCGCAGGTATGGCGCGCAATCACGTTCGGCAAGCCGCTGTTGTAATGGCGCACGATTACATAATCCACTTTCATGGCCTGGAGCGTGGCGATCGTGTCCTGTACGGATTCCCCTTTCACCACGGAAGAGGTGGACACCGTGAAATTGGTCACGTCCGCAGACAGACGTTCCGCCGCTACCTCAAAAGAGGAACGGGTGCGGGTGCTGGGTTCATAAAAAAGCGTCAGAACGGACTTGCCTTTCAGGGCGGGCACCTTTTTGACGCTTTTGGTAAAAAGCTCCTTCATCGGGCCGGCCGAATCCAGCAGCGTGTGAATTTCCTCGTCAGTCAATGAGGAGATATTAAGAAGATCCTTGCGGGGATGATTCATGGGAAACGGAGAATGGATTGGAAAATTTTCAGTGGGAAGGAATGACCACGCTGTCCTCGCCGTCAGCCTCCTTCATGCTTACGATGACCTTGGCTCCGGCATGGTCCAGCACGTGCCCCGTATAATCCGGCTGGATGGGAACTTCCCGCCCGCCGCGGTCAATCAGGCACGCCAGTTCAATACGGGCCGGACGGCCGTAGTCGAAAAGGGCGTTCAGGGCCGCACGTATGGTGCGCCCCGTATAAAGGACGTCGTCCACCAGCACGACCCTCATGTCATCCGTGGAAAACGGCAAATTGGAGGAACGGAGGGAAGGCCGGGCTTCCAGCTTGAAGATGTCATCCCGGTACAGGGAAATATCAATAGAGCCGTACTGGGCTTCCACTCCCAGCTCCTTTACCTTGTCCACCAGACGCCGGGCAATCACATCCCCCTGGCTGAGCAGGCCGACGATGGCGAGAGGTTCTCCGGGGAAACGGGCCACAATGCCGTGGGCCATGCGCTCAAGCGCACGGGAAATTCCCGGACCGTCCAATACGATTTCCTGTGAAGGAGGAGTCATTTGCCGGATGGGGGAAAAAGTTCACGTTACAGCCCCGCCAGTTTTAAAATGCGGTGGGCGGCCATGGCGGCATTGACGGGGGTCTTCTTATGCAAGCCAACCGTAGTGCAGGGCACGCCGCCGGGACACTGGGCAATCGCCAGCAGGGCGTCAATACCGTTCAGGGGGCCTCCGGGGACCGGCACGCCGATAACCGGGAGGGAACAGCTCATCACCACCACGCCGGGAAGGGCGGCAGACAGGCCGGCCACAGCCAGGATAACCGCTTTTTCTCCGCTGGCTTCCAAATCCCCCAGGAACCTGATCAGCTCCGGAAGGTCGCGGTGGGCGGACAGAACGGTTTCTTCATAAGGAACATTCTCCTGAGCAAAATACTCGCGGGCCGGTTCCATAAAGGGCTTATCATTCGGGCTGCCGTAGATGACGATGACTTTCATGGCTGTGTGCGGTTGTGAAACTTGCAGATTATGCCCCCAAGCCCCCTGCCCTGGCAAGACTTAACCTGCAAAAAAAGGAAGGCCCCGGGTGGAAATGAACAACGGGAGAAAGGAAACACAGGAGTTCCGGAACCGTTCCGGGAAATTGGCCCGGCATCCCGGTCATTCCTCCAACCCAGATTCGCCCATCCCTCCGCCCTCTCCGGGAACCTTCAGTTTTCCGGAGAGGATATCCTTCCTGATACGGTAAAGAGCCTTCAACCTTTCCTTATCATCCAATCCTTCCGTTTCCCGCATCAGGAATAAAGAAAACTGTACGGAACAATTCTCCAGCCGATATTTTTCCAGAATGCTCCCCCCCATTTTCATGTATTGGCCTCCGTACTTTCCGTAAGCGTTCTGAATTTCATCGGCAGTCATCTTCTCTCTTTCCACCCGTTCCAGCAATTTCCCGGACTCCCTAATCATCTTCAGATGCATGGCGCGGTAATCGGAAGGGCATTTATCCAGAATCCCAGCCCATTCGGGAGATTGAATATATTTCAGCGTGGCCACCAGCACCGCACGATTATCCTTTTCCTCCAACTCCACAATGCACGTCCAAATAATGCCCAGCTGCAAGTGCCTGGCCATGGCCTCCCTGTACGCCGCTATTTTCTTTTCATCCTCCATTTCCAAATCCACATTAGCCATGGAGGGCGCCGCTATATCCTGGGACATGCCGGAAAAAGTCATCAAAAACGCAGGGAGAATTCCCCACCGGAACAGATTTGACATGAAATCACGTTACAGGAATCTTTTGCGCAGGGTCAACAATATTCTTCCCTTCCGCCGCATCCCGCAGCATTGACGGCCGCCGCCACGGCGGACTGTCTTTCCTTCCCGGAAAAAACAAGCCTGCCCCCATTCCCGGCTTGATGGCATCCGGTTCCGGCATAACAAGGCTCACAGGGGCGTATCTTCATCCAGAAACGCAGAAAAGCTGCATCGCTCCGGCGGCCGGACGCTTGAAAAAACCTAGCGGGTCGCCTGCTGCGCCATGGCCTCCGCACAACGGCGTCCGTCCAGGGCGGCGGAAACAATGCCGCCGGCGTAACCCGCCCCTTCGCCGCATGGGTACAGGCCCTCCAGACCGGGATGCTCCAGCGTGGCGGGGTCCCTTGGAATGCGCACGGGGGAGCTGGTGCGCGTCTCACAGCCAATGAGCTGGGCGTCCGCTCCGGCAAATCCCCGCCATTTACGGTCAAACTGCCGCAGCCCCTCCCGCATGCGCCAGACAATCCCTTCCGGGAGCAATTCATGAAGGGGATGGGATACGATGCCGGGATGATAGCTGGTAGGCAGCAGGGAAGAAGAAACGCGCCCTTTCAGAAAATCCTCCACCTTCTGGGCCGGGGCTTTCTGCATGCCTCCTCCGGCACGGCAGGAAGCCGTCTCCAGCGCTTTCTGGTACGCCACGCCCGCCAGCACCCCGTGTTCCCTGCAAAACGGTTCCGTATCTTCCGGATGCACGCTGACTACAAAACCGGCATTGGCAAATGGAGAATCCCTCCGGGCCAGAGACATGCCGTTGACCACTACCTCATCGTTCTCCGTGGCGGCGGGCACGATGAAGCCGCCGGGACACATGCAGAAGGAATGGACGCCGCGGTCCTGGATGGTGGTCGTCACGGAATAACGGGCTGCCGGAAGCTGCTCCGGGCGCCTCTGCTCCGGATTCAGGTGGTACTGGCGCGCATCAACAAACGCCTGGGGATGCTCAATGCGCACACCCACGGCAAAGGATTTCTGTTCCAGAGCCAGCCCCTCCGCCAGCATCATGCGGTACACGTCCCGGGCACTGTGCCCGGTAGCCAGCAAAACGGAATCCGCCGCAAATTCCCGGCCATCCGCGCAGGCCACGCCGCGTATGCGGCGGCCGTCCGCAGAACGGAGCAGATGCTCCACACGGGCATTGAAATGAATTTCCCCGCCCGCGCGAAGGATGGATTCCCTGATGGCTTTGACGACATTGGGCAACAGATTGGAGCCAATATGCGGGTGGGCGTCCGTTAAAATTTCCCTGGGCGCTCCGTGGGCTACAAAAATCTCGTAAACCTCCCGGACGGGGCCTCTCTTGGTCGCGCGCGTAAACAGCTTCCCGTCGGAAAACGTGCCTGCCCCTCCCTCTCCAAAACAGTAATTGGAATCCTCCATCACCGTGCCGCGGCGCAGGATGGGAGCCAGGTCAAACCGGCGGGAGGAAACATCCTTCCCCCGTTCCAGAACCACAGGCTTCATACCCAGTTCCAAACAGCGGAGCGCGGCGAACATCCCGGCCGGTCCGAATCCAACGATCAGCGCCACGGGGGAGCCGGGACGGACGGACGGATAATCCCGGGAGGGAAGACGTTCCGGCGGCAGCGGGCTATCCACCCCGACCAGCAGCCGAAGCTGGAAGAGAATTTTTTTCTGCCGGGAGTCAATGGACTCCTTCACCAGCCGCACATCTTTGATACGGGAGGGGGAAATACCCAGCTTCCGCGCCACGGCAGCGCGGCGCACGCGCTCGCTGCCGGCCTTTTCCATCGGCAGAATCACATCCACCGTTATTCCTTCCCCTCCGCTCACAGTCCCTCCTTCCCCGGCCGGGGCTGCTGCTGGGTGATGCAGTGGATGGCGCCGCCTTCCAGCACCAGCTTGCGGGCATCCACCCCTATTACCTGTTTTCCGCTGAAACATTCACGCAAAATGCCCAGGGCGCGATCGTCATTCCGGGGCTGGTTGAATACGGGAACAATGACGGCCTCATTAACAATGAGGAAATTGGCGTAACTGGCAGGGAGCTGATCCAGGCGCCAGTCCTCCGCATGGAGGGGATCCGGCATCGGCAGGGGAATCACCTCCACCCCGGAACCGTCCACGCATCTCAAATCCTGAAGGCGTTCATTATTCTCCGCCAGAGCGCGGTAATGGGGAGAGGAAGAATCCGTTTCCACGATGGAGACTACGGCATCCCGGCACACAAAACGCACCATGTCGTCAATATGGCCGTCCGTATCATCCCCTTCAATGCCGGAACCGAGCCAGAAAACGGCTCTGACGCCCAGCATGCGCTTCAATTCCTCCTCAATCATGGCCCGGCTCCAATCCGGATTGCGGTTGGGATTCAGCAGCACGGACTCCGTCGTCACCAGCAAGCCGTCCCCATTGCCCTCAATCGCCCCCCCTTCCAGAATCAGGGAAGAACTGCGCACGGGAAGCCCCAGCGCCGCCCCAATCAGGGCGGGAACGCCGTTGTCCAGGTCCCACGGGGCAAATTTGCCGCCCCACGCATTAAATTGCCAATCCGCCAGCATCAGAGAACCGTCCTTCACATCCTGGACGAAAACGGGGCCGTGGTCCCGGCACCATACGTCGTTGGTCGGGTGGTTGAACAGGCGGAATTGCTCCTCACTCATTCCGGCGGCCAGCATCGCCTGCCTGACGCCGGGATGAAGGGGAGCTGCGGCATTCACGCATACAAGGGCATGCGGAGCAATGGCAGCGGCCACGCTCCCATAAGTCTGCTGCAACTCGTCCAGCCCCCCTTGCCATAAATCCCTGCGGTGGGGCCAGGACAGCCAGACAGCATCCTGAGGCTCCCATTCAGCGGGCCAGCGTACATCGGGTTCCTTGTTCATGGCGGTATCGGGCGGTTCAACTGGGCTGGTCCTGAAATTCATAAGGTTCTTCAAAAGCCTTGCGGAAGCTCATGAAGCCCTTGAAATCATCCAGGGAATCCTCCGGCTGTTTGGAAAAAACGTCTTCCTCAATCAGTAAAAAAACCATCTCCCCCACATTCTTCCCGTTCCTAAGCCCCCATTCCTTCATCACGGTGGAAGCCATGGGCCCGAACTGGGCGAGGGCGTAATCCCGGACCCCTTCCAGCAGTTCCTGCCCGCTGACATGCCTCTGAGAGCCGTTTTCCCTTTCTTCAACGCGCTGCATGGTAAAATCCAGCGCATCTTTCAGAAAAGAATATGCCCGTTCCGCAAAACGGGGATCCTTCCGTACGATACGGCTCACGGCATCTTCAAACGTAGGGGTGGTCATAGCGGCTCACCGCTACCCTATACGGCTCCTTGTGAAAATCAAGATTTTTGGGAGCGCTCCAGCTTCAGCCCTCCCTTGGGGACAGCATGGGGAAAATGAAGGCAGCCGCCCCCTCGCTGGAACGGAACGCCGGACGCGGCAGACGGCAAAATTCCCGTCCATGATATAGAGCCTCAAAAAACGCACGCGCCCGCATTTTGAATATCATGCTTCTGCATGAGCTACCCTCCGGCAAGCAGCGGTTTTTACGTTCTGATGCCGTCAAAAAGCCCTGTAAGCAGGAAGGAAACCTTGCCAGCCTATGGTCTGTTTGTTATGAACGGAATACTTTATGTTCCGTTCCTCCATCATGCTTCTGGCAACCATGCTGTGCGTTTCCTGCGTATCGCACCGGCCTATCCAGGACAGCAGCTCCCCGCCCATTGACGCGGCCAATCCCCTGGACGGCACCCCCGTGGCGCTGGCGTGGAGCTCCGGAACGCAATTAATGATGGGCGTAGACACGGGAGCAGTCCAGACATCCCTGCTTTTCTCCCCGGCAGTGGAATCCATCGGCGCACGCCTGCGCGGCAGGGGCGCCATGCGCACGGCCAACGTGCCCGTTTCCCTGAAGGATGACGGGGAACCCATTTCCCGGAAACAGGACGTAGTAATGGCAGACCAGGCCCCGTATGACGGTTTGCTGGGCTGGGAATGCATCCGGAAATATGTGTGGAACATCAACTATCCCAAACGCTCCCACCGTTTTTTCAATAAACTTCCCTCCAGAATAAAAAGCTGGAACAAGCTTTCCCTGATTCCCGGGTCCGACTATCCGCAAATCGCGGACAAGCACGGAAGGCGCATCATTCTGGACACGGGAGCCCCCCACGCCGTTTACATCTCCAAAAAACGCTGGAATGCCATTAAGCAGGCCTACCCGGATGCGTTCGTCAGCGTCTATTCCGGCTACAGCCCCGCCGCAGGCGGCTTTTACGCCCACGAATGCATGCATGTAAGCTCCTTCCAGCTCGGTCCACTGGAATTAAAAAATATCCTGCTCTGTGAAAGCTTCGCCAACCCGGAAGTGATGGGCATCCCCGATGACATCGACATCATCCTGGGCTACGGCGCTCTGGCCGCACGCCAGTTCTGGCTGGACGGCCCGGGGAACGCCCTTTATTTCAGCTCCACCAGCCACCGGATGCCCGCCCCCGCCTCCTTCAACCTGATGGGAGGCACCTTTATCCAGGACAGCAACGGGAACGGCCCCATGAAAGCTTACGTGGCAGAGTGGTCGCCCGCATGGGACGCCGGCCTCAGAACGGGAGATGTTCTTATTTCCATCAATGGAAGAAAGAATCCCTATCCGGACCTCGTAGAATATGTTACCACCCAGCGGGGGGCTCAGGCCAGCGTGGTGGTCCAGCGCAGGAACAGGCTGGTGCGCATCCAATGGGAAGTTCCGGCCGCGCCCCCTGCCGGGGATTATTACCCCACGCCCCAGGCCATTACGGAACAGGAATTCGAAAACCACGTCAGGCAGCAGGAAAAAAAAGAACAGACCCAGCCCTCCGCAGACGGCCAGCAGCCTCCGGCTACGGCCGGAGAAACTCCGGATGAAGCCTCTCCCGCAGCTGACGGGAAAACGGACAAGGCCTCCGCTGCCTGAGCCGGGCCAGCAACCAGCCATCTCTCTACACCGGCATGAACAACGAACAACATCAGAATACCCAAACTTCCGCCGCCCTCGCCATTCCCTCCCCTTTCCAGAAAAAAACCTGCTGGCATGCCCTGACAGGCGCCTCCATTCTGGTGATGCTGGGCATTGCGGCCTTCGTCATTTTTGAAGTGGTGGAACTTCTGGGGTTTCTGGAACCGGTGCTCCTGCCCATCCTGATTGCCGCCGTCGTGGCGTATTTGCTGGAACCCATCGTTTCCTGGCTGGTGCGTCTCAAATTCTCCCGCCCCTGGGCCGTAGTCACGGTCATGTTTGCGGCTCTGGCTGTCCTGGTAGGCTTTGGAGCCACGATTCTTCCTCCCCTGATCAGGCAAACGGACGAATTGATCGACAACCGGATGGAGCTATGGAACAAAACCTCCGAACTGATTGACTCCACCATTGAAATACCTTTCATTTCCCGCACCATTGACAGTGTTTACAGAACCAGTCTGCGGGAACTGAATGCCAGCCATTATACGGAGGCGGAAATCCATGACCTGAGAAACGCCCGGACCGCCCGGGAAAAGCTGGGAGCCTACATGACCATCAATTCCTCCTTTTACCAGGACAGGCTGATGAGCTGGCTCACTTCCGGAGGGCGAGCCCTGTACAGCACCATAGGAATCATGGTCAGCATCCTGATTACGCCCATTTTCGCTTTTTATTTTCTGCTGGAGGCGGATAAAATCAAAGAGAAATGGCCCAGCATCCTGCCCCTGAAAGTCTCCAAATTCAGAAAAGACGTGGTGGACACCATGGAGGAAATCAACGGCTACCTGATTTCCTTCTTCCGCGGCCAAATGCTGGTAAGCATCATTGAAGGCATTCTGATTGCCATCTGCCTGAAGCTGATCGGCCTGCCGTACGCCATTACCATTGGCGCCGCGGTCTGCGTGCTGGGCATCATTCCCTACCTGGGTATCATCACCGCATTTATCCCTGCGGTGTTGCTGGCCTGGTTCACATGGGGGGATTTCCAGCACGTGCTGATTGTTTCGAGCATCTTCCTGGCCGTCAACCAATTTGACGGATGGATCATCCAGCCGAAAATCGTGGGGGATTCCGTGGAACTCCACCCGCTCACGGTCATGTTTTCCGTGCTGATCTGGACACTCATCCTGGGCGGCTTAATCGGTGCCCTGCTGGCTGTCCCCCTGACAGCCGCCATCAAGGTCCTTTACAAGCGGTACATCTGGCAGAATGCCAGCATGCGCCCCATGACGGAACCCGTGCTTCCGCCGGAACATCCCGGCGAACAGCCTCCGGACACCCCCGAAGGTTCGGCCCACGCTTAAACAGCGGCATCCTTCCGACCGCCCTTTCCGGAAAATTATAATCACACACACCTGACAACATGAATAAATCCGCATTACACCTGATGCTTGCCCTGGCGGCGGCAGCGGCCTGCCCGGCCGCAGTCACGCCAACGGTCAAGCCCCCCAAGGCCATCGTCATGATTTACGCTGACGACCTCGGCTATGGAGACGTAGGCTGCTATGGAGCCAAGGGAATTCCCACCCCCTCCATCGACAAGCTTGCCGAGCAGGGCTGCCGCTTCACGGACGCCTATTCCACCACATCCGTCTGCACCCCTTCCCGCTATGCCCTGTTCACAGGAGAATATCCGTGGCGCAAGGAAGGCACGGGCATCCTGCCGGGAGACGCCGCCCTCATTATCGATACCAAGAAGCCCACCCTGCCCAAGATGCTCCAATCCCACGGCTACAAAACCTACATGATAGGCAAATGGCACCTGGGCCTGGGGGAAAAGGGGAAGAAAATTGACTGGAACAAACATATCTCCCCCAGCCCGAACGAAATCGGATTTGACGAGAGCTTTATCTTCGCCGCTACGGGCGACCGCGTTCCCTGTGTGATTCTGGAAAACGGCAATGTCCGCAACCTGGACCCGAACGACCCCATTGAAGTATCCTACAGGCACAACTTCCCCGGGCTTCCCAATGGCAAGGACAATAAGGACCAGCTCAAACTCATGTGGAGCCACGGACACAACCAGGCCATTATCAACGGAATCGGACGCATCGGATTCATGAAGGGCGGCAAAAGCGCCTTGTGGAAGGATGAGGAAAACGCCGATGTCATTACGGATAAGGCCATTGAATACATTCAAAAGAGCGCCAAAGCCAAGGAACCGTTTTTCCTGATGTTCGCCACGCATGACATCCACGTGCCGCGCTGCCCGGAAAAACGCTTTGTGGGCAAGAGCCGGCACGGCGTGCGCGGTGACGTGACCGTGGAACTGGATGACTGTGTGCGCCGCATTACAGAGGCTCTGCAACAGGCCGGTCTGGAAAAAGACGCCCTGGTGATCTTCTCCAGCGACAACGGCCCCGTGCTGGATGACGGCTACAGGGATTTCGCCGTCCGGGACAACGCCACCCATTCCCCCGCCGGCCCCTTCCGGGCAGGCAAATACAGCATTCTGGAAGGAGGTTCCCGCATTCCGTTCATCGTCAAATGGCCCGGCGTGATCAACCCCGGAACCACGAGCAAAGCCCTGCTCAACCAGATGGATCTGGGAGCCTCCCTGGAACAACTGCTGGCCCCCGGCAAGGCCAATTCCTTCCGTGACTCTGAAAACGTGCTGCCCGCCCTTCTGGGCAAATCCGCCAAAGGGCGTGACTACCATGTCATCAACAGCACTGGCAAGGCGTTGGCGATTCGCCACGGCAAATGGAAATTCATTCCCGCCGGCGTGGCCATTCGCGACGGCATCAACGGAGCCTCCGCAAAAATGAGCAAGTCCCCGGAAGGAGGAAGCCTCTTTGACCTGGAAAAAGACCCGAAGGAACTTGACAACGTAGCCTCCCAGCATCCGGACATTTGTGAACAGATGAAAGCCAAGCTTGAGGAAATCCGCCAGAGGCCCGAAACCAAGGCTGACCAGGAGGACCTGCTTCCCTTGGACGACTAACATCCATTCGGGCCAGATCATGAGAGAATCCGCCACATGCTCCCAATGCGGCCACGGGTACACCTACCCGGCCGGACTGGACGCCAAAACCGGCATGCGCTGCCCGGCGTGCGGCGTTTTGATTCATGTTACAACGGGGCTTCCCTTCGGGGAAGCCTCCTCTTCGCCATCCGGCCGCAAACCGGAAAACGCCATGAAAACGCAGGCCGCCCTGCCTCCCGTCAGGAAAAAGCGGCCGGCTTTCTCCGGACGCGATACTGACGAACGCGGCATCCGGCAGGAAAACCTGCCGCAGCTGCCAGCCGCAGCATCCGGCCGCCGGATTCCCGCTACATCATGGCTGGCATGGGGGCTGTCCCTGATAGCGTTGATTCTGGCCTTTATTTTCCCCTCCTACGGAAACGGTTCCACAGATCCGCTGTACATGCTTCAGTGCCTGCCCTCCATGGTATTCGGCTGTACTGCGGCCATCCTTTTCATCCAGGGCCTGGCGGCTTTGCGCCGCTAAAAAACAAAGTCTGCGGCCCCATCCGGGGCCCATGCGGCAGCCCCGTCCCAAAAACGGCCGGAATGCCTGGTTTCCATGCCCCTTTCCGCGGAACCGGGCTTTTAGGCTTGCCTGTCAAATGAACAGATTTTAAGTTACGTCCCGGTAAACGTTATGGAACGGGAGGCAGAGGCGAAGGATAACCTGTGGAGGGCCAGACTGGATGCCGTCCTGATGCACAGGATATGGGGTTCTCTTATCTTCCTGGGCATCGTTTATATTATTTTCTTCCTGAGCTTCGCTATCGGGGATCCTCTGGTCAGGCTCATCCAGACGGGCACCCAGCTGTTCAGCGTCTGGGCCAGCCGCATGCTGGAACCGTGGCCCCGCCTGCAATCCCTGCTGGGGGAAGGCGTGGTAGGAGGCGTGGGCGGCGTACTGGCCTTTCTGCCCAACGTGGTTCTCCTCTTCGGGGCCATTACCGTCCTGGAAAACAGCGGATACATGATGAGGGTTTCCCGCCTGATGAGCCGCATCATGAAAATCATGGGGCTGAACGGCAGCAGCTTTGCCCCCCTCCTGCTGGGATTCGGCTGTTCGGTTCCCGCCATCCTGTCCACCAGGAGAATTGAAACGCGCAGCGACCGCCTGGTCACCATCGCCGTGCTGCCCATGATGAGCTGTGCGGGCCGCCTGCCGATCTACATGATGTTCGTCTCCGCCCTGTTTCCTTCCCGCCTGCAGGCCCCCGTGCTGTTCGGGATTTATGCCAGCGGCGTCCTGCTGGCGCTGTGCTGCGCCCGGCTTCTGAAAAACACGCTTTTCAAGGCGCCCCAGAGGGATTCCCTCCACCACATGAAGCGCCTGCGCCTCCCCTCCCTGCGGAAGGTGGGCATCCTGATGTGGTCGCGGGCCTTCATGTACGTCCGGAAAGCAGGCACTTTCATTCTTGGGGCCTCCATCATCCTGTGGTTTCTGAACACCTACCCCAGGCCGGAAGAAGACACGGCGCCGACAAACGCAGCGGCCATGGAACATTCCTACGCCGGACAAATAGGCCATTGGATGGAACCCGTCACGCAAGTGGCCGGATTTGACTGGAAAATCAATTCCGCCCTGGTAGGAGCCTTTGCCGCCAAGGAAATTTTCGTCACCCAGATGGGTATCCTTTATGCGGTGGAAGACGGAAATTCGGCCCCGGCGGCCCAGCAGACATTGAACGCCCGTCTTAAAGCCAGCTACACCCCACTCCAGGGCATCAGCATCATGATATTCTGCCTGATCGCCCTGCCCTGCATCGGCACCGTCACCGTCGCCAAGAGGGAAGCGGGCACCTGGTGGTTCGCTCTGGCTCAATTCGGCGGATTGACCCTCCTGGGTTTTGCAACGGCTACGCTGATCTACCAGGCAGGGCTCCTTCTGTAAAGGCCAGCCATAAAGAAACCGGAAGCAGGAAATATCCCCCGGAAGAAGAAAAAATGAACCTCGTGAAAAAAGAGGCGTTTACGATGAACTTCCGCAAGTTCTCCTGCTCTACGGTCAAATGATCACAACATCGCCATCATCCGGCCACGAAAGCCGCAGCATAACACCATGCATGGCCGTGCAAGCCTCCCCTCCGCAACAATCCGGAATCAGTATGCACCGCTGAAGCCTTTCCTGTTTTTTCAAGCCGTCCGGGTATCCTTTTCCGTTTGCAGAGGGGGGGACAACCTGCGGCAAAAAAGATCATGCAGCCATTTCCGGAAAATCAATGCCCTTTTGACAGGGAGTAATCAAAAAAGGGGCACCAATTATCCATTCGGTAATCTTTGCCCTGGATATGGGCCTTAACCTCATCTCCCTGGGAATCCCTCAGACAGCCCCGCGCCCCCGTCCGCGGACCGGAAGGACGGTGTTCATTAATCGTCATCCCATAGCGTAGACGCCCTTTCCCCGGGTCCTTCTCCGTCAACAGCTGTACCGCATTTTTCCCCACCAGCCGGACAGACTTGATGGCAATATCCTCTCCCTCAGCCCCCACAAGGGAAAAACCATAATTGCCAGGATCGTCAACCGTCTTCGTGTCCAGAACCAAAGGGGGGCAGGGAGCATAAAATGCCACTTCCACCGTCCAACCCTTTCCGGACTTCCTGATTTTATGGGTCAGGGGATGCACGGGTTTCCAGTCCGCCCCATCCAACAGGACTTTCTTCATGACATAGCCCACATACTCCCCATAAAGGCGGGACATGGGCGCCGTCAAATGGACTCCGTCGCTATACTCGAAATGATACATCGGGGTCGTCATCACATACCGGCTGTCCTTCTCCAAAGCCATCTCCAGCTGTTCCAGGGCAATAGCCGGATAATCCGTAGGATTAAACTGATAATAATTCAAATGGGAACCAACCTGATAGCCGAAACAGACCACATCGTTTTTCTGCCCGGTCACGGCCCTGGCGTCATGATTTATGTCCCTGATCAGCTTTTCCATTTTTTCCCGGTACCATTCCCTCGTCTTTCTGTCCTGGTGATCCGTCTCTCCCTGGGTCCAGATAAACGCAGGCATGGAAAGGGTCTTCCCTTCCCGGTCAGCCAGTATTTTGGCGGCCTTCAAATCATCCAAAATGCGGTTGTAGGCTCCAGTTCCCCTGCCCAGGGAACCAAGGCTCGCCCCACCCACTCCCGTCGCAGAACAAATCAACCGGATACGGGAAGCCGTAACGGGAGAATAATGCTGCATCAGGCGGAACAAACGACAGGCAGCCCCGGATACGGGAGTTTCGCCGCGCGGACCGTTCACTCCTTCCTCCAGAGGAACCAGCATCTTGCGGTCACTGCCGTTCTCATACGCTCTCACCCCTCCCCTGAACATATACAAGCCCCCTTTCTCCTGCTTTTCCGTTACAACGGGCTTAGCCGTCCAGCCCACAGAAAGGGATTGACCGTAAGAAGTTAAATAATTCCAATCCGCCCACTCTGTTTTCCGGGAAGCACAGATGGATGCGGAAGCCGCCGCAGCCATGTGGAAAGCAAGCAAAATCAAGGTAACAGGAATATTCATCAGATAATTCAACGGACTCTGTCCGTGAACATACGTTAGCCGTTCCCTCTTTTTATCAATTCCTGAACACAAAGCTGTCCATCCATTGCTGCAGTACCATTACGCCAGGAAATACGGAATTGCCGTTCCAGCCGGGTCCACGCCATGTTTCGGTACCATGCCGTACCGGCAGGAAAACGCATTCAATATACCAACGGGATTTTTTATCCTCCAAAAGAAAGGCGGCAGAAACATTCTCCGTATTGAATAAACAACATGAACCATTTCCCGTCTATCAACGCCATATCCGCCTCCATCTGCCTTCTGGGATGCGGACTCGCCCTGCCTGTTTTCTCCCAACAGCCGGAAAAAGGAAAACCCGATGCCGCCCACATTTCCAAAACAAAAGCTGACTGGTGGAGCCAGAGGCACGCCCTGTTAAAGCAGACCCTGGCGGAAACACCATGCCAACTGCTGTTTATCGGCGATTCCATCACCCACCGCTGGGAAACCGACGGCAAAAAAATATGGTCCCAATATTTTTCCCCCTATGCTCCTGTCAATTTCGGGATAGGAGGCGACAGGACGGAACATGTATTGTGGCGCATTGACGATTCTGCCCTTAAAACGCCTCATTCCCCCCAAGTATGCGTTATCATGGTGGGCACCAATAACACAGGGCAATACAAAGGCAGGCAGACCCCGCAGGAAACGGCGGAGGGTATCCGGGAAATAGCTTCCCGGGTCCATCGGCTCCACCCCGCCACTGAAATTATTCTTCTGCACATCTTTCCCCGGGGGAAAACGGCGGAAGACCCCCTGCGCATCCAAAATGAAATGATCAACAGGGAGCTGGACAAAACAAATATGCCGAGAGTCCATGTCGTCAACATTAATTCCGCATTCCTGGACAAGGACGGCACTTTCCTGCCGGGAATTACCGGGGACCTCGTCCACCTTACAGAAAAAGGCTACCGTCTCTGGGCGGACGCACTGCTGCCGGAAATCAAAAAATACATGAAGTAAGTCCGCTACCCCCTTCCGCCCGGCCAACGGCCAATTCGGCCTCATCTGCGCAGAAGCGGCCAGCCAATCATGGTTGTCACTCCCGCACATAAAAAACCGGAGGGATTATTTTCCCTCCGGTTTTCGGATACGGCCGTTAAAACCGTTTAAATTGTCTTAATCACGGAAGAGTCGTCATCATCCCTGTCCTCGGCAGAAGCGGCCTTCCTGGTGGGAACAGGCGTCTTCCTGACCTTTTCCAGAGCCTTGTCCACCGCCGCAATCACCTTGTCTTCCCCGGTCTTCTGACTGGACAACTCATTATAAATCTTTTCCTTGGCCTCATAATCGGCCTTGGCTGCCGCATCGCCGGGATTGGCCTTGAACTTGTCCTCCGCCTTGAACAAGGCCTCCTCCGCAGCCTGGAACTTTGGTTCCACCGCGTTTCTCTGGTCTTCCGCAGTCTGCTTGATGCGGCCCAGCAGGCGAATCACATACGGGCGGTTGCTGAGTCTCTTGAATGCGGAAACCAGAAACTGGCGGCGTTCGCTGGTTTTGGCATCCGCAATAAGGGGGTCAAACAACTTGAGCGTGGCGTTGTCATCCCGGTCACGGTCCACGGAGAGTACGCGGAGAATCGAATCATGGGCCTGGGAACGCACGCGTTCATGCAGGGATTCGTCTTTCCAGGCCTTGAACAGGTACGGAACGGCGTCATCCGTATTCCAGTCCCCCCAGGCGGTAATGATGGCAAGCGCCTTTTTGGTATCCTCCTTATAGCTCTTTTCCATCATGTCCAGCACCTTGGGATCACCGGTGCGGGCCAGCAGCTTGTAGAGCATTTTGACGTTTTCCTCCGGCATGTTTTTCTGATACTGGAGCAGTTTGGAGGAAAGCGCCTTGCGCTTGGCTGGAGGAGCTTCGTCAATCAGGTAGCGCGCCGTACGGAAAGCGGAGGAAATCAAATCCGGGGAAGCATCCTTCTTCTGGAGGATCTTCATCACGTCGTCAAGGTCGTCCAGCTTCATGGCAAAACGCATGTACTTGAGCACCACGGCCTGCTTGTCCTGGATCTTCTTATTCTTGCTTTCGCTGATGGAAGCGTACAGGTCTTTCAGCATGTCGCGCATGGCGGGGCTGGAAGACTTGGCCAAAAGGGTCACCATCATGGAATATTTTTCCTTACTGTACCTGCCGACATTTTTTTTCATGTCTTCCACCACCTGGCGGGCAATGTTGTCATCCATCTGGGCCATGATGGAAACCAGGTGGGCGGCGCCGGGCCAGTTTTCCCTGTTGCCCTTGACTCCCCTCACATTGGCGAGCAGCAGAGCGGCATCCTCCGCATCGGGAACGACTTTCACATCCGGAACACGGCTGAGATTCTTGGAGTCAAACAGACGGCTGCGGCCCAGTTTCCCGCCTTCCACGACCAGCGCATTCAGGCGGGCGTTCTCACCTTCCACCTTTTCTTTCTTGCTGCTGGTGCTCCATGCATAAATCCCTACGCCGGCAGCGATGACAACCAGGGCGCATACCCCATAAAGGACACCCCGCAGCAGGGATTTGGATTTATCCACGGAAGCGGCCATATCCCGGGCGGATTCCGTTCCGGCGGGAGGCTGAATACCGCCGTCGCCCGCCGGAGGAGCGCCAGAGGCAGGGGAAGCTCCCGCGGCAGCCACAGGCTGGGGAACCGCAGCGGGAGCCATGGGAGAAGCTGGTGCTGCCCCCACGGGGGATTTTAATACTTTCAGCTTGGGAACGGCGCTTTCCGGAGCGGCGGCCGGGGATTTCTCCGCCGCAGCGGGAGCCGCGTCCGTCTTGAAAACTTTCAATTTGGGAGCCCCCACCGCAGGAGCAGGCTCCGGAACAGACGGTTCCGGGGTCTGCACAGCCGCAGGCGCTACCCCTGCGGCCTGGGCCAGTGCAGCGGCCTGAGCCTCCGCCAGGGCTTTCTGGGCCTCCGCTACCTTGGCAAGGGCATCCTGAATCTGGGCATCCACGGAGGGCTCGGGCTGCGGAGCGGAAGCGGCTTCCTTTTTCTCCAGCTCCGCCGCAAGGCGTGCTCTTTCCTCTTCGGCAGCTACACGGGCGGCCTCCTTTTCTGCGGCAATGCGCGCGGCTTCGGCAGCCTCCTGCTCCGCCTTGATTCTTGCGGCTTCCTGCTCGGCAGCTATTCTCGCCGCCTCCTTTTCGGCAGCAATACGGGCAGCTTCCTGCTCGGCAGCCGCCTTTTCCGCAGCAATCCTGTCCGCCTCCGCCTGTTCCGCTGCGCGGCGGGCGGCTTCCTCCTGCTCCTGAGCCAGCTTGGCCTGCAACTCAGGAGTGAGAAAACGCGGCTTGACAACCTCCACGCCTTCCGCGGCGGGAGAAACAAACTTTACCTTGGGTGCGGCCGCAGGGGCTGCCGTTACCAAACGGCGTCGCAATTTGGGAGGTTCCGGCGAAGAAGGGGTTCCTGTCTGATCGGTCATCGTGATAAAATGGCTGGGAAATTGGAGTGATTTTATACGATTCCGCGGTCCCCTGCAACCTCAAAATACCGTCTGGAAAACGGGCGGGGAACAGCCGCCGTGCGTGGTTCAACAGGCAGATTGCGAAAAAAGGCTTCACCCGAGATATAACATGGAAAAGCGTTTAAATATCCCGCGTATTCTCCCGCAAAATCATAAAAAACACAATATGTTAACAACAACAATCATGAATAAAGTAAAGCGCCCGTAATAGAACTTCAAGAATACGTACCAGTCATTTAAGAATCCTCTTAAAAAATGTTATAACACATATACTTTTTTCTTGCCAGACCAAGGATGATTAGTTAAATAAATAACCACTCGTCAACATCATGAACTCCAACGACAGTACCAAAAATAAGAGGCGCTACACGCCTGAAGAAAAACAATCCGTTCTTGATTTCATTGCTGAACGGAAAACCCAAAACAAAAGGGGTGCCCAGAAAGAAGCCGCCGAACGCTTCGGCATCAGCACGGTGACCATCTCAAGCTGGATGAAGGCATCCAAGGCCAAGCGCGGCCGCAAGCCCGGCACCAAAAATACAACTGCTCCCAAAACACAGCCTCTCGCAGCCGCCCAACCCGCCGACCTGCGCCGCCTGGCGGCCGTTCTGGAAGAAATCGCCGACCTTGAAGCCCAGACAGCCAAACTCGACACCCTGCGCACTGAAGCGGAGGAACTCAAGAACAGGCTGACTGCCAAGCAGGCCTGATTGCTTTTATTCCTTCCTTTTCCGGAAAACCGGCTTCCCCTGACAAGGGAAGCCGGTTATTTTCTTTACGGAGATCGCGCTTGCCCCCCCGGAACAATTCCTTTAATATCCGCCGTCGTGACTCAACCCGCCCACATTGCTCCCGCGAGTCAGTCTGTGGAAGGCATGTATGCCGACTACTTTCTGGATTACGCCTCGTATGTCATTCTGGAACGGGCCGTACCCAAGATCAATGACGGGTTTAAACCTGTGCAGCGCCGTATTCTGCACGCCATGGACCGCCTGGACGACGGGCGTTATAATAAAGTGGCTAATATCGTGGGAGACACGATGAAATTCCATCCGCACGGCGACCGTTCCATTGCAGACGCGCTGGTGGGGCTGGGACAAAAAGGGCTGCTTATCGACACGCAGGGGAACTGGGGCAATATTCTGACAGGCGACCCCGCAGCGGCTTCCCGCTATATTGAAGCCCGCTTCACCTCCTTTGCGCGTGACGTAGTATTCAGCCCCAAAGTCACGGAATGGCAGCTCTCCTATGACGGCAGGAACAAGGAACCGGTCAGCCTTCCCGTCAAATTCCCCCTTCTTCTCGCTCAGGGAGCGGAAGGCATCGCCGTGGGGCTTTCCAGTAAAATTCTTCCCCACAACTTCAATGAGTTGATTGAAGCCTCCATCGCCTACTTACGCGGCCAGCCCTTCCAGCTTCTGCCGGACTTTCCGACCGGAGGCGTGATGGATGCCACCAACTACCGTGACGGAGAACGAGGAACGGGCCGCGTCCGCATCAGGGCGCGCATCCTCACGGAATCGAAGAAACTTCTCCGCATCACGGAAATCCCGTTCGGCGTCACCACGGAAATCTTAATTGATTCCATTGTCTCCGCTGCGGAAAAGGGAAAAATTAAAATCGCCCGCATTGAGGACAATACGGCCCAGCATGTGGACATCCTGGTCCATCTCCCGGCCGGAGCGGATCCGGAGCAGACGAGGAAAGCCCTGTTCGCCTTCTCCGCTTGTGAAGTCAGCATCTCCCCGAATGCCTGCGTCATTGTGGAGGAAAAACCCAGGTTCATGTGTGTCAGCGACATCCTGCGCTACAATACGGACTCCACCAAGGAAATCCTGCGCCAGGAGCAGGAAATCCGACTCAAGGAACTGAACGAGGCGTGGCACCAGGCAAGCCTGGAAAAAATATTCATTGAAAACCGCATCTACCTCTCCATAGAAGATTCCGAAACGTGGGAAGAAGTGCTCGGCACCATTGACCGGGAATTGCAGCCGTTTGCATCCCGGCTGCGCGCCCCCATTACCAGGGACGACCTGGTAAGGCTGACGGAAATCAAAATCAAGCGGATTTCCAAATTTGACGCTTTCAAGGCGGACCAGCACATCCGCCAGCTTGAAGAGGACATCGAACAAACGCAGAAGAACCTCAACCAGCTTACCAAATTCACTATCCGCTGGTTTGAAGCCCTGCGTAAAAAATACGGCGCCGCCTATCCGCGGAAAACGGAAATTTCCTCCTTCGGCTCCGTAAACCGCGCGCAGGTGGCTGTTGCCAATGAAACATTGTATATTGATGACGAAGGCTTTGCCGGTTACGGCGTCAAGAAGGGAAACCCTGTCTGCAAATGCTCCACGCTGGATGACGTGTTGATCATTGACAATGCAGGCGTGCTCAAAATCGTGCGGATTCAGGACAAATTTTTCGCTGGTAAAAACCCCCTTTATATTTCCGTCATCAAAAAAGGGGACGACCCCGTGTTCAACCTGATTTACCGGGACGGAAAAGACGGCCCCGTGTACGCCAAGCGTTTCCGCATAGGAGGGTTCACCAGGGACAAGGAATATCCGCTTACCCGAGGCGCAAAGGGAACGCGCATCTTCCACTTCTCCGTGCATGAAACGGAGGAAAACAGTTCCCAGATAAGCGTAAACGTTTATCTGAAAGCCGTTCTGAAACTCCGTAACCTGATCAGGCCCTTCCACTTCGCGGACCTGAGAATCAAAAACCGCGGTGCCCAAGGAAATATCATTACCAGGCATCCTGTGGAACGCGTCTCCCGCATCATGCCTCCGGCCAAGTCCGGAAATGAGGAAACGGAAGGGCCAACAACCGCTCCTTCCGCAACAGCGGAACGGACGGAAGGCTCACCCGCCCCCTCCGCGGAAACGCTGCATCCTGAAACAGCCCCACATTTGGAGGAACCGCCTGCCGATCCGCCGCTGGAACAGGGCTCCCTGTTTGACTCCTGAAACGTTTTCAATCTCTTAAAATGGAAATATCCATGCCTGACTATCCATTTTCGGCTTGCCACAACGGGCCATCTTCTGTAGATATGGACCACCTCATTACCATGCCGCTTTAGCTCAGTGGTAGAGCACCCGCCTTGTAAGCGGACGGTCGTCAGTTCAAATCTGACAAGCGGCTCCATCATAACCCGCTCAAGGTCAATCCTTGAGCGGGTTGCTTTTATGAGGCGTGCGCCATTACTCGTTCCCATGAATTTCCGGCGTGCCGCTTTTGAACATTCATCATCCATTCATATCTCCGGCGGAATGCGGCAGCCGCAGGAAGCAAAGCGGGACGCAACATCTGGCAAGAGGCCATTCCACCCACAGGCATCCCCGTCAACTTCCGGCAGCGAAGGGCCATTCCCGGAGCGGGAAGAAGGTTCCGTTGGCGATAACGCCGCCTCAGCAAGCCGTTTCCCCCCTTGAATACGCCTCCATTGCCATTTCGACCAAGGGAACCATGATTCAAGCCAATGGATACTACAGAAAAAAAGATGGCCGCGGCTATCCTCCGGTTTGAAGACAGCCGCGTTACCGGGCCGGATTCCCTGCGCGTTTCTCGCCTTCCTGCCGCCGACAAGGGCGGCAAGTGGGAGATTTGCGGCATTTGCGACGGTATTGAACCGACCGTGTTTAACAGATTGAAGGCCCTGCTGGATGCCGGAAGACGTGAAGAGGCCTGGGAAGGTTGTCTCCAGTATGTCCTGGATAATACCGCCGCCGTGCGTTCCTGGCTGGGTTCCGACGCTTATCCTGGCGTTGAATTCATCCTGCGCGACCATTTTTTCAATTCCGGGAGCAGGAATACCGGGAAGATTTTGCAGCGCGCGCTGAACATTCACGGCGCCGGGCTTGTGGTGGACGGCATCCCGGGAAAACAAACCCGGCAGATGTTGCAAACCGTTCTCGCCCAAACGGGAGAGTCCGAATTTCTCTCCACTCTGAACGAACGGCGCAAATCATTTTACCATTCTTGCAAACAGTTCCCCGTGTTCGGCAAAGGATGGCTGAACCGCAGCAATGAGGCATACCGGTTCGCACAATCCCTGATTTAGGGAAGTTCCTGCAAAAAACTCCCGGAAAAGGAGTACAGGAAAATTTAACCATCGTTGCAGCAACCTGTTTCCATGCGCCGGATGCCATGAAAGAGCCTCCGTGCAAACATCCGCACGGAAGCTCTTTCATTAACAGGATCAGGAAAACGCTTCGTCCCCCACAAATGCTCCCAGCAGACGGCAAAACCGGGAAGCAGGTAATTTTACCAATCTCCCGTCCCCCCGCTTGCCATGCTGGGTCAGAATCCAGGGCAGGGAAAGAATCTCCCGTTTATAAGCCAGCAATTCCCGTACATCTCCCGCCAGAAAATGGAGATGCCAGGCATCACACCGTCCCGGCTCAAAACGGAAGCGGACATCGACAACCTTTCCGAAAGGTGCGGCGGAATCCACCCTGCGCGCCATCAGGACAAGCTCCGGAGTACGGATATAGACATCCTGGAGGCGGCCGTCTTCCTCCATTTCTTCCACCCTCCGGCCTGCAGCCAGATAATAGGAAAAGGCGGCAGATAAAGCGTTCATACCCAGTTTTTTCTTATGCCGCCCCAACCGCTGGCTCACCGGACAATCCCCATCGGAACGGCTCCTGAAGAGCCGTTTTTCCTGAAACCGCCGGGGCAAAAGATCGGACGGCGCCCAGTCATTTACCCTGCCGGATTTTCCGGATAACCGGAGGCATCTCCGTTTTCGGCTGTTTCTGGGAGTAGGACAAATGCCCCGGTTCCAGCACCAGGCAGGAATCGTCCCTGCATATCTCCGCCCGCTCTGCAGTCACGTCTACGGTATGCCCGCAGCCGGAGAGGAGGGAGGACGCCGCATAAGCCGCTCCGGCCAGAACCACCCACAAGAGACGTTCCCACCAGGTCAATCCGGGTCGTGTTCCGCTTTTTTCATAAGCGTTTTTCATGCCCTGTTTTCCTGCCTCCAGAGCCGCTTTCTTTTGTTCTTCTGTCAAATTGAAGTCCATTTGAGAGAGGGGGTGAGTGGTTTCAGGAATTCTCGCGCATGTTGTGCCGCAACGGTTCCGCGGGGAAAACTGGCGCTGCGGCAGGACTGTTTATTGCTATTCATTTTGTTCTTTTTTTGTTCATTGCCCGGAAACGGCCTTTGCCGGCATGGAACCGGCGGTGACATCAGACCGCTCCCGGACACAGACATCCTTGCCCTGCCCTTGGGGCGGGAGCAACACGCCTGATACGTCCGGGAACAAGGAATATTCCGCCAGAGACAAACGCCGGAATTTCCGCCGCGGATAACAAATACCCTGTTGAAAACGGAACCGGTTCATGCTAGTCTCTTCCCTGCTATGGCAAAACCGGCTCTGGGGAAAGGCTTTGACGCCCTTATCAATCAAAATTTGTCTCGTGAATCCTTGGCGGCTCCCCAGGCGGGAGACGTTGTGCATCAGCTATCCCATGCCGCCATTATTCCCAGCTCCCTGCAGCCGCGCGCCATTTTCACGCCGGAACAACTGGCGGAACTTGTAGATTCCATCAAGGAACACGGCATCATCCAGCCTTTAATCGTCCGTGAAACGCAAAACGGCAAATATGAACTGATTGCCGGGGAAAGGCGCTGGAGAGCCTCCGGCATCCTGGGGCTGTCCACCGTGCCCGCCATCATCCGGGAAGCTTCCGACAAGGACGTGCTGGAATTGGCCCTGATTGAAAACCTCCAGCGGGAAAACCTCAGCCCGCTGGAAGAAGCCGCCGGCTATATGCGCCTGAAAACGGAGTTCCGCATGAAACAGGGAGACATCGCCAAGCGCGTAGGCAAATCCCGCGCCGCCGTAGCCAACAGCATGCGGCTGCTCGACCTGCCGCAGCCGGTTCAGGACATGCTGGGCAATACCTTTATCAGCGTAGGGCATGCCAAGGTACTTCTCTCCCTCAAAAACAAGGACCAGCAAATCCAGCTCGGGCGCGACATCGTCAACAAGGGCTACACCGTCCGCCAGACGGAAAAGGCCATTCAGAAGATGCTCAACCCGCCGGATCCGGCTCCCGCTAAAAAGCCGTCCTCCCCTCAGTACAAGAAAATTTCCGGCATCCTCGCCAAACAATTCGGAACTCCGGTGAACATCTCCGGCCAGGGAAGCCGGGGCTCCATCGAAATCACCTTCTCCAGCAAAGCGGAATTCATCCGCATCCTTGAGCTTCTGGGCCAGGATGAATGGCCCGATTCCAAGTAAACTTCCTCCCCCCTTTTCCATGACGCCCCGCATCGGACTTCTCCTGTTCACGGCCCTGCTGATGCAGTGCGAAAACCCCGTGGAAACGCCCCTGCCCGGTGTGGAAACCGTTCCCGCGCAAATCCGGCAGACGGACTGTTTCAATGGAGGAAACGCTCTGTTCCACGCCGCGCGGATAACGGAAATGGGGAACCGCGCTTCAGGCACTCCCGGTTACCGCAGGCAGATGGACTACCTGAAGGAGGAACTGACCAAATACGGCTGGACCTGCCGGGAACAGGATTTTGAAAAGGAAACGCCCCAGGGCCCCGTCCGTTTCGTCAACCTGAGGGCTCGTTTTGGCAAGGCTCCAAATTTCCTGGATCCGGTTCGAGGCCTGCTGACCTGCCATATTGACACCAAGCGGGGCATTGACGGATTCACCGGAGCCAATGACGGAGCATCGGGAGCTGCGGCCATTCTGGAGACAGCCCGCATTCTGTCCGGAGACCCCGCACGCGCCAGAAATTTGGAGCTTGTGTTTTTTGACGGGGAAGAAAGTTTTGCGGAACATATGGACAGCGACGACGGCCTGTACGGCTCCAGGCATTACGCATCCTCCATGCAACAACCGCTCCCCAAATGGATAATCAATCTGGACATGGTGGGGCGGCAGGGTAAAAAGATACGCATCCCGGCCATGACGCCCCAATCCATGTACCGGGTTTATTCCCGCGCTATCCGTGAACTGGGTTATTCCCCGGAAGAATGGGGAGTATCCGGCTATGCCATCCTGGATGACCACGTTCCTTTCATGGAGCGCGGCGTGGACACGCTGAACCTGATTGACGACTTCCAGGACGGCAACTGGTGGCACACCTCCAAGGATAACATCGGCATTCTGGGCGAAAAATCCTTCCAGCAAACCGGAGAAATGACCCTTCATATCCTCCGGCAACTGCTGCCCGGACCGCCCTCCACCTGACCAGGCAGCTCTGACCCTCCAATTATCCCTGTCCCGCCATGTCCTTCAACTCTCCCTGGCTGCTGTGGGCTCTCTTTGCAGCCTCCGTTCCCATCATCATCCACCTGGTCAACCGGTGGCGGCACCGTTCCGTCCCCTGGGCGGCCATGGAATTCCTTCTCCGTGCGGCCAGGGAAACACGTGGAACGAAAAAACTGCTGCACTATCTGATTCTGGCGCTGCGCGTGATGGCCGTGGCGGCACTGGTAACGGCCTTTGCGCGGCCCCTGCTCGGAAGCTTCTTCGGCTGGGGAAGCTCCGGATTGAATGAAGTCCTGCTGGTTCTGGATCGTTCCGCCTCCATGGATGCCCATCCGGACAAAACCAGCTCCCTTCGGGATGCCATCCCCCCTCTGGTGGAATCCACTTTCGCGCAGCTCGGCCACTGCCGCCTTTCCCTGCTTGATTCCGCCACTGGAACCGTTACCCAGATTCCCGCTCCGGAAGCCCTGGCGGACCTGACTGTAAGCAAGACAACGGATGGAGGCGCAGATATTCCGGCACTTCTGCAAAAAGCCATCCCGTACCTGGAAGAATCCGGCGCAGGAAAGACGGAAATCTGGATTGCCTCGGACATGCAGGCCTCTTCCTGGAAGCCAGACTCCCCTCTCTGGCCCGGTGTGCGCCAGAGGCTGGCCGCCCTTCCCCTGCCCCCTTCCATCCGCATCATGGCCCTCCGCGACAGGCCGGAAAGCAACCGCGGCATCAGAGTCCGGCAGGCTCAGGTAAATAACGGGAAACTGGTGCTGGATATGGAAGTGCTGCGGCAGGGGTTCAATCCCAACCAGCCGGAGGACGTGCCGGTGCAGCTTTCCGTGGATAACGCCTCCACCGCTGCCACGCTGCAACTGGCAGGGGAAAACACCTCCATCCGGAAAGAAATCCCCCTGCCGCAGGGCAAGGAATCCGGCTTCGGCTTCGTTGCGCTTCCTCATGACGACTTCATCAGGGATGACATTTCCTTCTTCACCTTCGCCCCCAGGCCTCTCGCCAACATCCTGATTTTCGGTCCTTCGGGAGAAGTGGGGAAAACCCTTTCCCTGATGTCCGCCCCTCCCGGCCTGGCCAGCAGGAAAGCCACGATGCCCGGCAATACGCGGGAAGCTCAGGCTAATCTGGCCTCCCAGTCCATGGTCGTTTGGTACGGGCCGCCACCGCGCGCGGAAATGGGGAAAAAACTCCAGACATACATTGAAGAAGGAGGAATAGCCCTTTTCCTGCCTGACGACACGGAACACGGAACACGGCATTCCTTCCTGGGCGTTTCCTGGGGCGCAACGGAGACGGCTCCGTCCGAACAATACTACCGTCTGGAAACGTGGGACCGGCAAAGGGGATTCCTCCGCGACGGTTCCGATCAGACACCCATCCCCGCCAACCGTCTCCGCGCCGTGCGCAGGAAACCCCTGCTGGGCAAATACCGCACTCTGGCCTCCTGGGATGACGGTTCCTGTGCCCTGGCCCAGGTCAGGGCCGGAACGGGGTCCGCTCTGTTCCTGGGAACGCTGCCCAGATATTCCTGGTCCAACCTGGCGGACGGCCACCTGCTGCTCCCCCTGCTCCAGCGTATGGCGGACCGGGGGGCGGAACGCTTTTCCACCTCCATTTCCCTACGGGTGAATGACGCCTCCCTGCCGCAATCCGCCACGGATACCCCCGTGCGCCTGGATAATGCCCAGGGAAGCCACCCCTCCGGTTCTCCGGCTGATACGGCGGGCGTGTACCGACTGGGAGGACAGACCTACGCCGTGAACCGTCCCTGGCCGGAAGACATGCCTGACCAGATTACGGATGAAAAACTCCACCTCCTTCTGCCGGAAGCTTCCATCAGTTCCATGCAGAGTGCAGAGGAAGCCCCCACCCTGGTGCAGGAAGCATGGAAGCTCTTCCTGTTCTTCGCCCTCGACTGCCTGCTGATGGAAGCCCTCCTGTGCCTGCCCGGCCAGACGGCCAAACTCCCCTCCCCCACCACCCGTCCATGAACCTGAGCCTTCAACCTACTGCGTCAAGCGTCATCCTGACCGTCCTGGTTATGGCGGCCGGCATCTGGATGAGCTATATCGCCTGCAAGCGCAACCGCCGGCCGCTGACATTCAAACTGGAAATTCTTCGCCTGGCAATCCTTGGCTTCATCTGCTTCCTGCTCTTCCAGCCGGAATGGCTCATCACCTCCTCCCCGCAGGAAAAACCCAAGGTTTCCATTCTGGAGGACCGCTCCGGCTCCATGGAAACGCAGGATGTGGAAATCTCCCCCCAGCATGTCGTCACACGCACGGCCTACGTGCAGGAACTGCTCAAGGGCAACAGTACGGAATCCCTCAAAGACACGCATGTAGTGGAATACGCCTCCTTCGGCGCGCCACCTGCGCCGGACTCTCCGGATTATGCCATGGCCGGCACAGACCTGGCCAAACCGCTGGAGGATGCCATGCAATCCTCCGACAACCTCCGGGCGGTCATCATGTTCACGGACGGCAGCCACAACGCCTCATCCTCCGTGCTGACGCAGGCCCAGCGCATGCGCACCAGGGGAATCCCCCTGTTCATCATTTCCGCAGGCAGCCCGTATCCCCTCCCGGACCTGGCCCTTCAGGACGTGAAAGCCCCCACTTACGGCATCATCGGGGAAACGGTGCAAATACCCTTTACCATTAAAAGCACGCTGGGCAAGGAAACGCGCGCCACGCTCACCATGATTTCCAGGGACACAGGGAAAACCGTCACCCGCACGGTCACCATTCCGGCCCAGGGAGAGGTATCCGACGCCGTTCTGTGGAAAATAGAAAAAGAAGGGGCGGAAACGCTGGAACTCAAACTCCCCGCCCAGCCCCAGGAACGGATGCACAATAATAACGCCTCTTCCTTCAGCATCTCCGGCAGGAGGGAATCCATCAAAGCACTGGTCATCGATACACTGCCGCGCTGGGAATACCGCTTCATCCGGAACGCCCTGTACCGGGATCCCGGCGTGAACGTGCACACCCTGCTCTTTCATCCGGAACTGGAAGAAATGGGGGAAGGCCCCGGATACCTGGTCAAATTCCCGGACAGAATGGAAGACCTGGCCCGGTATGACGTCATCTTCATCGGCGATGTGGGGCTGGGCTCCAAAGGGCTGACGGAAGAACAGGCCTCCCTGCTCAAAGGCATGGTAAAAAACCAGGCCAGCGGCATCGTCTTCCTCCCCGGCTACCAGGGCAGGCAAATGGAACTCCTGAAATCGGAACTGGGGGACCTGATGCCCGTTACATTTCTCAACACCAAACCGGAGGGGACAACCCAACCTTCCCCATCACCCCTTATCCTGACGCCGGAAGGCCGCGGCTCCCTGCTTACCATGCTGGCGGATACGGAGGGCGAAAACGAAGAAGTATGGCGCAATCTGCCGGGCTTCAACTGGTACGCCCCCGTGGAACGGACCAAAGCGGGAAGCACTGTCCTGGCCGTGCATGCGGCGGATAAGAATGCCTATGGCCGCATTCCCCTTATTGTCACCCAGTCCTGCGGCAACGGGAAAGTCCTCTTCATGGGAACGGATTCCGCCTGGCGATGGAGGCGCGGAGTAGAAGATAAATACCATTACCGTTTCTGGAGCCAGGTGGCCCGCTGGATGAGTTACCAGCGCAACATGGCCGCAGGAGAAAGAATCCGTCTGATTCCCACCCCGGAACGGCCCCGGCCGGGAGACACGCTGACCGTCACCGCCATGGTCTCCGACAAACTGGGGGCCCCTCTCCAGAATGGAGAGGTTTTTCTGGACATTACAACTCCGGAAGGAAGCTCCAGCCGCGTGCAAATGGACACGATGAACCATACATGGGGCTCCTTTACCGCCTCCGTCAAAATCAACCGTCCCGGCACCTGGAAGCTCACAGCTTCATCCTCTGCGGAACCGGATAAATCCGTTACGCTTCCCATCATCACCATGAGTGAAACGCTGGAAAAAATCGGCAGCCCCGTCAATACCGCGCTCATGGAGGAAATGGCCTCCATCACACGCGGGCGCATGGTAAAAGCTGAGGAAATACAGCGGCTCATTAAGGAAATCAGGGATCTCCCGGTGCCGCCGCCCATGGAAACGCGCATCCTGCTCTGGTGCAGCCCGTATACGCTCTCCATCCTCATCCTTCTGCTTACCCTGTTCTGGATAGGGAGAAAACTCAACGGCACCATTTGAGACGCAGGTTTCCCACACCTCCCCGGCAGGAGTTTTTCTTCCCTCCCTTCCCGTTATTTTTCCGCGGACTTCCCGTCCGCGGCAGCAGAAGCCGGCTGAGAAAATCTCAGCCTCAATCCCATTTTTTTCCAGGCCGCGGCCATTTCCCCCTGTACATCCTCCGGAGTCTTCCCATCCAGCAAAACAGCACGCGCCTTCCCGCCGCCCTCCGCATCACGAACCCTCAAATAGCTTCTGAGGCGCTCCGCCTTTCCGTTCCCTTCCAGGTGGCTCCAGTAAACCATCCACAACAAATCGGCCCAATACTGAAGCGTTCCTCCCCTGGAGGAAACGCCATGCTCCGCGGCGGAATGTGCTGAATCCCTGGACAGCATGTCCGCCAGGGCCGGCAGAGTTTCTCTGCCCGTGCGGACGGCGCGCGGAACCATTGCGGCCAGCCTTTCCGGAATCTTCCGGAATACAGGCGCTTCCTTCTCCATGGGAAGAAAAGCCATGTACGCGGAAAAGCCGTCCACCAGCCAGTGCTCCCAATCCATGGACTGCGCCGCCCAGTGCGTGACGGCAAAGCGCGGATCCAGTTCCGGCTTCAGCAGCTTTCCCTTCTTATTCCGCAACAGCAGAGCCGTGAAACTGGTAGGGGAAAACTTGAGATGCCCGTTCCGCAGGCCCGGAGCCCTGTTGAAATCCTCTTCCTGGAAACATACCCTCACCAGATACTTGCGGGAAGGCCGGCGGGCCACCGCCAGATTCAACGGAACAGACGCCAGGGCAGACAGAACGGTTTCAAAGCGCCGGGCCAGGGCCATACGCTCCGCTTCCGGCAGCTTTCCGGGAGACTCTATAATGAAATGATCCGTTTCATACACGCTCAATTCCTCCGTCTCCTGTACGGTTTTCACCAGCAGGAAACCGGGAACGGCCACCCTCTCCGGCCAGGGAACATCCCAATTCGGCTCCAGAGGAACGTATCGGCTGCCGGAATCTCCCTGCGCAGGAGGGTTCTCCGCCCCTGCATCCGTATCCGGAAGCGTCCCGTCAGACTTTGCCCATTCCAGAATATATTCCTGATCGGCTCCGGAAAAAATATTCCGGGGAACAACCACCACGCGCCCGTCCTGAAGCTTCAAATCCACCTCCGCATCACGGACGGCCACCAGCACGGCTACGACGGTAGCGCCCCGGTCATTCGTCCAAATACGCGCCCGGGCGCTTCCAGCCAGGCTCAGCCCCGCCAATACGGACAGTATCTTTACAGGTACGGTCATAGGGTTCCCTTTGCCCGCACAAGCTATCACATTGTCCCGCAGACGCAACCCTTTTTCCATCCCCCTCTCTTCCGGAACCTGTTCCTTGAAAAGAATATGGGAAAGGAATCCTCCGCAGCCTGTCCCCCGGAGGGGTTGACACGCTCCGGCAAAACCCATAATCTTAGGGAAGGAAGGAAAAGAAAGTATGCATATCAGTCCCCTCAGAAAAAATATTCCGTTGACTGTCGTCACCCTGGCGGCCCTGGGCATCATGTTTTTCCTGTTCTTCATGCATCCCGCCTCTACGGAAGAATCACTGGAATTCTATGCGCCGGACGGCAACATCGCAGGCTCCTTCCGGGTGGAAATCACGCATGCGCCCACCAACCCCGCCTATACGGAAGTAACAATCATCCCGGAAGATATGGAATCCTTCCAGCGGTTTTTGACCCAGTTCCGCAACAAACCCGTTACTGCAAAAATTCCCTCCCGCGGCAGCCACATCATTGTTCCGGGCCGGGACATGCAATACGACGGCGTCCTGCGCCTGACCGGACATTGAGAGGGCGGGCAAACAGAGGCCCTCTTAAAGTTGTTCTCCCTTTCCCACGTCCTTCGCCCACTTTCGGGCCAGGAAGGAGCAAACCATCAACTGGAGCTGGTGGAACACCATGATGGGAATCACCAGCAGCCCGATGGGGGCTCCGGCAAAAATCACGTTCATCATCGGAATGCCGGTAGCCAGGCTCTTTTTGGAGCCGCAGAAAATAATCGCAATACGGTCCTCTCGGGAAAAACGGAGCCTGCGTGAAAGGAAAGCCGTCAGCCACAGGGCCGCGGCCAGCAGAAGGCCGCAAAAAGCCAGCACCTCCACCAGGGAAAGCCAGGGCAGATTTTTCCATACGCCGTTAATCATCGCATGGCTGAATGCCGTGTAAATAACCAGCCAGATGGTGCTGTGGTCTGTCCAGGAAGTGAGGTTCCGGTGCGTGACTACCCATTTGCCAATCCAGCGCTGGGCGAACTGGCCGGCCACAAAAGGCACCAGAATAATATAGCAGATGTTCAGGAAAGTGGAAAAATCCACGCCCCCTTCCCCTCCGCGGGACCACACCAGCCCCACCAGCAAGGGGGTGAGGAACACCCCCAGCAGGCTGGAAACGGAAGCAGAGCAAATGGCAGCGGCCACATTGCCGCCCGCCATGGAAGTGAACGCTATGCTGGACTGCACGGTGGAAGGCAGCATGCACACATACAGCATTCCCATGCACAAATCCGGCCCCAGCACACTATTCCACAAGGGCATGCTGACCATGCCCAGCAGGGGGAAAATAACAAAGGTGCTCGCAGCCACCAGCCCCTGAAGGCGCCAGTGCATCACCCCTTCCCATACGGAACGGCGGGAAAGCTTGGCCCCGTACAGGAAAAAAAGCAGAACGATGGCTGCATCGCTCAGGCGGCTGAACACTGTATCCCATACTCCGGAACAGGGAACCAGAATTCCCGCGCCCACACTGACGATGAGGCCGATGGTGAAGCGATCCAATTTGGCAAGGAATCCCGGCATGGAAAAGGAAAAAAGGTAAATACCGCCTCCGGCGTTCTATTTGAAACGCACAGCATGCTTCTTGCTCAGGCGCAGGACGTTGCCCGGAGCCAGTTCCAAAACGGCGGAGGGGTCTGTCATTTTCACATCATTCAACTGGATGGCGCCGGGCGTGAAATGCTCCTTGCGGAGAACGCCATTGGATTTTTTCACCTGGAAAACATTCTCAAACAGGAAGGAAACCAGAGCCAGGGCATTCATGCCGGCAGGCAGGGAGGCAATCTCCACTTCCGGCAAATCCGCGGCGGCCAAATCCCTCTTGGAAAAACGGGTTTCCCAGTCAGAACGCGCGGCATCCGCAGCGGCGGAATCATGATAGCGGGCCGTGATTTTCCAGGCCAGGAGCTTTTTGGCTTCCATCGGATGCAATCCCATGTCCCGCTTCTCACCCAGCAGCACCAGGTAATAGCGGTCCATCAGTTCGTCGCTGGCGCTCATCATCTTGCCGAACATCATCTCCGGAGCCTCATCCACGCCCACGTAATTCCCGTAGGACTTGGACATCTTCCGCACGCCGTCCAGACCTTCCAGAAGAGGCATCGTCATGGCGATCTGCGGCAGCATGCCTTCCTCCTTCTGAAGGTCGCGGCCCACCAGGATGTTGAAAAGCTGGTCCGTCCCGCCCAGCTCCACGTCCGCACGGATTTCCACGGAATCCCAGCCCTGCATAATCGGATACTGCATCTCATGTAGGCGCACCTCTTTACCTCCCTCCACACGGGCCTTGAAATCCTCCCGGGCCAGCATCTGCTGCATGGTCACGCGGGAATTAAGCTTCAGCACCTCCTCATACGTCATCTTGCGGAACCAGTCCCCATTATACACGATCTCCGTCTTGTCTCGGTCCAAAATCTTGAATGCCTGCTTGGTATATGTCTCCGCATTCTCCAGCACCTGTTCACGGGAAAGGGGGGGGCGGGTCACGGAACGGCCGGAAGGGTCGCCAATCGTGGCGGTGAAATCCCCGATGAGCAAAACAGCCTGGTGGCCAAGTTCCTGGAACTGGCGCAATTTCTCAATAGCCACGGTATGGCCCAGGTGGATGTCCGGCGCAGTAGGGTCCACGCCCAGCTTCACGCGCAGGGGGCGGCCCAGCTTGAGACGCTCCTTCAGCTCTTCGCGGCTGATCACGACGGCGGTACCGCCCATCAATATGTCTAATTGCTCATCTATAGTCATTGATCTGGCGCATAGAGTGCCGGGGGCACCGCGCCTTTTCAAGCCTATATCCTGTGCGCGGCTCATCGAACGCGGCCAAGAGTCCCCCGCCACCGGTCCCGACGTGAGGGAACAGGCACGGAATCCATTCCGAAAAGCGGAATAAACGGCACGCCGGTGCTGGCATTTTCCCCGCATGGCCCTTCCTCCTGTTCCATGTCACGGACCTGCCCTGCTCCCTTCCGGATGCAGAGAAATGTCCCCGCGAATCTACAGGAGCTGGTACAGGCGGGGATAGGAAGCATGATTGGCGGTTATGTAATGCGGGCGCGGCTTGGGGACCGGCTTTGTCCGCCTTTGCTCCCAGCCGTCACGGTCATGATGATAATGATCATGGCGCGGCGGCCCGGAACGGTAATAATCACGATCATGGTGGCGATGATGGCAGCCTGCGGCCAGAACGATTGAGGCTGCTGCGGCAAAAACAGGAATTATGTTCATCTTCATCTTTCTTCAGGGTAAGACAGTCCGGAGGGAGGAATGCGAACGGAAAAAGTCTGTCACCCGAACAAACGCTCCCTGTTGACGAAGAAAACGGCTCCCAATACACATAAAAACGCCCACAGGTAATCCCACTTCCATTTTTCTCCGATGTAGAACAGGGCGAAAGGAATAAACACGCACAGGGTAATCACCTCCTGAATAATCTTGAGCTGGGCCACGTTAAGCCCGCCCGCACTGCCCAGGCGGTTGGCGGGAATCATGAAGCAATATTCAAAAAACGCCAATCCCCAGCTCATCAGGATAATCATCAGCAGGGGCTTGCCATCCGCCCCGGAACCCTTCTTCAGATGGCCGTACCACGCCCACGTCATAAAAACGTTGGAGACCACCAGCATGGAAATCGTTAACGCAATCTTCATGATTTTTACTTAAAAACATCAGTCCTTGGAGGACTTGGGATCCAGGGCGTCCCGCAGTCCGTCCCCCAGGAAATTCAGCGCCAGCAGGGTAGCCGAAAACAGGAGCGCCGGGAACAAAAGCAATTCCGGACTTACCTCCATGCGGTCCGCCCCTTCCTTGATCAGCGTTCCCCATGAAGAATTGGGAGCCTTCACGCCCAGCCCCAGAAAGGACAGGACGGCTTCCAGCAACATGATGCCGGGAACGGCCAGAGTCGTGTACACGATGACGGCCCCGAACAAATTCGGAGCAATATGGCGGAACAGAATCTTCATGTGACCGATGCCCAGGGAGCGGGCGGCTTCCACAAACTCCTGCCCTTTCAGCTCCATCGTCTGCGTCCGGACAATGCGCGCCAGCGTCAGCCAGCCCAAAGCGCCGATGGCGATGAACAGGGGAATCAGCCCGGTCATGGGGCTCACCATTTCCACAGACCAGCCCGTCATGCCGGAAACCCACTGCGTCAGCCTCCGGGCCGGCTCCTCCACGGACAGGGAAAAAATAATCACCAGCACAATGAACGGCAGGGCAAAAAGCACATCCACCAGGCGCATCATCAGGGCATCCAGCCTGCCTCCGGCATAACCGGAAACCAGTCCGTACGCCACGCCAATCACCAGGGAAACGCCCGTGGCGACCACGCCCACCAGCAGGGAAATGCGGCCGCCGTACAGGACACGCGCCAGCAGGTCCCTCCCAAGCTGGTCCGTGCCGAACCAATGGTCCCAGGAAGGGCTTTCCGCAATCCGGGACAAATCCTGCACATTAGGATGAGGCAGCCACGGCAGCAGGGGCCCCAGAAAACAGGCCGCCGCAATCAGCGCCAGCGCCAGCAGGGAAAACATGGCTGCCCGGTTGCGGGAAAGACGCAGAAAAGCGTCCTTCCACAGGGAGGAACCCTGTTCCTCCGTCCTGTTCCATCCTCTTTTTCTCATGATTCCTTTCTCAATCTCGGGTTGACGGCCATTTGCACCAGGTCTACACCCAGGTTGGCTGCGACGATCAGAATGCCGTAAAACAGGACAAGCCCCTGGATGAGGAAATAATCCCGGTCCGTGGTTGCGTTCACGAAATGTTGGCCCATGCCGGGAACATGGAAACAGGTCTCCACCACAAAAGAACCGGTAATCATGGCGGCAAAAGCAGGCCCCAGATAGGAAAGGGCCGGAATCAGGCCGCCTCGCAAAGCGTGCTTCCAAACCGTACGGAAAGGCCCTGCCCCCTTGGCTCGAGCCGTCCGGATGAAATCCTGCCCCAGCACTTCAAGCATGCCGCCGCGCGTCAGGCGCGCCAGATACGCGGCATTCACCAGCCCCAGCGTCAGCGCCGGAAGCACCACGCAACCGGGAGAATCCCATCCGGCCACGCTCAAGCCGGGCACATGCATGCCCAGAGCTACGCCCAGCACCGGAGCCACGACAAAGGCGGGAATGCAGATGCCGGCCATGGAAACCAGCATCACCCACCAGTCCATCCACCGGTTCTTGTACAGTGCCGCCACAATTCCGGCGGGAACCCCCGCCAGAATGGAAATAGCCATGCCTATGACTCCAAGTTGGAGGGAAACAGGGAATGACTGGCCGATCATATCCGCCACGCTGACGCCTTCCTTCACCAAAGACGGTCCCAGGTCGCCATGAACCAGCATGTTCCACCAGTAACGCCCGTACTGGATCAGGGGAGCCTGATCCAGCCCGTAACTGGCCTGGAGCTGCTGGAGGACATGCTCCGGAAGTTTCTTTTCTCCCATGAAGGGGTGCCCCGGCAACAGGCGTATCAGGAAAAACGTCACAGTTTCCAGCACCAGCAGGACCAGAAGCCCCTGCCCCAGGCGTTTCAGAATCATCCTGGTCAAGGCGCGGCCTCCTTCCCATGTTCCCGGGCGTCGTCCAGGCTGATATCCTCAAACAAATGGTTGTCCAGAAGCAGGGGATGCCATCCCCGCACTTCCGGCCTCTTCAAATAGGACCGTTTGGCCCAATACAGGGGAATCACCGGGGATTCGGAAAGCATCAGCGCTTCCGCACGGGCCAGCAGGGCCATGCGCTTCTCCTGGTCTCCCGTGGCGCGGCTCTCCGCCAGCAGGCGTTCATACTCCGGATGAAACCAGCCCGTATTATTGTTCCCGGAGGCGGAACCCCACAAATCCAGAAAACTGGAAGGATCCAGATAA